>JADLAZ010000213.1 GCA_020849725.1 Chloroflexota bacterium
CGACGAAGACGATGTCGCCACCGACCGGCGTCCAGACCAGGCCGGTGGCGATGCCCGGCTGATCGATCGTCTCGCGCGTCTCGGCCTGGAAGCGGGGGCGGCCCAGCGCGGCCTTGACCGTCTCGGGTGTCACGGCGACCGGTGGCGCCGCGCCCTCGGCCAGTTGGCGCGTCACCTTGCGCAGCACGTTGGCCAGCTCGCGCTCCAGGTTGCGCACGCCGGCATCGCGGGTGTAGTCGTGGATGATCGTCCGGATAGCCGCCTCGTTGACGACGCAATCGTCCTCGGTCAGGCCGTGCGCCAACCGCTGCTTGGGCAGCAGGTGCCGCTGAACGATAGCGACCTTCTCATCCTCGGTGTAGCCGGGGATCTGGATCATCTCCATCCGGTCGCGCAGCGCCGGCGCGACGTTGTCCATCGTGTTGGCGGTGGCGATAAAGAGGCACTTCGAGAGGTCGAAGGCGATGCCCAGGTAGTGGTCCTGGAAGGTGTGGTTCTGCTCCGGGTCGAGGATCTCCAGCAGCGCCGACGACGGGTCGCCGCGCCAGTCCGCGCCCAGCTTGTCGATCTCATCCAGCATGACGACCGGGTCGTTGGCGCCAGCGCGGCGCAGCGCCTGGATCAGGCGGCCGGGCAGCGCACCGATGTAGGTGCGGCGGTGGCCGCGCAGCTCGGCCTCATCGCGCAGGCCGCCCAGGCTCATCCTCACGAACTTGCGCCCCAGCGCCCGCGCGACGGATTGGCCCAGGCTGGTCTTGCCGACGCCTGGCGGCCCGACCAGCGCCAGGATCGGCTCGCGCAGGCCAGTCGTGTCGCCGCCGCGCAACTGGCGGCGCTGCTTGACGGCCAGGTGCTCCAGCAGCCGCTCCTTGACCTTGGTCAGCCCCTCGTGGTCGGCGTCCAGCACCTCACGAGCATGGGCGATGTCGATCGCGCCGCCGGTGCTGACGCTCCAGGGCAAATCGGCCAGCCACTCGATGTAAGTCCGCGTCATCTGGTGTTCGGGCGAGGCCGTCGGGATGCGCCGCAGCCGCTTCAGCTCGCGCTCGGCCTCCTTGGCCGCCTCGGCCGGCAGACCGGCGGCCTCGATGCGCTCGCGCAGCGACGCCAACTCGTCGATCTCGTCGTCCTCGTCCTCACCCAGCTCCTTGCGGATCGCCTTCAGCTGCTGGCGCAGGAAGAACTCGCGCTGCTGCTTCTCGGCGCCCTGGCGCACCTCATCGCGGATCTTGCTCTGCACCTGCTGGATGGCGATCTGCCGCCGGTACAACTCCTGCACCCGGCGCAGCCGCGCCTCGACGTCGTCGTTCGCCAGCAGCTCCAGCCGCTCCTCGCGGGTGTAGTCGGGCGAGTAGCCGGTGTTGTCGGCCAGAACGCCCGGCTCGGCGATGCTGAGCACGAATGACCGGATCTCGCGCGGCACGTCGCCGCGGGCATCGAGCAGCGCCACGATCGTGGTGCGCGTCTCCTCGGTCAGCGTCTCCAGCTCCGGGCCGGCGGTGAACCGGTCCGGCCGCTCGGTGTAGGTCGCCGTCGGGTACGGCTCGATCTGGACCACCTCGTCGATCTCGGCTCGCACCAAGGCCCGCAGCAACGCGCCGCGACCGCCGAGAGACGGCGCGTAGCCGACCTGCTCAATGCGCGCGACAACACCCATGTGGAAGAGCGCCTCACCCAGTGGAGCGCCCTCCTCCGCGTCGGGCCGGCGCGGCACCAGCAGCACTGTCTTGCTGTCACCAGCCGCCTCAACCGCCGCCGCGACCGAGTCGTCACTGAGCGGCAGGGTCAAGCTCATCTGCGGCAGGACGACGCTATCATCCAGCACGACCACCGGCAGCGCCGCTGTCCCGGCCTCCTCGATGGTCGGCGTCTCGGTCGGGTCAATCTCCACGTCATGCTCGTCGAACTCAACAGCCATCCTGTGTCCCCCTTCTGATGTGCGCCGGGAGGTCGGCATCGCTCTTGCTCTCGCAAAAGCGCCGCCACGCTTCCCAGTGACTACTATTATATACGCCGGCGCAAGGTTTTGGATCATCCCTGGTCAACCCGATCGCTACGGGGACACTGCCCGCCTCCCAGAGCCTCACTCGATCGGTGCGCATTGTTTTGTAGGTAAATAATATGATTGATATAATTTTCTCAATGATTTTCATCTTCTCGATACTTTTGTGCAGCACGGATGGCTCATGTGATGGCCCTGGCTGGCTCCACGAAGGGTCCGTCAGATCTCGCCACTCATCATGATGACTACCTGGCAAGGAGTACGCGATGGTCAGCTACTGATTGTCAACGAAGATTTGGTCACGCACAACTACATCCTGCTAGAAATGACCGCATTGATGAGATGCCGCTTCGGGTTACCGCTGGTCCGGCGCCTAACGATAGGGATTCCCATTTTATCGAGCAAGCCTTCACCTGCTTGCCATGAGGCAGCTCGCGAGCGCGGTGAACGTGGTGGAAGCTGCCATCATCCACCCATGGCGCGAGAACCTTCACTCATCAGCCACGTCACCCGGCGGCTGCCAGCCCTGCGTTGCAGCGAGCAGGTGGCCGGCGGCCGGCGACAGCGGACGCGCGGCCCAGCGCACCAGCACGATATCGACCGGCGGCACCGCCGCGTCGAGCAGCCTGATCTCGCGCAGACGGCCGGTCGCCAGGTCGGCGGCGACGACGCCGCGCGGCGCCAGCGCCAGCACCTCGCCGCGGCAGGCGAGCTCGGCGGCGAAGACGTTCGAGCCGGCGATGGCGACGATGTCGGCCTCGCCCAGCCCGACCAGCAGCCGCTCCAGCAACGGCCCGCTGCTGGTCGGCGTCACGCCGAAGCGCTGGCCGACCAGATCGGCCCGCCGGCAGGCGCCCCGCTGCGCCAGCGGATGCCCGGCTGCGCCCACCAGCAAGTGCTGCTCGGTCCAGGTCCACAGCACCTCGGCGCGCGGGTGGGCACTCTCACGCGTCATGACCGCCAGCTCGACCGCGCCGTCGATCAGCCAACCGGTCAGCGTCTCCGGCTGGGCGGCCTCGCTCAGCACGACCTGGATGTGCGGCTGGGCGGCCCACAGCCGGCCGAGCAGGCGCGGCACGAGATCGCGCGTGGCGCCCAGAACGGCCCCCAGCGCCAGCCGGCCGCGCGTGCCGGCCCGGCTCTGGGCGACCGCCGCGATCGCCTCGGCCCGCAGCGTCAACAGCCGCTCGGCGTAGGGAAGCAGCGCCCGGCCGGCGTCGGTTAGCTCTAGCGTGTGGCCGCGCCGGTGAAAGAGACGCTCGCCCAGCGCCGCCTCCAGCGCCGCGATGCGGCCGCTGATGGTCGGCTGCGCCAGGTCGAGCGCCCGCGCCGCCCGGCTGAACGAGCGCGCCCGGGCGACGCGGGCGAAGGCGTCAAGCTGCGGCATCTCCACTGCTCGTCCCTCAATCCTCGCCCAGCCACGGGCCGGGCTGCCAGCCGTGGGCGTCCAGCCGGCGCAGGCAGGGGACGACCCAGCCGGCCAGCGCCTCGACGATGGCCCGGCCCTGCTCGGCGCTGCCCTGGCTAGCGGCGCCGCCGTAGCCGTCGGGCATGATCTGGTCATAGCCGCCAAAGACCTGCACCGGCAGCCCGACCGCCTCTCCCGGCCGATCGGCGGCGCGCTCGGGCTGGGCCAGGTGCGGCGCGGCGTAGAGAACCAGCGACATCTCCGACTCACCGGCGTGATCGAGATCGATGGCTAGTCCGCGCGGCGCCAGCAGCGCCTGCGCCTTGCCCTGCCAGCCGGAGAAGAGCGCGGCGGACAGCCCATGGCGGGCGTGCAACGCGCGGCAGGCAATCTCGACCGGCGCTGGGTTGCCATCATGGGCAGTGACGACCAACAGCTTGCGGAGGCCGTGGTGCAGCAGCGACTCGGCCAGGTCGGTCACCAGCGCCGTCAACGTCGTCGGCTGGATCGACAGCGTCCAGGGGAAGGCCAGGTGGTGCGCGCTCGGCCCGTAGGGGAGCGTCGGCAGCACCAGCATGCCGCCCAGGTCGGCGGCGAAGCGCCGCGCCAGCGTCTCGGCCGTCAGTGTGTCGGTCCCGTACGGCAGGTGGTCGCCATGGAACTCGGTCGCGCCGATTGGCAGCACCGCCTTGTCGAAGCCGCCGGCGCGCACCTCGACGCCGGCCAGGTCGGCCAACGACAGACTCACCATGCCGCGCCACTCCTCGTTCCTAGCCCGCGGTATCGATCATTCCGATACCGGCTATCCGCTCTATCTGCTTGAAGTGTACCAGCGGCCCGCGTATGCTTGCTGCTGCTGAGCCTTGACGATAGGCCGGCGCCAGGATGCGCCGCCAGGAGGAGACCATGCCGCCGCGGACGATGTTCGAGAAGATTTGGGATGCCCACGTCGTGCGCCAGGAGACAGGCCAGCCAGCCGTCCTCTACATCGACCTGCACCTGGTGCACGAGGTGACCTCACCGCAGGCGTTCGAGGGGTTGCGCCTGGCCGGGCGGCGGGTGCGCCGGCCGGAGTTGACGATCGCCACCGCCGATCACAACGTGCCGACCTGGGAGCGCAGCCGGCCGATCACCGATGAGATCGCGCTCAAGCAGTTGAACGCGCTGAGCCAGAACTGCGCCGACTTCGGCGTCACCCTGTACGACATGCACAGCCCCGGCCAGGGTATCGTGCACGTGATTGGGCCGGAGCAGGGCCGCACCCAGCCCGGCATGACGATCGTCTGCGGCGACAGCCACACCGCCACCCACGGCGCCTTCGGCGCGCTGGCCTTCGGCATCGGCACCTCCGAGGTCGAGCACGTGCTGGCGACGCAGACGCTGCTGCAGGACCGGCCGAAGACGATGGAGATCCGCGTCGTCGGCGCGCTGCCGGCCGGCGTGACCGCCAAGGACTTGATCCTGGGCATCATCGGCGCGATCGGCATCGAGGGCGGCACCGGCTACGCGGTCGAGTACACCGGCGAGGCGGTGCGCGCGCTGAGCATGGAAGGCCGGATGACGCTGTGCAACATGTCGATCGAGGGCGGCGCCCGCGCCGGCATGATCGCGCCCGACGAGACGACCTTCGCCTACCTGAAGGGCCGGCAGTTCGCGCCCACGGGCGCGGCCTGGGATGAGGCAGTGGCGCGCTGGCGGCAGTTGCCGTCCGAGCCCGGCGCGACCTACGACCGGACGGTGGTGATTGACGCCGCCACGCTCGCGCCGCACATCACCTGGGGCACCAACCCGGGCATGGTCGCGCCGGTGACCGGCCACGTGCCCAGTCCCGACGCTGCCCGCACCGACACCGAGCGCCGCGCCCTGGAGCGCGCGCTGGAGTACATGGGGCTGACCGCCGGCACGCCGCTGCAGGACATCGCCATCGACCGCGTCTTCATCGGCTCCTGCACCAACGGCCGGCTGGAGGACCTGCGCGCCGCCGCCGCCATCGCCCGAGGCCGCACGGTCAACCCGAACGTCTACGCGATGGTCGTGCCCGGCTCGACGGCAGTCAAGCACCAGGCCGAGGCCGAGGGTCTGGACCAGGTGTTCAGGGCCGCTGGCTTCGACTGGCGCGAGGCCGGCTGCTCGATGTGCCTGGGCATGAACCCGGACATCCTCAGCCCGGGCGAGCGCTGCGCCTCGACCTCCAATCGCAACTTCGAGGGCCGCCAGGGCAAGGGCGGTCGCACCCATCTGGTAAGCCCCCAGATGGCCGCCGCCGCTGCCATCGCCGGCCACTTCGTCGACATCCGCGACTGGACGTGACCAGTGATGAGTGAGGAGTGAGGACGACATGGAGCCATTCATCAAAGAGACCGGCATCGCCGTGGCGATGGACCGCGTCAATGTCGACACCGACCAGATCATTCCCAAGCAATTCCTGAAGCGGATCGAGCGAACTGGCTTCGGCGAGTTCCTCTTCTACGACTGGCGCTACCTGGAGGACGGCTCCCCGAACCCGGACTTCGAGTTGAACCAGCCGGCGGCGCAGGGCGCGACGATCCTGATCACCAACAAGAACTTCGGCTGCGGCTCGTCGCGCGAGCACGCGCCGTGGGCCTTGCAGCAGTACGGGCTGAAGGTCGTCATCTCGTCGTCGTTCGCCGACATTTTCTACAACAACTGCTTCAAGAACGGTCTGCTGCCGGTGATGCTGCCGCAAGACAAAATCGAGGATCTGCTGAAGCGGGCCGCCGACACTCCCGACTACCGGCTGACGGTCGACCTGGAGCAGCAGGTCGTCTACGACGAGGGCGACTTCGAGGCGGCGTTCAAGATCGACCCGTTCCGGCGCGAGTGCCTGCTCAACGGTCTGGACGACATCGGCCTGACGTTACAATATGACGCTGATATCGCCGCGTTCGAGGCCCATTCGCCGGCCGTCGCGGCGGCGGCTGCCCGCGGCTGAGCCAGCGGCCCCTTCCTACCGGTCCAGCGAGCGACCCGGCCCGGTGATCTCGCCGCCGGTGGCGAGCGACAGGTCACGCGCGAAGTGAGGTGCGGTGGGGGAACTCGACCAGCCAGCGCCGGCGCAGCCAGTCCAGCCTGAGCGGCGCGATGGTGCCCCTGTAGATCGACACGGCCGACGGATGATGACGGAGGGGCGGACGTGGCACTTCCTGGCGTGCGCGAGGATTTTCCATCGCTGAAGCACGTGACGCACTTCAACAGCGCCGGCATGGCGCCGATGCCGACGCCGGTCATCGACGAGTTGCTGCGCATCCCGCGCGCGGTGGGCGAGGAGGGGCCGCTGCGGCTCCAGATGCACGATGAGGACTTCGTGCGCGCCGACGCCGCACACGCGACGCTGGCCCGCTTCCTCGGCGTCGACGCCGACGACATCGCTTTCACGACACAGTTCTCCACCGGCGTCAGCCTGGTCGTCGAGGGGCTAGCGTGGCAGCCGGGCGACGAGATCATCGTCAGCGACCAGGAGCATCCGGCGCTGCTGACACCGGTGCTGAACATCGCCCGCCGCCGGGACCTCGTCGTGCGGCGCTTCCCCGTCTCGCACGACGGTGCGGCGATGCTGAGCGCGCTGGCGGCGCTGCTGGGGCCGCGGACACGGCTGCTAGCGATCAGCCACATCACGACCGAGACGGGCACGACGCTGCCGGTGATGGAGATGACCCGGCTGGCGCAGGCGCGCGGCGCGCTCGTGCTGCTAGACGGCGCGCACACCGTCGGCCAGGTTCCCCTCGACCTGCGCGCCACCGGCTGCGACTTCTGCGCCATGGTCGGCTACAAGTGGCTGTTCGGTCCCTATCCATCGGCCGCGCTCTACATCGCCCCGGCGGCGCTGGAGCGCATCGAGGTCACCTGGACCGGCAGCCGCGTCACGACGGCCGGCGCGATCGATATGGACCAGGTGTCGTTCATCTCCGGCGCGCGACGCTTCGAGTACGGCGGGCGCCCGTTCGCCTATGACAACGCCATGGTCGCCGGGGTCGAGTACGTGGCAAAGCTCGGCACGGCGACGGTGCTGGCGCATGCCCACCGGCTGGCGGCGGACCTGCACGCTGCCCTGGCGCGCGTGCCGGGCACGCGCATCCTCAGTTCGGCCGATCCGGCCGCCGGCACGGGCATCGTCACGGTCGCCGTCGAGGGCGTGAGTGGGCCGGCGCTGGCGGCGGCGCTGCTGGAGCGCTGGGGCATCCTGCAACGGTCGGCCGCGCGCGGCGCCGGTGTGCGCATCTCCCTGGCCGCCTTCACGTCCGAGGCCGACCTGGACCGCCTGGTGGAGGCGATCGCGACGGTCGCCGCCGGCCGGTAAGTCGGACTACGGGCGGGGCGGCGTCGGCCGGCGCGGCTTGAACAGGTTCTCCAGCTTCTCCTGCATCAAGTCCTGGTTCATCGGGCCGACCCGCACGTCGCGGACGATGCCGTCAGCGTCGACGAAGATATGCGTCGGTAGGCCCAGCACGCGGTATTGCCCCGCGACCGTGCCGGTCGGGTCGAGGCCGATGGTGAAGGTCGGCTTCGCCTTCTCCAGGTAAGCCATGACCTCCGCCGGCTGCTCCGAGTAGCTGACCGCCAGCAGCACCAGCCCCTTGTCTTGGTGCTGTTGCCAGACGGCGTCCATGTCCGGGAACTCGGCGCGGCAGGGGGCGCACCACGACGCCCAGAAGTTGATCCAGACCGGCCGCCCCTTGAACTGCGACAGGGCAATCGGCTGCCCATCAACGCCCATCACCTGGAAGTCGGCCGCCGGTTGGTCGACACGCGGCGCGATCGCGTTGGCGACGCCCGGTGCGGTGATCGTCGTCATGCGGCGAGCCTCGTTGCCACGCTCGACCAGGATGACAGTGCCCAGAATGCTGACAGCCAGCACGGTCGCCAGCAGTGCCTGGCGCAGCCGCGCGTTGGCCAGCAAGCCGCGCGGCCCGCTGGGTCGTGGCGGCGCGGTCGTCTCGGACGGTGGGGAAAGGGATGGCGTGGACATCAGCACCTCACGGCTAGAGGCCGCCGTAGGCATGCAATCCACCGAGGAAGTGGTTGCCGGTGAAGGTGAACAGCACCGCGGCAAACCCGAGCAGCAGCAGGATCGCCGCGCCGCGCCCCTGCCAGCCGCGCAGGACGCGCGCGTGCAGGTAGCCGGCGTAGATCAGCCAGGTGACCAGCGCCGCCGTCTCCTTGGGGTCCCAGCCCCAGTAGCGGCCCCAGGCGATGCTGGCCCACAGCGCGCCGAGCATCAGCAGCAGCGCCTGCGCCGGGAAGCCGATGATGACCGCCTTGTAGGCGATCTCGTCGCAGGCGGCCGGCTTGGGCAGCCAGGCGATCTGACCGCGCTCATTGAGCAGATAGAGCGCGGCGGCAGCGGCGGCGGTGGCGAATGTGCCGTAGGCGATGACTGCCATCGCTACATGAATTGTCAGCAGTGGGCTTTGCAGCGCCGGAATCAGCGGCAGGATGCGGTCCGGCAGCGAGTTGGCGTACACCAGCATCAGCACCGCCGCCGGCACGACCAACGCGCCGAGCGTGCGCACCTGATAGCGCTGCTGAAAAAAGAGAAACACGCCAGTCATGCCGAGCGTGAAGGCAGTGGCGAACTCGAACTGGTTCGAGTACGGCGCGTGGCCGGTGACTGACCAGCGGAAGACCAGCCAGGCGATCAGGAAGGCGAAGGCCAGCCAGGTCAGCAGCCCGCCGAAACGGCCGGCCTCGCTATCGGCCGGGCCGGTCGCGCCACCGACGGTCACCGTCGCGCCGGTGGTGGTGCCGGCCGTCGTCTGGAGCTGGGTGGCGCGCACACGCAGCCGGCTGACCAGGTGGAACAGGTAGCAGCCGGCCGCCACGCTCATCGTAATCAAGGCAGCGGTGAAGCAGTAGGTGGCCAGATTCGCCATTGGTGCGGCTGCTCCTTTCCGTGGGGCGCCGGCCGGCGCCGGCCCTCGTTCAGAAGACTATACGATGAGATCAGGCTGACTGATGCCGGCCGGCGCGCCAGCCAGCGTCGCCGCGCGCAGGCGCGCGGCGACATCGCCCGTGATGCTCTCGTGCTCCCGGTGGGCGCCAAGGTCCAGCCGGCTGATGAAGGCGGAGCTGACTCGCGATCCCCCGGTTGCACCGGGCGCGACGACGGCGCGGACACGACGATGGGGGAAGTAGAAGACGGCCGACCAGCCGACCAGCATCAGCACGCAGGCCGTCCAAATCAGCGGCAGGCCGGGGTTGTAGGAGAGGTTGAGGCCGGTGAACTGGCGCTCGCGCTCGAAGGTGAACTCCAGCAGTGGCCGGCCGGTCGGCGTCATCAGCACCGCTGGCGTGCCCAGATCGAGCAACTGCCGGAAGAGCAAGGTGTCCGGCGTGGCCCGGCCGGCCGGGTAGACCTCGACGGCAACCTGCCCCGGCTTGATCGCCGGGTCGGCCGCCGGGCCACCCGGCACGCGCCCGATGATGAACACCGACAGCGGGATCGGGAACCGCCCGGCTGGAATGTCGACCCAGCCCAGCGGCCGGCCGTCGGGATTGCGCCAGGGCATCGCCACACCATCGCGGAACATCACGTTGCCCTGGTTGTCCTTGACCTGCAACACGGTGGCCGGGCCGAAGAAGGCCTGATGGACGACCACCCCGTTGTGGTCGAGCGGGTCGTTGACGCGGATGCGGTGGCGACGGATCTCCTCCCAGCCATCGCCCGCACGCCGCAACAGGACAGCGTCGGTGTAGAAGTCGCTCGGCTGGCCGGTGGCCGGGTCGTACTCGTCGACGAACAGATCGTTGCGCACGGCCAGGTCGGTGCCGAAGCCGATCGGCCGCGTCGAGCCATCGGTAATGGTGAACACATCGTCGCGCCAACCGAAGACGCTGCCGACCAGCGCGCCCAGCAGCACCAGGATCAGGCCGGTGTGAGAGACGAACGTGCCGAAGATGCCGAAGCGGTGCTTATCGGCGTAGACGTACGTTCGGTCGCCATCGATCTCGTCAACAACACGATAGCGCCGGGCGCGCAGCGCGCCGGTCAGCGCGGCGCGGGCCGCCGCCGGCGCGGCGTCGGCCGCGACGTGGCGAGCGCTCTCATGCACCTCGAACAAGCGCTCCCCGACTCGGATCGGCGGCAGGTGCATCGCCCCCCGCCAGATGCGCGGCACGCGGTTGAGAATGCCACCCAGCGCCACCGACATCGCCAGCGCCACCAGCAGCACGCGGAAGTACCAACTCTGAAAGATGTTGAACAGGCCGAGTGCGTCGAACAGCGTCACCAGGCTGCCGAAAACGCCGAAGCGCTCGCGCTGGAAGTCGAGCCAATTGGCGTAGGCGACCGCGTCGTACAGACCGGCGTTGGATGCCTGTGGCACCAGCGTGCCGATGAACGTGCAGGCCGCCACCAGGCCGATCAATGTCAGCCCGAGCCGGACCGACGACGCGACACGCCAGACGCGATCGACCAGGTCGACTTGCCGCGGACGGAGCGAAATCGTCGTCTGGGCCATGCGCCGCGCCACCTCGATCGCCGGATACCGCCCGCCGCCGCCACGCTCGTCGTCAGCGCCCCAGACCGACCGCCGGGGTCATGCCAGCCGGGCCGACAGCGATTGTACCAGAGGCAGGGGTGCAGCGTGCTGACGTGCGCCGGGCGACGGCACGATCATCGCGCCGTCAACCCACTCGGCGCGCACATCCGCCGTCGCGCGCCATGCCCGAGACTCCGCCCAGGTGGCCGGTCCGGACGGAGGAACGGGCAGGCAGAGATCGATCTCCGGTGGGGGTGGCCGGCTCATGGGCACCCTCCCGAGCGGAGCAGAGCGATCTGGCGGTCCCTTTTCCAACCGACGATGACCCAGCTACAGCGTGCCCCAGTTGAACAAGCCGGCCAGGCGGGCAAAGGTGTTGGTCAACATCAGCACGCCGACGATGATGATGAACACCGCCCCAACGCGGCTGATGACCGGCATCAGCGCCTGCAGCCGGCGCAGCGTGCCGACCGCCGACCGGAAGGCGAACGCCGTCGCCAGGAACGGCAGGCCCAGGCCGGCGCAGTAGGCGACCAGTAGCCAGGCGCCCTGCCAGACGGTGTCGCTGAAGCTGGCCAGGCCGATGATGCTGCCCAGCACTGGCCCGATGCACGGCGTCCAACCGGCGGCGAAGACCATGCCGACGACGTAGGAGGCGCCGAGCGCGGGTGGGCCGGTGCGCTGGTGATCGAACCGCTGCTCCTTGAACAGAAAGGGCAATGTGAAGACACCGAGCAGGTTGAGACCCATCACGATCAGGACAACGCCGCCGATCTGCCGCAGCAGCGGCGCGTAGTCGCGCAGCAGGTCGAACGCCAGCCCGATCGACACCCAGAAGGCGATGAAGACCGTCGAGAAGCCGGCGACGAAGGTCAGCGCGTGCCCGAGGACGACACGGCGCGGGAGCGCCGCCGCGCCGGTGACGGTCGTGCCGGCCAGATGTCCGATGTAGGCCGGCACCAGCGGCAGCACGCACGGCGACAGGAACGACACGACGCCGGCCAGGAAGGCGAGGGCGACGCTGACATCGGCGGTGGGCATACCGGTTGACCCTTGCTGCAACATGGGCGACGGTCGGCGTCATGGCGCGACCACTCCCGCCAAAGGTACCACCAGCGCTCGACTCCGGCACGCCCGCCCGCCCCGGCGCGGTCTACAGCCTCCGCCAAAACAGCCTATTTGCCGTCGACAACCCACCACTGGTGGGCGTTGTAGCCGAGGCCGCTCGGGTTGGGGATGACGTTGCGGGTGCGGCGAGTGACACCGTAAGCCATCAGCGGGTAGTCGATGACCAGCGCCGGCAGATCGTCGAGCAGCATCTGCTGGATCTTCACGTACAGGTCGCGGCGCCGAGACTGGTCGGTCGTGGCCACGGCCTCATCCATCTGCCTGTCGAGCGCCGGATTGCTGTAGCGGCCGGCGTTGAAGCCGGTCCGGTAGGCGTCAGTGCTCCACAGCACCCGCTGGTCGGGGTCGAAATCGGCGGCGTAGGCGGCCAGGTAGACGTCGAACTCGTGCGTGCGACGCAGCCGGTTGACGACCTCCGGAAAATCGACCAGCGTCAGCTTGACGTCCGCGCCGAGCTGCTTCCAGGCATCCTGCACCAGCAGTGCGACCTGCTCGCGCACGCGGTTGCCGCCGCTGCCACGGTTGGTCAGCAACTCGAACGCCAGCTTCTTGCCCTCACGCTCGCGCACGCCGTCCGGGCCGCGCCGCCAGCCGAGGCTATCGAGGGCGGCATTGGCGCGGGCCTGATCGTAGCGGATGCGGCTGGTCAGCGTGGCATCAGCCGCCCACGACGGCGGCGGCACGGAGCCACCGCCGAGCCGGGCCAGGCCGGCGCGCGCCTGCCGGATCAGCGCCTCGCGGTCGATGCCGGCCGCCAGCGCGTGGCGCAACTGGCGATCCTGGAAAAGCGGCGTGCGGGCCGGGTCGAGCTGAAAGCCAAGCAGCGTGATCGAGAGCGAGTCGACGCGGTGCAGCGTCAGGTTCTGCTGTCGGCCGATCTCATCGGCATCGCTCTCGCGCAGCACGCCGACGTCGATCTCGCCCAGGCGCAACATCGTCTGGAGGACATCCTGGCTAGGCACGACGCGCAGGACGACCTCATCGAGGTATGGCGAGCCGGTGAAAGCAGCGTCGTGGCGGGCGAGCGTCAGGGTGCTGCCGCGCAGCCACTCCTTGAAGCGGAACGGTCCGGTGCCGACCGGCCGCAGCACGCTGAACTCGCTCTGCTCGAGCCGGGCCGGCTCGATGCTGGCCAGCAGGTGGGTCGGGACGATGCCGTAGCTGGCATGGGTCGCCAGAAACGGCGCGAACACCTGCTTCAGCCGGAAGGCGACCTCGGTGGGACTGACGACGTCGACGCCCTCGAGTACAGCCGCCAGGTCGGCGTGGCGCGGCGCATTGACGCTGTCCTTCAGTAGCAGATCGTAGGTGAACTTGACATCCTCGGCGGTGCAGGGTTTGCCGTCGTGAAAGACGGCGTTGCCGCGCAGCGTGAAGGTGTAGCCACGGCTGTCGGCCCCGGGACGCCAGCTCGTAGCCAGATCCGGCTCGGGCAGCAGCGTCGTCGGGTTGATCTTCACCAGGCCGTTGAAGAGCAGGTTGACGGCATGGCCCGACACCGGGTCGGTGACGAAGAGCGGGTTGAGCGTCCGCACCTCACTGAGCCAGCCCTCGACGATCCGCCCGCCACGGCGCGGATTGGCCAGATCGAGCTGGGCCGCGAAGTCAGTGGCCGGCGTGCCCGTGACCGCTGGTGGCGCCCCGGTCACCGTCATCGGCGGTGGGGTGGCGGCGGCCGTCCCACTGCCGCCAGGGGCACCCCCGGCGGTCGCCGGCACGGTCGTCGCCGGCGCGACCGTCGCCGGTGACGCGCCGCCGCAGGCTGCTGCCAGCGCGGGCATCACCGCCATGGCCAGCAACGCGCGACGGCTCAGGATCGCGTGCATCCCCACCTCCAGGCCAGCCGGGACTATCGTGCCCGCCTGTCCTGTCGTACCGGATGGCTGGGCCAGCGTCAAGGGCGCCACGGTTCAGCGGCCAGTCCGGTATGAT
This sequence comes from Chloroflexota bacterium, assembly GCA_020849725.1. The sequence goes on from JADLAZ010000213.1 coordinate 13,970, forward strand.
GCGCTGGCCGGCAACCACATCGCCCGCGTCAACCCCGAAACCGGCGCGGCCACCGTGCTGGAGCCCCTGACCCGCCAGCAGGGGACGCGGCGCGTCTGGGCCGACTCGCGCGGAAGCATCTTGGTCAGCGAGTACACCGCCGGTCGCGTTGGGCGCTACACACCGTCGAGCGGCGCCTGGCGCGAGTGGCCATTGCCCGGCGCGCGCCCGCTGGCCTACGCTTGTCTACGTCGACGAGCGCGACCAGGTCTGGTTGAGCGACTTCGACGGCAACCCCCTGGTGCGCTTCGACCCCGAGCGCGAGCAGTTCGAGAGCTTCCCGCTGCCGAGTACTCCCGGCAGCCTGCGCCAGATCCTCGGCCGACCGGGCGAGGTATGGGGCGCCGAGTCGAGCGCCGACAAGCTGGTCGTCATTCGCATGGCGTCGTAGCGAGCGGGGTCAAGCAACCCGGGCAAGAGTGTGACCATCACGATCGGCTCCTGCAAGGAGCGGTCAACGACGGGCGAGCAGCACGCTCGCCACGACGGCCGCGACTCGCCGGCCCAGTTCGCCAGGTATGCGTGGCGTGAGGAGTCGCGGGAGGGGGCGCCAGCGCGTGGCAACATCCACGCTCATTCGACCCGCACCGACCACAGCGGCAGCACCTCAGCCACGCGGAGCCGTCGCCAGCGCCGCGCACAGCCGGGCGATCTCGTCGTCGGTGTTGTAGTAGTGGACTGAGGCGCGCACGATCTCGCTCAGCCCGCGCATCTGCATGTCCAGCAGCGTGCTGGCCGCCGTCGAGACGGTCACGTTGATCGCCTGCCGCGCCAGGTGCTGCATGACGCGCGGCGCGGGGCAGCCGTCGACGGTAAAAGTGACAATGCCGCAGCGCTGCTCGCCCAGGTCGCGCACGGTCACGCCCGGCAGCGTCGCCAGCTCGGCCCGCAGCCGGGCCGCCAGCGCCGTCACCCGCGCCGCGATGGTCGGCAAGCCCCAGCCGAGCGCGTAGTCGATGGCGACACCCAGCCCGATCTTGCCAGCGACGTTCGACTCCCAGTTCTCGAAGCGGCGCGCGTCTGGCCGGACCTCGTAGGTGGTGGCGCTGGTCCAGCGCGCGGCGTGAAGATCAAGGAAGGGCGGGTGCAGCCGCTCCAGCAGTTCGCGCCGAACGTAGAGCAGGCCGGTGCCGCGCGGGCCGCGCAGGAACTTGCGCCCCGTCGCCGACAGCATGTCGCAGCCGATCGCCTCGACATCGACCGGCAACTGGCCGACCGACTGGCAGGCATCCAGCAGGTAGGGGATGCCGGCTGCCCGCGCCACCGCGCCCACCGCCTCAGCCGGGTTGACCAGCCCGCCATTGGTCGGCACGTGCGTGATGGCGATCAGCTTGACGCGCTCGTCGATCAGCGCGCGCAGCGCCGCGACTGACACCTGGCCATCATCGTCGTTCGGGATGACCTCGACTGTCGCGCCGGCGCGGCGCGTCGCCTGCAGCAGCGCGATGTAGTTGCTGGCGTACTCGGCCATCGCCGTCAGCACGCGGTCGCCCGGCCCGAGTGGCACGGC
>JADLAZ010000214.1 GCA_020849725.1 Chloroflexota bacterium
ATCGCGGTCAGGAGCGTGGCCAGCCCGCGCCCGCGGAACGACGCTTCGGTCACCGCCGCGATCTCCCAGGCGTCATCGGACTTGCACTTCGTGCCGGCCCACGAGGCGATCGAGTCGCCACTCCAGACGACGAAGCATGGGCCATCGAACGCGCGCGTCAGCCACAGGTCGCGGTGGCGCTCGATGTCGAGCCGCTCGACGCGGATAGACGGGTCGACGCCACGCGGCCGGTAGGTCGCCGGATCGGCGACATAGATGGTGCATTCAGACCAATCACCGGCGACGCTGCCGGCGCAGGCTCCGCGCACGGCCGCCAGCCAGCGCTGGTCCATGGCCTGCACCCCCGCCGGCAGGTTCGCCAGCGCCTCCCGCAGTGGGTCGCCCAGTTCCGGCAGGCACGACAGCACACATGCGTTCGACTCGGCCGGCGCCACGCCGTACACCGGCAGCACCCAGCCATGCCACTCCGGCGCGCGGCGCGCCTCGGTCGGGACGACCGTCACGCCCGGCCGGCTCAGGAGGGATGGATGGCAGTCGAGCGCCCGCGCAAGGTGGGCGTGCAGGCGGGCGCGGGTAGCGGCCATGGCCGCGCGTTGCGACGGCAGATCGCGAACCACGACTTCTCCCTCCCCCCTCCCGAGTCTTACGCCTGGTCCAGCAGAATCGCGTCTACCTGCTCACCAGCGCGATACGGCGCCGACCGCGGCGGCAGCACCAGCAAGGCGTTGGCGCCCACCAGCGACGCCAGGCGCGCCGAGTGCTGCGCCCCGGTGGTGCGCGCCTCAAGCCGGCCACTGATCGGCGCGACCACGGCCCGCTGGAACTCGATCCGATCCTCGGCGCCGGCAATATCGTGGCTGAGTGCCACGGGCACGCGCAGCCGCTGCCAGCGCGTCACACCCTGCATCGTCAGCAGCGCCGGCCGCACCAGCAACTCGAACGCGACCAGCGACGACACGGGGTTGCCCGGCAATCCGAACAGCAGTCGATCGCCGGCCGTGGCGAAATGGAACGGCTTGCCTGGCTTCATGAACAACCGCCGCAGGTGAACCTCGCCCAGCGTCTCGATCAGCTCCTTCACCAGGTCGAGCTTACCCATCGACACGCCGCCGGAGGTGACCAGCACGTCGGCCGTGGCCAGCGCAGCCTCCATCGCCTGCCGCAGGTCGGCCGCCACATCGCGCACGCGCGCCAGCATCGTGACCTCGGCCCGCGCCCGCGCCACGGCCACCGCGAGCGAGAAGCGGTTGCTGTCGCGGATCTGTCCCGGCCCTGGCGGCACGCCTGGGTCGACCAGCTCATCGCCGGTGGCCAGCACCGCCACGCGCGGCCGGCGCACGACCGCGACCTCGGTCCGGCCCAGGCCGGCCAGAAGGCCCACCTCGGCTGGCCCGAGCACCTGCCCGGCGGTCAGCACACGATCGCCGCGCCGGACATCGGCAGCCACCGAGCGGATGTTGGCGCCGGCGCGCACCGGCTGGCGCAGCCGCACGTGCCCATCCTGCTCGTCGATCAGCTCGACCTGGATGACCGCGTCGGCGCCGGGCGGCAGTGGCGAGCCGGTGGTGATGCGCGCCGCCTGACCCGGCGCCACCGTCAGCCCGGCGACGTAGCCGGCCAGTTGCTCGCCGACCACGCGCCGCCGCGGCTCCTCATCGGCGCTCACGACGGCAAAGCCATCCATCGTCGCGGCCGCGAACGGCGGCATGTCCTCGTCGGCCACCACATCCGCGGCCAGCACGCGCTCGGCGGCGGCCGCCAGCGCCACGCGCTCGGTCTCGAGGCGCGGCGTGCGCGCCAGAATCACCGCCAGCGCCTCGTCCGGCGGCACAAGCCGGTTCGCGTCGGGCCAGGAACTGGTCATCGCCTATCCTCGGGTGCTGGGTGCTGGGTGCTGGCTCTGATACGATTATAGTGCACCGGCGGCCGCCCGCGCGGGTGGTGACCAGGTGCTACGACCCCAGCCAGGGCGCGAGCAGGCGGCTGTTGACCATCACCCACAGGCTGGTGTGGTAGAGCGAGACGCCCAGCAGCAGCAAGCCGCCGGCACGCCGATCCGGCCCGCGCGGCACCAGCGTGACGAATAGGAATGCCGCCAGCGCCATGACCGGCAGCGCGCCGATTGCCAGCAGGTCCCAGTCCTGGCGCGCGCCCAGGTCGGGGTTCCACAGCGCCGAAAAGGCGAGTGTTGTCGCCGCGGCCAGCAGCAGAAACGCGAAGCGTGGGTCGCGCCACAGCCCGCGCGGTCGTCGCGCCGCCAGCAGCGCCACCACCAGCGGCCAGCCCAGCGGCGCCACCAGCAGTTGCTGGTTGACAATGGCACGGACGTGGTCGAGCGACAGCAGCGGGTAGTACTCGCGCGGGCTACTGACCGTCACCAGCGGCTTGAAGGTGCGGCGGTCGCCACCGCCGAACTGGTTGCGCGCGATCTCCCAGCGCTCGGCGGTGTAGCCGTTGCCGACAAAAAGCGCCACCAGCAGCAGCGCCGGCACGACCAGGCCGGCCGTCGCCGCCAGTGCCAGCCGCAGCCCCGCGCCGAGGGTGAAGCCCCGCCGCCGCCAGCGGTCGAGCACGACCACGGCGAGCGCCGGCGCCGCCGCCAGCGCCAGCGGGTGCAGCAGTGCGCTGGCCGCCAGCGCCGTCGCCGGCCAGACCACGCCAACCCGACCGGCCAGGCACAGCAGGCCGAGAAACAGGTAGACCGCCAGCCCGGCCGTCATCAGCGTGTAGCTCTCCAGATAGCCGAAGAACAACTGCACGAACCCGGCTGTGAGCACCAGGCTGGCTGCCAGCAGCCGGTCCACCTGCCGCCGCGCCAGCAGCGCCGTCAGCAACACGACCGTCGCCACGAACACCGCGCCGGCCAGGCAGCTCACGACAGCATAGAGGGTCGGCACGTCCCAGCCAGTGAGCGGGTGCAGCCCACGGTAGAGCTGGGCGTGCAGGAAGAAGTCGAGCGGCTCGCGCTCGCGCCAGATGGCGCCCTCCTCGGCGATCTTGCGCTGCAGCTCGGGTGCGTCACCGAAGACGTCGGTGCCGAGCCGCAGCAGCCAGAAGATCGGCAGCGCCATCAACCCGGCCATCCCGGCCACCAGATACGGGTTTGCCCGGCGCAGTGGCGCCGCCAGCGGTCGCAGGAGGCGATGCGCGGCCTGCCAGAGCGCCAGGTTCACCACCGGGACCGCTAGCAGCACCACCGGCGCCGCCAGCGCCACGACCAGCCAAGGCGGCAGTTGCCAGATGTAGCCGACGCCCCACCGATAGCTCTGCCAGACGGCTGTCTCTGGCGGGACCAGCCAGCTCGCCAGGTGCAGCGCCAGCACGCCCAGCGCCAGCCCGGTCACCGTCCAGCGGACGGCCCGCGCTCGGGCCAGCGACAACTCACCGCTCTCGACTGACTCCCACTCCGGCCAGGCCGGCAGGAGGCCGTGGCGCACTGCCCCGACCGCACCTCGGACGCTCGGCGCCGCACCGGCGATCGCCACCGGCGCCAGCGCCGCCAGCAGCGCCAGCCCGACCACCGCCAGCACGACCGCCGGCGCCTGCATCAGCCAGCCGGCCCGATCGGTTGCCGCTGCCGTCGCCAGCGCCAGCGCAGCCACGATCGTCAGCGCCAGTGCCGGCCAGGACGGCACGCGCGCGTGCCGGGCCGCCCGCCAGGTCAGCATCGGCAGCAACGCGCTCAGGGCCAGCACCAGCAGCGGCGGCGCGACCGGTCGACGGCCGGCGCCAGGCGACAGCATCTCGATGCTGCTGATTGCCACGCCCAGCGTGCGCCGGTCCTGCGGGCCGGGCACGAACGTGTCGCTGCGAAGCTCGAGGCGTGTCCCGGCCATCTGGAGGCCGCGCGGCAACGCCGCCTCGTAGATGGCCGGCTCCCGAGTCGTCGTCCAGGTGGCGACGAGGTGACCGTCGAGCCAGGCCGTTAGCACCGGCGGGGCCGTTGTCGCTGGTCGCCAGCCGGTCGCCGCCACCCGCAGCAGCGCCGGTGTGCCGAGTGGTGGTACGGGCAGGCTCGCATCGCCGGTCGTCCAGCGAAACCCCCCGCGCTCGTTCTGCTCCGCGCCACCAAAGCCGGTCAGCGTCTGGCCGTCCGCCGCCGCCAGATCGAACTGGTACGTGGCCGGCGCCTGATAGACGAGCAGGCACAGCACCAGCCCGAGCAGTGCGGCCAGCGCCGCCTGCGGCTGCCGAAGGAGCGCGCGCCGTGGCGTGGCCGCGCGCCCGGCCGCTGGCACGGCCACACCGCTGGTGCGCGGCTCACGTGCCATCGCCGCACCAGGCCGCTGCCAGCAGGCCGTTGCCAATCAGCGGCGGATAGGGCAGCGCCAGCGAGCGCGGCAGCCGTCGCCCGCCGAAGCGCGCCATCGGTTTGAACCCACTGGCGACGCGCACGGGACCGAAGCCGACGGTCGTCAGCACCCGACGCAGCGATGGCGGGTCGAACAGGTGCACGTGGGTCGGGTCGGCGTCGCCACTCCAGACGCGCCCTAGCAGCCGCAAGACCGGCCGGCGCGCATCCCACAGGTTCGGCGTCGTCAGCACGACCACGCCGCCCGGCCGGAGCAGCCGCCGGCACTCGACCAGCAGCGCCGCGACCGGCTCGATATGCTCGATCACCTCGCGCAGAATGATCAGGTCCAGGATGCCATCGCGGAACGGAAGGCCGGCGCTCAGGTCGGCGCAGACAAGCCGGTTGTTCGGCAGGAGTACCCGCGCCTGGCGCAACGCCGCTGGCGCGACGTCGACGCCGATGGCCTCGATACCCAGCGCCGCCAGGTAGCGCAGACCTGGCGCCGCCCCGCAGCCCAGATCGGCAATGCGCCATCCCGGCCCCGGCATGACGCGCGCGAAGCCGAGCAGCCGGTCGTACTCCCAGGCGATCTTGGCGTCTGACTTGGCGATCTGGTTGCGGAAGTAGGCCGGCGCGTAGCGCTCGGACACGGGGGCAGCCATCGGGCGCATCTCCTGCTGCGGCTCGTCTGGCGCTGATTGTATCGCCCGCAGCCGGCCCGGTCGAGCGCGGTCGGCGCCAGCCTTCAAGCGCCGGCCGCCGGCTCACCCAGCACCACGCCTGTCGCCAGCACCGATTCGTAGCGGGCGAAGATGCCGCGGTAGAGGGCGCTACGCGCCAGCAACTCCTCGTGGCGGCCCTGGTCGACGATGCGCCCGCGCCGCAGCAATAGGATGCGGTCGGCCCAGCGGATCTGCGACAACCGGTGGGTGATCAGCAGCGTCGTTCGGCCTTGCATGATGCGACGCATCGCCCGCTGGATCTCGTCCTCAGTCGCGCTGTCAATCGCGCTGGTCGAGTCATCGAGGATCAGGATGCGCGGGTTGGTCAGGAAGGCGCGCGCGATCGCCAATCGCTGGCGCTGGCCGCCGGAGAGTGTGACACCGCGCTCACCGATGACGGTGTCATAGCCATCACTCAGCGCCATGATGAAGTCGTGTGCCTGCGCCTCGCGCGCCGCCTGCTCGATCTGGTCCCGACTCGCCTGTCCCGGTGCGCCGAAGGCGATGTTGTCGGCCACCGAGCGCGAGAACAGGAAGACATCCTGCTCGATGGCCGAGATCTGCGAGCGCAAGCTGTCCAGGCTCCAGTCACGCACATCGACGCCGTCGATCAGCACGCGACCGGCGGTGGTGTCGTAGGTCCGGTTCACCAGTTGCGTCAGCGTGCTCTTGCCGGAACCGGTCTGGCCAACGATCGCGATCGTCTCGCCCGGCGCGGCCCGAAAGCTCAGGCGATCCAGCACCGGCTCGCCACCGTAGCCGAAGCTGACCTCTTCGAACTCGATCTCACCGATGATCGGCCGCGCCACACCGCCGGTGTTCTGGTCCAGCTCTGTTTCAGCATTCAGCAGGTCCAGGATGCGGGCCGCGCCGGCCAGCCCCATCTGCAACACCGAGAACGAGAACACCGAGATGAAGGTCGGGAAGCGCAGCAGTGCCACTAACCCCATGTACGCCACCACGTCGCCGACTGACATCGCGCCGGCGCTGAACCGCCAGAGCGCTTGACCGAAGGCCAGCGCCGCGATCACCGCTAGCAGCAGCAGCGGCAGATAGCGCCCCTGGATCATGCCCTGCTCGACGAACAGGTTCCGGTAGGCGCGGGCACGGCGATCAAACCGCGCCCGCTCGGCTGGCTCCTGGGCATAGGCCTTGACCACCTCGACACCGCTGACCGCCTCGGCCAGTTCCGCGTTCAACTCGCCGTTGGCCACGCGCAGGTTCGCCGACACCGGCGCCAACTCGCCCATGTAGCGACGCAACAGCACCACGAAGCCGATGACGAACAGCACTGGCGCCGGCAGCAGCACCGGAAAACGCCAGGCGATCGCCATCACCGCCACCGCCAGCGTGACGACCGACGGCAAGATCAGGCCAACGCCAGGATTGACCATGAGCTGCAACTGGCGCACGTCACTGGTGGCGCGGGCCATGATGTCGCCGACCTGCTGACGGCTGTGAAAGGTCTGGCTCTTGCCGAGCAGGCTGATCGCCAGCTCCTCACGCGCATCGCGCTCCAGACGCTGGGCGAGCGTCTCCAGCGACCAGGCGCCGATGATCTGCAGCAGCGCCCGTCCCAGCCCGACCGCCAGCACGGCCAGGGCCAGCCAGAGCAGCGGCTCGGTCGTCGGCGTTCCGCCCAGCACCAGGTCGAACGCCCGCCCGGTGAGCAGCGGCGGCACCACCAGCAGTGCGTTGTTCAGACCGGTGCCGGCCAGCGCCACCAGGGGCAAGAACGGATAGCGGCGTAAGTGCGACCAGAGCCAGCGTCCAGTTGAGACCCGATCATACTGGTGAGCGTGCGCGACGGTGAACTCGCGATTTTCCATAGCCCTCATCCGCCCGGCCGCACTCGCTGCCCAGCCGGCCGTGCCATTGTACCGCGCTGTTGAGCTGGTCTTGACCCTCGCCGCCACGCGACCTACCATCGACCTGGCTGGCGCGGGCCAGCCAGGTCGATGCCAAAGGAACGAATCAGCATGCCAGAGACGCCGACGACCCGCACCGAAACCGACAGCATGGGGCCGATTGAGGTCCAGGCCGATCGCTACTGGGGCGCCCAGACGGAGCGGTCGCTGCACTACTTTGCCATCGGCGAGGAGAAGATGCCGCCGGCAGTCGTGCGCGGCTTTGGTCTACTCAAGAAGTCTGCTGCCGAGGTCAACCGCGACCTGGGCGGGCTATCCGACGACAAGGCCCGGCTTATCATCAGCGCGGCCGACGAGGTCATCGCCGGCGCGCTGGCCGCCCACTTCCCACTGTCGGTGTGGCAGACAGGCAGCGGCACGCAGAGCAACATGAACGCCAATGAGGTGATCGCCAATCGAGCCAACGAGCTGGCCGGCTCACCACTGGGCACGAAGAAGCCCATCCATCCTAACGACGACGTCAACATGTCGCAGTCGTCGAACGATACCTTCCCGACGGCGATGCACATCGCCGCCGCCGAGGGTCTGGTCCATCAGTTGCTGCCGGCGGTGCGGGAGCTGCGCGACGCGCTGTCGGCCAAGGCCAACGCGTTCGAGAGCATCGTCAAGATCGGGCGCACGCATCTGATGGACGCCGTGCCGCTCACGCTCGGTCAGGAGTTCAGCGGCTACGTCGACCAGCTCGACCACAATCTGGACCGGCTGGCGGCTGTGCTGCCCGACCTGCAGGAGCTGGCCATCGGCGGCACAGCCGTCGGCACCGGCCTCAACGCCCATCCCGAGTTCGGCGCACGGGTAGCGGCGCGATTGAGCGACTTGACCGGGCTGGCGTTCACCTCCGCGCCGAACAAGTTCGCCGCGCTGGCCGCGCACGACAGCGTCGTCATGGCCAGCGGCGCGCTCAAGACGCTGGCGGCATCGCTGATGAAGATCGCCAACGACATCCGCTGGCTCGGCTCCGGCCCGCGCGCTGGCCTGGGCGAGCTGCTGCTGCCGGAGAATGAGCCTGGCTCATCGATCATGCCGGGCAAGGTCAACCCGACCCAGTCGGAGGCGCTGACGATGGTCTGCGTGCAGGTGCTCGGCAACGACGCCGCTATCGGCATCGCCGGCACGCAGGGCAACTTCGAGCTAAACGTCTTCAAGCCGGTCATGATCTACAACTTCCTGCAGTCGGTGCGGCTGCTGAGTGACGCTTGCCACTCGTTCGCCGCGCATTGCGTCGCCGGCATCCAACCCAACCGCGACCAGATCGCGCGCCACGTCGCCGAGTCGCTGATGCTCGTGACCGCGCTCAGCCCGCACATCGGCTACGACAAGGCCGCACAGGTGGCAAAGAAGGCGCTCCACGAGGGGACGACGCTGCGCGCGGCGGCGCTGGCGCTCGGTTACGTCGACGCGGCCACCTACGACCGCGTCGTGCGCCCGGCGGAGATGACCGGGCCGAGCGCCTGAGCGACGCATCTACCCAGCGAGAGGGGACACGGCTGATGAAGATCACCAGGGTCGAGACGTTTCTGGTCAAGCCACGCTGGCTGTTCCTGAAGATGCATACCGACGAAGGCATCATCGGGCTGGGCGAGCCGATCCTCGAAGGCCGCGCGCTGACCTGCCAGACGGCGGTCAAGGAGCTGGAGCCGTGGCTGATCGGCGAAGACCCGACGCGCGTCGTCCACCACTGGCAGGCAATGTACAAGCATGCCTTCTACCGGGGCGGCGAGGTCCTGACCAGCGTCCTGTCCGGCATTGAGCAGGCGCTGTGGGACATCACCGGGAAATACCACGGCGTGCCTGTCTACCGGCTGCTGGGCGGGCCGACACGCGACCGGCTGCGCGTCTACGGCACGGCCGGCGGCTCGGACCCGGAGAGCGCCGCCGCCAGCGTGCGCGAGGCGGTCGCCAGGGGCTTCAACTGCCTCAAGGTCGGCGTCGGCGCGCCGCGCACCGGCCGGCTGATCGAGCCGCCGCTGTTCACCGAGCAGATGGTCGAGATCTTCGCCGCGATGCGCGCGGCTGCCGGCTCATCGGTCGATCTGGCGATCGACTTCCATGGCGCGGTGCCGCCACAGACGGCCAAGCGGCTGATCAAAGCGCTGGAGCCGTATCATCCCTTCTTCGTCGAAGAGCCGGTCCAATGTCAGAACGTCGATGTGCTGGCCGACATCGCCCGCTCGACCGAGATCCCGATCGCCACCGGCGAGCGGCTGTTCACCAAGTGGGGCTTCCGCGAGGTGCTGGAGAAGCGGGCAGCCTCGATCCTCCAGCCCGACCTGAGCCATGCCGGCGGCATCATGGAGTGCCGCTTGATCGCCGGCATGGCCGAGGCCTACTACGCCGGCATCGCGCCGCACTGCCCACTCGGGCCGATCGCGCTGGCCGCCTGCCTGCAACTCGACGCCGCCATCCCGAATTTCCTGGCCCAGGAGGGTGGCCGCCTGACCGGCGAGGGCTACATCACAACGCCGTTCCGCCACATCGATGGCTACCTGCCGCTGCCAACCGCGCCCGGCCTCGGCATCGAGCTGGACGAGGATGCGCTGGCCGACAAGATCGACCACGACTGGCAGAATCGCAAGAGCTACGCCGAGGACGGCAGCGCGATCGACTGGTAGGCCGTCGCGCGAGAAGTCCCCCCGTCGTCGCTCGCGTCGCCGACATCGCCGGTGTCGTCGCCTGGCGCCGGCGCCGCTGAGCGGCTCGGCGGCGCCAGGCGACTGGTCCGGCTAGCTCGGTCGTGGCGACTCGCCCAAGGTCACGGTGATGGATGTCTCCTGGTTTCCGCGCTGCACCGTGAGCGGCAGTTGGTTGCCCGGCTGGAGCGTGGCCAGCACGGCGCTCAGGTCGCGCTGGTTGGCGATCTTGTGGCCATCGGCGGTGATGATGATGTCGCCCGAGCGCAGCCCGGCGTGCTCGGCCGGCGACCCGGGCACGACCAGGACGATGCCCAGGCCATCCTGACGTGACAGGTTGGACCGGGCGGCGATGCCGGGGGTAATCTCCATCGTGTTGATGCCGATGAATGGCCGCACCACGCGCCCGTTGGCGATCAATTGCGGCACGATATCGCGCACGGTGTCGATCGACACCGCGAAGCCAAGACCCTGCGCGCCCTCGGCGCCGGCTGTGTTGATGCCGACGATCTCGCCCTTCAGGTTCAGCAGCGGGCCGCCCGAGTTGCCTGGGTTAATCGCCGCGTCGGTCTGGATCAGGTCTTCCAGGCCGACACCGTTCGGCTCGGTGATCGTGCGCCCGAGCGCGCCGACGACGCCGGCCGTGACGGTCGGCCCACCCGGCAAGCCGAGCGCGTTGCCGATGGCGACGACCCAGTCGCCCACCTGGACATTGAGGCTGGTCGCCAGCGGGACGGTCGGGAGATTGTCGCCCTTGATCGTCACGACCGCCAGATCGGTGCGTGGGTCTCGCCCCTGCAGTTGGCCATCGAAGGTGCGTCCGTCCGGCAGCACGACGCGATAGCCCTGGGCGCCCTCGACAACGTGATTGTTGGTGACGATGTGTCCGGCGTTGTCGATGATCGCGCCAGAGCCGATGCCTTGCGGCTCGGCAGTATCGGCCGTGGGCGAGGCACTCGATGCACCGAGGCTGGCGATGAGCACAACACCTGGTTTACGCAGGTCCGCCACGCGGCGCACGGCATAGGCGAGACTCTCCGATGCGGCGGGCGCCGTCGGTGCGACCGCGGCCGGCGCGGCCGGCGCTGCTGCCGTCGCCGCGGGCGGCACCGTCGCCGTCGGTGGCACGTTTGGCGTCGGACCCAGCCAGGCGCAGCCAGTTACGGTCAGCACTACGATCAGGGCCACCCCCCGAGTGAGGCGTGTCATACCAGTACCCTCCAGCACCGACGATGCCGGCTGGCCACGCTCTGGTCGAGCCGGCGGACGGCGTCCGTCTGCGTGCCAATCGCAAGAGCCATGCCAGGCCACGTCACCGGCCCAACTGGCCGGCGCTCACCAGGCGCATCAGCCGACGCCGGCGCTCGCTACCTGTGCATGAGGCCATCACCGGATGTATCCCTGTGACGGCATCGGCCGTCCTGACGCGCTCTTGGCCGCCGGCCAGCGCTCGGATAGACTGCCGGCCAGTCCCCCGTGGCGCCCGCCCATCGGGCCGCTTGTGGCCCCGTGGGGGTCTGCCCATCGCACCGGTGAAGGAGCCGCGCCATGACCGATCTCCGGAACGTGACCGTGGTGCTGCACCGCGCCGGCGATCTCCGGCTGGCGGAGCGGCCGATACCCGTGCCTGGCCCAGGCGAGGCGCTGCTCGCGGTCGGGGCCGTCGGTGTCTGCGGTTCGGACGTCCATTACTGGGAGCGGGGCCGGATCGGGCCATTTATCGTGCGCGCTCCGCTGGTCCTCGGCCACGAGGCGGCCGGCGTCGTCGTCGACACTGGTCCGGGCGTGACCGAGCTGCGCCCCGGCGACCGCGTCGCCCTGGAGCCGGGCGTGCCCTGCCGCACCTGTGCCGCGTGCAAGCGCGGCCAGTACAATCTGTGCCCTGACGTCCGCTTCCTGGCAACGCCGCCAATCGACGGTGCGCTGGCGCGCTACGTCGCGCACGCCGCCGACTTTTGCTACCGACTGCCCGATTCGGTGTCGCTCGACGCCGGGGCGCTGCTGGAGCCGCTGTCGGTCGGGCTGCACGCCTGCCGGCGCGGCGGCGTCGGGTTGGGCAGTCGCGTCCTCATCCTCGGCGCCGGGCCAATCGGGCTGGTGACGCTGCTAGCGGCACGGGCCGCTGGCGCAGCGAGCGTGGCCATCACCGATCTCGTGCCGGCGCGGCTGGCGGTCGCCGCGCGGCTGGGCGCCTCCGCGACGCTTGACGCCGGCCGGCCGGACCTGGTCGCGGCGGTGACCGAGGCGACCGGTGGGCCAGTCGACGTCGCCATCGACTGCGCCGGCGCCGAGGCGGCCGTGCGCGCCGCCATCGCCGCCACGCGCGCTGGTGGCGTGGTTGTGCTGGTCGGCCTCGGGCCAGACGAGATGACGCTGCCGATCATCGACGCGGCGACGCGCGAGATCGACCTGCGCGGCATCTTCCGCTACGCCAACACCTACCCGGCGGCGCTGGCGCTGGTGGCGAGCGGCGCGATCGATCTCGCGCCGCTGGTGACGCACCGCTTTCCGCTGGCTGACGTCGTCGCCGCCTTCGAGACAGCGCACACCGGACGCAATGGTGCGATCAAAGTGATGGTTGATGTGACGGACTGAGCGGCCGATCGTCGCGCTGAGCGACCTGGCTGGCCGGATGTTACAGGGAGGCCGCGCATGGCGCTGACGATCGACCTGTCGGGACGGGTGGCCGTGGTCACCGGTGCGGGCAAGGGCATCGGGCGAGCAATCTGCCTGTCGCTGGCTGAGGCTGGCGCTACCGTTGTCGCCGTCAGCCGCACCGAGCCGGACCTGGACAGCCTCGGCGGGGAGGTGCGCGCCAGGGGCGGCCGGTACCATCCGGTCGTGGCCGAGTTGGCCGGTGAGATCGTCGCCGAGCGCGTGGCTCAGGCGACGATTGGCGCCTTCGACGCGATCGACATCCTGATCAACAACGCCGGCGTCGCCCGCAACGCGCCGGCCGAGGCGGTCACCGAAGAAGACTGGGACGCGACGATGAGCACCAACCTGCGCGGAGCGTTCTTCATGGCCCAGGCCGCCGGTCGTCACATGCTGGTGCGCCGCCAGGGGCGAATCATCAATGTTACGTCGCAATCGGCGCTGGTGGCGCTGCACGAGCACGCCGCCTATTGTGCCAGCAAGGCCGCGCTCGGCATGTTGACGAAGGTGCTGGCGCTGGAGTGGGGGCCGCGTGGCGTGACCGTCAACGCCGTCGCGCCAACGGTCATCCTGACGCCGCTGGGTGAGCGCGTCTGGGGTGACCCGGCCAAAGGCGGGCCGATGCTGGCGCGCATCCCCGTCGGCCGCTTCGGCGTGCCGGCCGATGTCGCCGGCGTCGTCACCTTCCTGGCCAGCGACCACGCCTCGCTCATCAACGGCGAGACGATCGCCATCGATGGCGGCTACACAGCCCACTAGGCCCAGCCACGCGCGCTATCGACAGCGCAGCGCGGCCCGGATAGGCTGGGCAGACTATCTCGGGGAGCATATCATGGTGACAGTGATCGCCATCCCACGAGCCGCGCTCGCCGCGTTCTGTCGTCGCGAACGCATCCACCGGCTCGCCCTCTTCGGGTCAGTGCTGCGGGAGGACTTCCGGCCGGACAGCGATATCGACGTGCTGGTCGAGTTCGAGCCGGCCCGGCGCATCGGGTTCATCGAGCTGGCCGGCGAGGCCCATGCCTTCGCGGCCGGCAAGACCCGTGCTGATCTCGATGGCGACCGCTTGCTGCAAGCTTGGCCTGACCCGACCTGTCGAGACCATTGGCGAGGCGGCGGCTCAGGTGTCGGATCAGACACGAGCCGACCAGCGGGCCATTCCCTGGTCGCAGATCGTCGCGAGGCGCAACCGGCTGGTTCACGCCTATTTCGCCGTGAATCTGGATATCTTGTAGGATACGATGACTCTTGAATTGCCAGTACCCATGGCGCAGTTAGAGCCGCTGCTGGCCGACGAAACTCCTTCGTCGGGAACGCCATCACCGTAGCAGACCGGGAGGGAACACGAATCGATGAAGATCACCCGCATTTCGACAATCACGCTGCGCTCACCGCACGGCCGGGCCATCCAGGACGCGACCATCCCGCCGCCGCCACCCGGCGACGCCGGCCGTGGCGGCATGTTTGTCCAGGTCGAGACCGACGCCGGCATCACCGGCCTGGGCACCGGCACCGGCCATCCGTCAGTCGCCATCACCATCGACCGGACGCTTGGACCACTGCTGACCGGCGAGGATCCATTCAATACGGAGAAGCTGTGGGAGAAGATGTTCTGGCGCGTGCGCGGCTACGGCCGCAAGGGCGTCGCCTTCTGCGCCATCTCGGCCGTCGATATCGCCCTCTGGGACCTCAAGGCCAAGGCGCTGGGCGTGCCGCTCTACCGGCTGCTCGGTCCCTACCACGAGCGCGTGCCAGTGTACGGCTCCGGCGGCTGGACCGACTTCACCGAGGCCGAGCTGGTCGCCGAGCAGACCGGCTACATCGAGCGCTGGGGCATGCGCGCCGTCAAGATGAAGGTTGCCAAGGATTTTGGCAAGAGCGAGCGTGAAGACATCAAGCGGCTGGCCGCCGTGCGCAAGGCGGTCGGCGACGATGTCGACGTCTTCGTCGATGCCAACAACGGCTACTACGCCAAGCAGGCGATCTACATGGCGCACGCCTTCGAGGACTACCGGATCGGTTGGTTCGAGGAGCCGGTGCTGGCCGACGATATCGACGGACTGGCAGCCGTGGCGCGCGCCAGCCGCATCCCCATCGCCACCGGCGAGCACGAGTATACGAAGTACGGTTTCAAAGACCTCATTGCTCGTGGTGGCGCCGACATCGTCCAGCCTGACGTCGGCCGCGTCGGGGGCGTCACCGAGTGGATGAAAGCCGCCCACCTGGCCCACGCCTTCAACCTGCCGGTAGCGCCGCACGCCGTCCAACTCGTCCATCTTCATCTGGCGATGGCGACGCCGAACCTGAAGATCGTCGAGTACCTCGGCGTGTCGGACGAGAGCGACCGCCTCTGCTACACCGAGTTCCCCGAGCCGAAGGACGGCTTCTGGGCGCCGTATCCCGACCGGCCCGGCCTGGGGCTGGAACTCAATCCGAAGGCGATCGAGCAGTATCGCGTCTGAGCGCCCGGGTCGCCCCCGCCCTCGGCGCCGTTCTGCCACGGCGAGGCTCGGGCACGCGCGAGGGGGGCAGGCAACCAACGCCTGCCCCCCGCATGCCGCCTGGTGCACGTGATCCCTAGACGGCAGCCGCCTCGAACGCGAACTCGAGCGTCACGTCGTCGGCCAGGCCGGTGACGAGCGGCACGTTCGGGACGCTGATGCCCCAATCGGCGAAGGCAATGGTGGCGGTCGCGCTCCCGGCCAGCCGGTCGGCCGCCAGCGGCGTCAGCGTCACGTCGAATGTGACCGCGCGCGTCACGTCCTTGATCGTCAGGTCGCCATCGACCTGGAAGGTCGCCGGCACACCGACCGCCAG
>JADLAZ010000215.1 GCA_020849725.1 Chloroflexota bacterium
ACCGCGCCTTCACCGGGCGCGCTGAAGACCAGGAGCGTAGCGTACATGGCCTGGATCAGCTCGGTCGTGGGCAGCACCAGCTCCGGGTCGACCTCCCAGCCGTAGCAGGAGCGCATGCGCTCGGCATAGGCCCGCTCGAGCGGGCGATCGAAGGAGTGGGCGCCGTAGCCGTAGGCCTCATGGCTGACGAGCCGCTCGATCGCTGCTTGGACCGGCGCGGCGATCCGGAAATCCATGTCGGCGACCCACATCGGCAGGGCGGTGTCGCCGTACCGGTGCCATTTCGTGCCCGGACGGGCGCGCAGCTCGTCGATGGACAGCTCGAAAGACTTCATTGCGCGTCGTTGCCTCCTCGTGCCGCCGTGCGCCCCATCCCGCGATGACCCACTGTGGGGTCATCGGGCTGGTGCTGGATGTAGCATCGGGTCGCGGCGGTGTCAAGGTGCGGCGCCGACGCCGAGCAGCGTCGGCGCCGCACCCAGTGCCCTACGGCTTTGGCGCCTCATCCTTGAGGATCTGGTTCGATTTGGCAACGGCCTCGTCCAGAATCTTCTTCGGGTCGGCCGCCGGGTCGGTCATGATGCGGGTCAGGATATCCTTGTCGATCAGCGACCGAACCGGGTCGTAGCCCGCCACCGGCGACTCGACCATCGCGTACTGGAACCAATCGAACATCTTGGCGTAGGAGTCAGCCACCGAGCCCCAGGCTGGATTCGACTTGTAGGCGGCCACGACATCGGCTTTGGCGCTCTGACGCACCGGCAGGTAGCCAGTGTTGATCGCCCATTTCGCTGTCTGGGCCTTCTCCCCGAGGAACTTGATCACCATCCAGGCGGCGACCTCCTTCTCGGGGGTCGTCTTATAGACCGACACACTGGCGCCATAGAGGTTAACAGCCGGCTTCTCAGTGTACGGCGGCAGGCTGATGTCCCAGGCGAACTTGCCGCCCTTGTCAACGACCTCTTTGTAGAAAGGCAGGCCGGAGGAGGAGGCCAGCACAAAGAGCAGTTCGCCGTTGCCGAAGCGGTTCTGCTCGCCGAAGCGCTCGGCGGTCGGGATCTCGACCGCGCTCTTGTTCTTGAGCATGCGCTGCAGCGTGGTGACCGTCTCCACGCCGGCCGGACCGTTGAAGGTGTAGGCTGAGCCGTCCTCAGCCAGGACTCGCCCACCGCGCGCGAAGATCTGCGAGGCGAAGTTCGAGGCGTCGTGGCGGACGGCAAAGCCGTATTTGTTCTTGCTCGGGTCGGCGGCCTTGGTTGCCGCCTCCTCCCAGGTCTTCCAGTCCTTCGGGATCTCGTTGTAGCCGAGCTGCTTGAGCCAGTCGACATTGGTAAACATGACCTCGATCGACCGCTGGGTCGGGAACCCGAGGCGCTCACCCTTGAACTGAGGATTGGCATCGCTGGCCAGGAAGGTCGGGAAATAGTCCTTCTGGTCGTCGGCCGTCAGACCGTACTTCTTGCTGGCAAGGAATGGGTTCAGGTCGATAACCGCGCCGCGGCCGCGGTAGAATGCCGCCTGATTCTGGTAGGCGACCGAGATCTCTGGTGGCTGGCCGGCCTGGATGGCGGCATTGACTTTGTTGTAGACGTCCGGGTACGACGCGCCGGCGATCTCCGGGCGGGCCTTGATGCCAAACGGGTTGGCCTTGTTGAATTCGTCTAGCATCGTCTGCAGCATCTCCTGGTCCTTTTGGGGCCGGTTGTGCCAGTAGACGACCTCGATGTTCTTGCCGGCTAGATCGACGGCATCAACCATATCGGCGCTGGTCGGCGGGTTGCTGACCGTGACCTTCGCGGCCGGAGCGGGCGTCGCGGCGGGCTTCGTGGCTGCCGCCGGCGCGCTCGTGGGAGCGGCGGCTGGGGCCGTCGCCGGCGCGGCCGCCGGGGCGGTGGTGGCGGCCGGCGCGGCCGGTTTCGTTGGCTCGGCCGCCTTCGGCGCCGCCGTCGGGCTGGCCGGCGTGCCGGCGCAGGCGGCCAGCACCGTCATGCTCGCCGCGCCGAACGCGCCGATCAGAAGCGAACGTCGGTCGAATCGCATCGTGTCGCCCTCCTGAGATGTATCCGGCGCACGGCCGGCACAGATGTCGGGTCCTCGGTGTCGCTGCCCGGGCACGGATCGACCGTCCCAGGGAGACATACGCACAATAACGGCGCGGCGTGCCTGGCGCTCCCCGCGCCGGTCGCGGCGGTCGTTGACGCCTCCTTCGCTAGCCCTTGATCCCGGTACTGATCACGCCCTCGCGGAAGTAGCGCTGGGTAAAGAAGAAGATGACGACGAGTGGCAGGATGACGACAGACGCAAATGCCATCAGCAGGTGCGTGTTGGTGCCGCCCTCACCAACCATGAACTGCTGCAAGCCCACCGCCAGCACGCGCATGCTCGTGTCGCGCGTCACCAGCAGTGGCCACTTGAAGGCGTCCCACTCCCAGATGAACTGGAGCAGGGCCAGGGTCACCAGCGCCGGCTTGCTCAGCGGCAGGACGATTGACCAGAGGTAACGGAGGTGGCCGGCGCCGTCGATCACCGCGGCCTCGTACAACTCTCGTGGCACCTGCAGGAAGAATTGACGCAGCAAGAAGATGCCGAAGACGCTGGCCAGGAATGGCACGATCAGCGCCGCGTAGGTGTTGTACCAGCCCAGCTTGAACATCATGACGACCTTGGGCACCAGCGTCAGGTCGGCGGGCACCATAATCGTCGCCAGCAGCAGCACGAACAGCACATTCTTGCCGGGCAGGTTCATCACCGCCAACGCATAGGCGGCCAGCGTTGAGGTCAGTAGCACACCGACCGTGACGCCGCCGGCCACGATCAGGCTGTTGAGGAGATAGCGAAAGAAGAGCGGCATGTTCCACTGCCGGTCCCATCCGATCTGGCGCACCGCCGTGGCATAGTTCTCCCACTGCAGCGGCTCGTCGCCGAACGGCGGCCAGGGCCAGAAGATACCGTTGATGAGGCTGCCATAGCTCTTCAGTGACGTCATCATCATCGACACGAACGGCACCAGCGAGATCACCGCGCCGGCAATTAGAAACGCATACAGCAGCGCGCGCGGCCACGACAGCAGCGGGCGCGGCCGCGTGTCCCCGATCGTCGCCGCTAGCGTCTCCGTCGCAGTCGCCATCCCCACCCTTCCAACAGCTTCAGCCTAGCCCACCAGCGTCAGCTACTCGATCTACTCGACCGGCTCCACCTACTCCAGCACCTCGCGTGCCTCAATCGTACACGACCCGGCTGGCCGCGATCCGGTTCTGCACAATCGTCAGCGCCAGGATGACCAGAAACAACAGGACCGACAAGGCCGCGCTGTAGCCGTATCGATTGAACTCGAACAGTTGCTTAAAGATGTAGATACTCATGGTCGTCGTCGCGCTGCCCGGTCCGCCGAGCGTCATGACGTAGATGTGATTGAAGGCTTTGAAAGTGCCGATCACCGCGATGACTAGCAGGAAATAGGTGGTGGGTGACAGCAGCGGCAGGGTGATGTTGCGGAAGACCGCCCAGCCGCTGGCGCCGTCGACGCGGGCAGCGTCGTAGAGTTGGCCGGGAATGTTGCCCAGGCCGGCCAGGAAGATCGTGATGCTGTACCCGACAAAGGCCCAGGTCGTGAAGATCACCAGCGATACAAGCGCCAGGCTCGGACCAGCCGCCCAAGCAGGCAACGTCACGCCCGCGCCGCGAGCCATCAGTTGGAAGATGCCAGTGGCTTCGCCCAGCCAGCGTGGCCCCTGGATGCCGAACAGGTCCAGGATGTCGTTGAAGAGTCCCTTGTCGGGACTGTACAGGTAGCTCCACACGGCGGCCGCGGCCACGGTCGGCGTCACGTAGGGCAAGAAAGACATGACGCGCATGGCCTCTCGACCGCGCACCTTCTGAAACAGCAGGTAGGCGATCACCAGGCCGAGGCCCAACTGGAGCGGGACCGCCAGCAACGAGTAGGTCGCGGTCACCAGCAGCGCCTGCCACATCTCCGGGTCAGTCAGCGCGCGAATATAGTTGTCCAGTCCGATGACGCGCACGCAGTCGAGACGCCAGTCGCAACTGCTGATGTACAGACCGTAGGCGATAGGGAAGTACTCAAAAGCGATCATCAGGAGAATCGCCGGAGCCAGCATGGCGTAGCCGAGGCTGATCTCACCGACCCGTCGCCAGGTCCGGTCGGTCGCCCGGTGGCGAACGGATTGCCCCTGGCCCGCAATCGGGGTCGTCACGCGTCCTCCCCATGACTGGGGTCCCAGGCTACGCTGACACGCCGAATCGAAACCGCCAGCGCCGCGGCACGCCCCTATTCTACCGAAGGCGCGCTCCTCGCGCGCGCGCCGTGTTGGGCTTGCGCCAGGCGGTAGAGCTCCTGCCGGGACTGGCCAGTCGCACGGGCGACCTCTCGCGCAGCCTGACTCGGCGACAGCCCGGCGGCCAGCGCGGCCTGCATCAGCGCGGCAGCATCCGCCACCGGCGGCGCGGGCGGGCCGGCGCCGGCGATCACCAGCACGAACTCGCCACGCGGCCGGGTCGTCGTGAAGTACTCGAGCAGGTCAGCCAGCGGCGCGCGGCGGATCTCCTCGTGGAGCTTAGTCAACTCCCGCGCCGCGACCGCCCGGCGGTTGCCCAGCGCCGCCAGGAGCCGGGTCAGCGTCGTCGTGAGCCGGTGCGGCGCCTCGTAGATCACCAGCGGGTGCGGCAGGGCGGTTACATCTGCCAGCAGTGTCGCCACATCGCTGGCGCGGCGGGGCAAGAAACCCAGAAAGGTGAAGCCGCCGGGCGCCAGGCCCGATGCCGTCACGGCCGCCACCAGGGCCGACGGGCCGGGTACCGGCGATACCGCGTGGCCGGCGGCAACGGCCGCGACGACCAGATCGTAGCCAGGGTCCGACAGGCCAGGGGTACCGGCGTCGCTCACCAGCGCGACATCCCCACGCGCCAGGTGCTCCAGCAGTTCCGATCGGCGCACCTGCTCGTTGTGCGCGTGATAGCTGACGAGCGGCGTTGACACGCCGAGATGGCGCAGCAGCCGACCGGTATGGCGCGTGTCCTCTGCAGCGATCACGTCTACGTCGCCCAGGACGCGCACGGCCCGCCGGGTGATATCGTCAAGATTCCCGATCGGTGTGGCGACGAGGTAGAGCGTGCCCATCCCGTGCCGTGCTTCCGCCAGATGGAGCCGGCGTCATCGCGAGCTGCCTAGCGCTGGCTCCGGAGGTGTTCCAGCCCGCGTCGGACCTGAGCCAGGTTCTGCTCGAGCGCGTCCTCGATGAAGACGAGGATATCGGTGGCGTACTCGTCTGCGTCGGCGCGCGTCTTGCGCGCCTCCTGGAGCGCCTCGCTGAGCAGTTGCTCGGCGTAGGCTTTTGCTTCGCGCGTCAAGCCATCCTCGCTCAGCAAATTGTTGACGCGGTCGCGGGCCATCGTGATGATCGAGTCGGCTTCGATCTGCGCCTGGGTCAAGATCTGCTCGCGCTCTAGGATGACGCGGCGGGCCTGGTTGATCTCAGTCGGCTCGGTCACGTGCATCTGATCGACGATCTCCAGCAACTCGCCCTCTTCCAGGAGGATGCGGCCGAACCCGATGCGCCGACCGGCGTTCACAATCGCTTCCAGGCGGTCGACGAGGAATCGCATCTCCATGATAGTCGTCGCTCCTCCCGGTCGAATCGCTCGTTGGTCAGTCACCGTCATGGTTGCTTCCTAGCTTCTGCCGCAGAGCCGCGGCCGCTGCACCCGGCACAAAGTCACTGATATCGCCACCGAGACTCGCTACCTCCCGGATCAGACTGGAGCTGACGAACGAGTAACTGGCGCTCGTCATCAGACACACCACTTCGATATCCGGCGCCAGTTGTCGGTACATGTGCGCCAACTGCAGCTCATATTCGAAGTCGGCGCCAATGCGCAGACCACGTACCAGCACCCGCGCGCCGACAAGATGAGCAAATTCGATCGTCAAGCCAGAGTATGATTGTGCGGTGATGTTCGAGTCGGCCGCCACGGCCTCGGCCGCGAGCGCCACTCGCTCTTCGGTCGAGAACAAGGCGCCGCGTTTTGGGGCGCCATCATACACAGCGATGATGACGCTGTCAAACAGGCTGGCGGCCCGACGGGCGACGTCCAAATGCCCGTTGGTGATGGGGTCGAACGTGCCAGGATAGATTGCGACCCTCACGCTGGCTCCTCTTCGGGGTCGGATGCCGGCACAGCGGCAGGCATCGCATAGATCGAAAAGCACGAATCACCGTGGCAGCGGTACCGGATTCGCACCGCCGGGCCGGCGGCATCGGGCAGTGGCGCTCGCGCCGCGTGGCCGACGACGACCAGGCCATCGTCAGCAACGGCCGGCGACAGGGTAACTGCCGTCAACGTCGCCAGAATATCCGGGGCGGCGTACGGTGGGTCGAGCACCACCAGATCGAAGGGCTGCTCAGGCGGCGCCGCCGCTAGTCGCGCCAGGTAGGCCGACACCCGTGCCCGCACAACCTGGGCACGATCGTCCAGGCGCGTGTGGGACAGATTGTCGTCGATGATGGCGCAGACCGCGACATTCTGCTCGACGAACACGGCGGTGGCCGCGCCGCGCGACAGCGCCTCGTTGCCAATCGAGCCGGAGCCGGCATACAGGTCAAGCACGTGGCGACCCTCCAGGCCGAGTGGTGTGAGCATGGCGAACAGAGCGCCCTTCACCATATCGGTCATCGGCCGCGTCGTTGTCGGTTTCGGCACCTTGAGGCGCCGGCCTTTCGCCAGTCCGGTGATGACGCGCATGCCGCCCTTCTTGACCCTTGGCCATCGGCGCCGGCTATCAGACTCACGCCACAAGCTTACACCGAACAGCTGTCGCCCGGTGAGTGTGGGACGACGCGTGCGACCCGGCAGCGTCGTACCACCTGGACGCGCTAGCTAACGTCGCCCGCGCCATCAGCCCAGAAACTAGCGAGCAGTGCCGCCAGCGGCTGGTAGACCGGCAGTGCCAATGAGGGATCCTCATCAAGGATTCGTATCGCCGTTCGTTGGGCCAGCTCGATCGCGCGCACATCACCAAGCCCAGCCAGCTGCAGCGGCGGCAGACCGGACTGCCGAGTGCCGAAGAACTCGCCTGGACCACGCAGGCGCAGGTCGAACTCAGCCACCTCGAAGCCGTCGCTCGTCTCGACCAGGGCACGCAGGCGCTCGGTGGCGCGGTCGGACGCGTCGTCAGTGAGCAAGAGGCAGGTCGAGGCGTGCGCGCCGCGCCCAACCCGGCCGCGGAACTGGTGCAGCTGCGCCAGGCCGAACCGGTCCGCACCCTCGATCACCATCACCGTGGCGTTCGGCACGTCGATGCCGACCTCGATGACGGCCGTCGATACCAGCACATCGAGGTCGCCGTCGCGGAACGCACGCATGACGGCGTCCTTCTCGCTTGGGCGCAACCGGCCATGGACGAGGCCGATGCGGAGGTCAGGAAATACCTCCTGCTGCAGCCGCTCGTGTTCCGCCGTCGCTGCCCGCGCCTCAATCACCTCCGACTCCTCGACCAGCGGGCAAACAATGTACGCCTGGCGGCCGGCCTTCACCTCCTGCCGGACCAGATCGTAGGCATCCTGCCGAGCGCCGGGGGAGACAAGCTGCGTGGCGATCGTCTGCCGGCCGGGTGGCAACTCATCGATGATGCTGACATCCAGATCGCCGTGCATGGTCAGCGCCAGCGAGCGCGGGATAGGCGTGGCCGTCATCACCAGCAAGTGCGGGTTGTCGCCTTTAGAGCGCAGCCCGGCGCGCTGCGCCACGCCAAAGCGGTGCTGCTCGTCGACGACGGCCAGCGCCAGCCGATCAAAGGCGATGCTGGCCTGAATGACGGCGTGAGTGCCGGCGATGATATCGACCTTGCCGGCGGCGATGCTCGCTTGCACCTCGCGCTTCTGCCGCGCCGGCAGGCTGCCCTTGAGCAGCGCCAGGCGCGGCCACTGCCCCTCTGGCAGGCGCTCGAACAGCGTGCCGAGCGTCAGGGCGTGCTGCTCCGCCAGCAGTTCAGTGGGGGCCATCAGCGCCGCCTGGTAGCCGTGTGCCGTGGCCAGCAGCATGGCTGCCGCCGCGACGACCGTCTTGCCCGAGCCGACATCACCCTGGATCAGCCGGCTCATCGGGCGAGGCGCAGCCAGGTCGCGTCGGACGTCATTCAGCGACCGGCGCTGGGCGCCCGTGAGCGCGAACGGCAGTGATGTGAGGAATGCTGCAACGCGTGCCCACGCCTCACCGTCGCTGGGCAGCGCTGGCGCGACCGTCGCCTGCCACGCGCGCCGGCGCTGCTGCATGCCCAACTGCACCAGGAGTAACTCGTCAAAGGCCAGGCGCTGGCGGCCGGCCTGACGGTCGGCCTCGGTCGCCGGGAAGTGGGCCTGCGCCAGCGCCGGGTGCAGCGGCGACAGGCCGGCGTCGAGGCGCAGCGGCTCCGGCAGGGGATCGACAAGTGTGGCGGCCGTGACCGCCAGCGCGGCGCGCGCCATGGCCCGCAGTTGCTTCTGGTAGAGGCCCTCCGTCGCGCCGTAGATTGGCACGAGCCGCCCGACGTGAAGCAGATCGGCGTCGGCATCCTCGTAGTCGGGCTGCTCGAAGGCGAGTACGCCATTGAACTGGCCGACGCGCCCGCTGACGACGACCGGGGTGTCGAGCGGCAGCCGCTTGCCGCGCGCCATCTGCGCCGGCCAGAACCAGGTGCAGCGGATCGAGCCGGTATTGTCCACCAGCCGCGCGACGACGCGCACCCGATTGCCGCGCACCGGACTGGACTCGACCGTCGTGAAGCGCCCGACCACCGTCTGCGGTTGCCCGTACATCAGGCCGGCGATCGGTGGCGTGCGCGTGAAGTCGTCGTGGCGCAGCGGCAAATGATAGAGCAGGTCGCGCACCGACCCGATGCCGAGCCGCGCCAGCAGCCGGGCGCGCCCCTCACCGACCATCGGCAGCGCGGTCACGGGCGCCGACGGGTCGAGCGGTCGCGCCACCGAGGCGGGGCGTGGCGGAACCTGAGCGGCGGGCGCGGTGGCGATCGTCGATGAGATAGGCGCTGGTGTGGCTGGCGAGCCGGCTGGCTCACTCCCGACGTCGCGCAGCAGGGCGTCCAGGGCGTCGAGCCGGCTGCCGAGCGCCGTCAACTGGCTCGCCCGCTCGGCCGGTGCCAGCCGGCCGTAGTCCGCCACCAGCGCCTGGGCGTCGCGGACGATGGTGGCCGCCCGAGGCGCGAGCGCCTCCAGGCCGCGGGTGAAGTTCATGACCAGCCCGGCCAGGCCGCCGATGACTAGCCGGTCCTGGTGACCCTGAATCGTCTCCTGAGCGATGATCTTGCGCAGGCGAGCCAGCCGCTCCCGGGCCGGCTCGGTCGCGACCGAGCCGCTCACCGGGCGGTCAGCGCCGCGAAGCCGACGCCGCGCGGCCCGGTGTAAGTGGCGACGACGGGGCCAAGCTCGGTGATAAGCACCGGCTCGACTGGGACGCTGGACCGCACGCGCTCGCGCAGGTCCAGGGCGCTCTCCAGGTCGGCCACATGTAGAAAGCTCAGGCGGATGACCTGCCGCTCCTGGTGCAACGCCTCCAGCCGCTCCTGCAGCCGCTGCAACGACTTCTGGCGGGTGCGGACCTGTTCCAGCCGGGTCACGGCTCCGTCCGCGACGGTGATGATCGGCTTGATGCTGAGGAGTGAGCCGACTACCGCCTGGGCGCGGCTGATGCGACCGCCGCGAAAGGCGAAATCGAGTGTGTCGAGCGCGGCGACCAGGTGCGTGCGCCCGATCAGGTCGTTGACCAGCGCCAGCACCGTCGCCTGGTCGGCCCCATCGCGGGCGGCGCGGGCCGCCTCGATCGCCACCAGCCCACAGGCCATGGCAATCGTCTGGGAATCGACGACCTCGATCTGGCCCGGTGTGATCGTCGCCTCGCGCGCGGCGACGAGCGCACTGCTGTACGTCCCGGACAGCTTGCTCGAGAGGTGCAGCGAGACGATCGAGACGCCGGCCGCGACGAGCGGCGCGTACGCCGTCAGGAAGTCGCCCGGCGATGGCTGGGCCGTCGCCGGCAGGATGTCGCTCGCGGTTAGGCGCGCCATGAACGCGGCCAGACTCAGGTCGACCCGGTCGCGAAACACGTCAGTACCAAAGCGTACCGTCAGCGGGACGATGCCGATTCCGAGATCGGCAGCGACGTCGTGCGGGACGTCGGCCGTGCTGTCGACGACGATGCGCACGGGCGTCGTGGCCACGAGTTCCCCCTCTCAGCGCCAGCGCGCGAGCGCGACCCTCTCAACATCGGAAAACGCCGCGTGTGGTGCTCGGTCGCGCGCCCAGTCGCTGGTCCCGGCGCGGATCCGGCGAGCGCGCTATCTACCGTGCTGGGCGTCGGACTGGTGACTGTCTGATCGCATTGCGCTGCTATCGCTACTCGACCGAGATGACGAAGTCGTAGTGCGGCTGCCCGCCGTCGAGCAACTCCAGCGTCTGTTGAGGATACTCGACGGCGATAAGGTCACGGACACGAGCGCGCTGGCTGGCAGTCACCGATTGCCCGCAGTAGACGGCGATCAATTCGGCGGCCGCGGCGTCCATGGCCGCCAGCAGCGCCAGCAGCGCTTCATCGACCGAAACCGTGGCGGCGATCAGCCGGTCATCGAGCAAGGCGATCGTGTCACCGGCGCGCACGGCGACTCCGTCGAGGGTCACCGACCGCACCGCGCCGGTCACCTCGCCGGTGTGGACGCCGACCATGGCGGCGGTCATGACGGTGGCGTTGTCGACGAGCGGCGCGCCCGGCCGGAACGCGAGCAGGGCGGCCATGCCCTGGGGCAGGCTGCGGCTCGGCACCACTCGCACCGGTTTGGTCGCCAGATCGGCTGCCTGGCGGGCCGCCATGATGATGTTGCCATTGTTCGGGAGTACGATCGCCTCCGGCTCCGGGGAGGCTTCGATCGCCGCCAGGATCTCCGCCGCACTCGGGTTCATCGTCTGTCCGCCGGCAATGACCTGCCGAACTCCCAGGCTGGTCAGAATGCGGGCGAAGCCATCGCCCGCCGCGACCGCCAGCAACGCCGTCGTGCCGACCGCTGGCGCGGCGATTGCCGCGGGCACGACCGCCTGCCCCTCGAAGGCCGCCCGCTGGTCGTCCATGTTGTCGACCTTGATCTGGGTCAGTGCGCCGTGGCCCGTCGCGTAGCTCAACGCGGCGCCAGGGTCAAGCGTGTGCAGGTGGACCTTAATCAGACGCTCGTCGCCAGCAACAGCGACCGAGTGACCGGTGGCCGCGAAGTGGGCGCGGATGGCGTCATAGGGCATGGCCTGCCCGCGGATCACGAAGTTGGTGCAATAACCGAAGTCGTCCGGGTGGTGCGCATGGATGGCGACCAGGTCGATGACCGGCGTGGCGACTGCCGCGGCCGGAGCGGTGGTCTGACCTGTCTGATAGCGATGGATGCCCTCGAGCAGGACGACGAGGCCCATGCCGCCTGCGTCGACGACGCCGGCCTGGCGCAGGATCTCCAGGTGGTCGGGCGTGCGCGCCAGCGACGCCCTCGCCTCGGCCAGCACTGCGGCGGTGACGACGGTGATGTCGTTGCACTCGGCGGCAGCGGTGATGCCGGCCTCAGCCGCCTCGCGCGCGACCGTCAGCATCGTCCCTTCGACCGGCTTGATCACGGCACGATAGCCCATCGTCGCCGCGTTTCGAAACGCCTCGGCCACCTGGAGGCCATCAAACTCAATCAGGCCGTCGAGGGTGCGACTGAAGCCACGCAACAACTGCGACAGGATGACGCCGGAGTTGCCGCGCGCGCCCATCAGCGCGCCATACTCGATGCGGGCGGCGATGTCGCCAGCGCCGCTGGCGAGCATAGCTTCATCCTCGAGGTCCTTGACGGCGGCGCGCATTGTCAGCGCCATGTTGGTGCCGGTATCACCGTCCGGAACTGGAAACACATTGAGCGCGTTGACGGCGGCGGCGTGGTGCTCCAACCAGACCGTGGCGGCTAGCAGTGCCGCGCGCAAGTCAGCGCCAGTCGAGCGCCGGGGATTGACGATGGCCTGCCCGTCATCCGGCGGCGGGGAACTCGGCGTCACGGCTGACCTCGCACGGGCGCGCGGTGCTTGCCGCACGCGGGGAACTCTGGTAGAATTGGCCGCCACGCCCGCCGTGGCGCGATGGTGTCGCGATCATAGCGCGGCCGCGGCGGCCCCGGCAAGAGGAGTACCCAGATGGCCAAGTGCGAGCTTTCCGGCAAGAAGCGGTCGTTCGGCCACAACGTGAGCCATGCCAAGAACCGGACGAACCGGGACTGGCTGCCGAATGTCCACAAGAAGCGCGTGATGCTGGA
>JADLAZ010000216.1 GCA_020849725.1 Chloroflexota bacterium
CGATGTCCTGGGGGCGGCCGAAGTGCGCTTCGATCCGCCGGCCCAGGTGCGCGAGCCGCACGACCTGCGCCTCCGTCAGCGCTGGCTGCTGCTGCCGCTGCGGCTCGATCGCCTGTTCCTGCGTCCCACCGCCTGGCGAGGCGTAGACGGCACGTTGCTTGGTGGCAACCGCCTTGGTGATGACCTCACCATCCCGCACCGTGTAGACGTCCGCATTCACCAGGCCGGAGACCAGGGCCTCGCCGAGGCCGAAGCTGGCTTCCACGGAGGCGACTTTTCGGTTGCCCGTGACCGGGTCGGCCGTGAACAGGATGCCGGCCGCCCGCGGGAAGACCATCTGCTGCACGACCACGGCCATGTGGACCTTCCGGTGATCCACCCCGTTCCGCAGGCGGTAGGTTACGGCCCGCTCGGTGAAGAGCGAGGCCCAGCACCGACTGATGTGCTGGAGGACCGCCGCCGGCCCCACGACGTTCAGGTACGTATCCTGCTGACCCGCGAAGGAGGCCGTCGGCAAATCCTCCGCCGTCGCACTGGACCGCACCGCGCAGGCGGCTTGCTCACCAAGCCGGGCGAGTGGGCGGGCAATTGCCGCCGCCAGGTCATCGGGGATAGCGATCCCTTCGATGGTCCGGCGCATCTCCGCGCTCAGCCTGCGGATCGCTTCCCGATCGTCCGGCTTCAGGTGCGACAGCCGATCGAGCCGATCGTCGATCGACGGCGCCGCCGCCATGATTCGCTGGAAGGCGTCCGTTGTCACGCAGAAGCCAGCTGGCACGTGGAGGCCTTCGATCCGCGACAACTCCCCCAGGTGCGCGCCCTTGCCGCCAACGACGGCGATCTGGGTCTGGTCGATCTCCTGGAGACCCAACACGTAGCAGCTCATCCGCTCCCTCCCGTGTGCGCTCTCTCACGAATGCCGCAGCGTCTCACCAGACCCCGATCCCTCATCCTGTCCGCCGCAATGCTTCCCCTCCTGTCGTCGGCCGCTGTCAGTTGGTCGACCAGTACGATAGCGGGACGGATCATCTGAAAGCATCGGACGGAAGGCCGATGCTTTCACCCACCCATCCCCACTATAATGAAGGCGACAGAGGCAAAGGAATGGGACGGCCGATGAGGACCGCCGGCCATGGCACGGTGAGCTGGCTGACGTGGTGCGGCCGGCCGCTACCCAGTCAGGCCATCAATCTTGCACGCCCAAACGGACGTGCGCCGGAAGCCGGCACGGCTCAGGCGCGCCGCGCCGTGAGATGCAGCCCGGTGGCGGCCGGCCAGGCGTGCAGCAGGCCGGCCTCCAGGTAGGTCAGCCGCCAGGTAAGCGGCATCGCCAGCCGCGTGAAACCCATGATCAGCGGCGCGGTCGCCCGTGGGTGCAGCACCGTTTCCCGCCGCCAGTAGTCGAGGATGTCGTGGCACTGGCCGATCAAGTGGAATGAGTAGCTGCGCGCGACCGGAACCAGGCCGCGGGCGCGGCACAGCCCGTCCACCTGGGCGACGGTCAACTGCTGGATGTGGCCGACATGGTCGCGTTTCCAGCGATGGATAGGCACCGGTCCCGCCGGCCAGAGCCAGGCGAAGAGCGTGCCCGGCTGCGCCTCACAGGGCACGAAGCCGTGGAAAATACCGCCCGGCCGCAGCACGCGCGCGATCTCGTCCAGCGCCCGCTCGACATCCGGCACGTGCTCCAGCAGGTCGAACAGGACGACGCTGTCGAAGGCGGCATCGCAGTAGGGCAGCGCCAGCGCATCGGCGACCGTGTAGTGCGCGCCGTCGCGGTACCGCGTCGCCTCGCGCACCCCGGTCAGGCTCAGGTCGCTGCCGTGGACGGTCAGGTCGGGTCGCTCGCGCCGGATGGCGCGTACGTGGCGGCCGGCCCCGCAGCCGAGCAGCAGCAGCCGGCCGGGGCCGCCTGGCAGGTGGGCCAGGCAGCGGGCCAAGCGCATACCGGCCAGGTCGCGCTGTGCGCTGCTGACCTCGCCGCGCCCCTGAATCGTCGCGCCGGCCTCGTAGTCGAATGCGTCGGTTGGCTCGTCAGTCATCAGTTGCCAGGTGCTCGTTCAGCGATCTTGATCATCACGCATCACTTGTGACGCCCCAGACGCGCTGCACGAGTTCGGCCAGATCGCGCAACGTGTAGTCGGCGGCGATCGACTGGGCGGCGACGGTCTCTGGCGTTTCAACGCCGGTCATCACCAGCGCCGTCGTCATGCCGGCGCGGATGCCGCCAAGAATGTCGGTATCGAGACGGTCGCCGACCATGACCGCATCGACCGCTGCCACACCCATTCGGTGCAAGGCCTGCGCCATCATCACCGGCTCGGGCTTGCCGACAACGGTCGGCGCGGCGTCGGTCGAGGCGCGCAGCGCGGCGATGATCGCGCCCGCGCCGGGCCACAGGCCGTCCTCGACCGGCAGGGTCGTGTCGGGGTTGGTCGCCACCCAGGTCGCGCCGCGCCGAATCGCCAGCGTAGCCAGCTTCAGCTTCTCGTAGGTCAGCGTCAGATCGGAGCCGGTGACGACCAGATCGGCTCGCGCCGGATCGAGGATGTAGCCGGTCGCCTCGTTGATCAGCACCTGATGCAGTGCCGGCATGCCGACGATGTACAGGCGCGTGCCGCGCGGAAACCGCCCCACCAGATACTCGACGACCGACGTGCCCGACGTAATGATGCGGTCGGCGGCGACGTCGGCGCCCATGTCGGCCAGCTTGGTGACGTATTGCTCCGGCGTGCGCATCGAGTTGTTCGTCACGAAGACGAACGGAACCTGGTGGCGGCGGCTGAGTGCGATGAACTCGACCAGCCCGGGCAGCGGCTCGTCGCCCCGGTACAGCACGCCGTCCATGTCCATGACAAAGCCCTTGGCCCGGACCAGCTCCAGCACCGCGTCCATCCTCCCTGGCGGCCGGCCATTCGGCCGCACTCTCGCCGGGACGACACTAGCACAGCCCAGCCGATCGGTTCAAGCCGGGCGGTCGCGCGCCGGGTGCGCCGGATGACGGCCCTGTCACCTCCTTGGTTAGGGAAAGTCGTCCTGCCGGCGGTTAGCCGATGGTATGCTCCTGGCAGGACGAATGGCCTTGCCACCGCGGCCCAGTGGGTGGCAGCAGAGGAAAGGGCAACGGGATGCTGCGTCGGCTGGGTGCGGTGGCTGCTGGGCTGTTCGCCTGCCAGATGGCGATGCTGGTCTGTCTGGCGCTGGCGGTGGGCTTGCTCGTGGCGCTGCCGGACTGGCCGCTGCTGGTGATTGGCGGAGCGGGGGTGTTGATGCTGGCGCCGGGCCTGATCGGCGGTGGCCTGGCGGGCGTTGTCGTGCGGCGCGGGGCGCTGCTCCAGGGGGCACTCGTCGGCCTGCTGTTCGGCCTGTCGGTGGTGTTGGTGAAGCTGTTCGTCGCGCCGAGCCTGGGCTACGGCCTGATGCCGTACGACATTGCGGTCTATCCGGCGCTGCTGATTGGCCTGATCGGCAGCGGCGCGGCGGGTGGACAGTTGGCCACCCGCTGGCGCCCGCTCGATGCGCGCGGCGACCGGCGCGCGGCCGCGACGATCGCTGCGCCCGGCCAGTAGCGCCGACGGGTCAGCCGCGCTCCGCGTCGGCCAGCGCCGCGCCGAGCAAGCCCAGTGCCGCACCAGCGAACGCGACCATGTTGGCGGCGCGGTCGGCGCTGCCGGTCGCGGCGGTCATGGTTCGCTCGACCGGGCCGGCGATGGCGATGCAGACGTGGCCGGCTGGGTCGCCGTAGCGGTTGCCGGTTGGCCCGGCCGCGCCTGTCTCGCCGATGCCCCAGGTCGCGCCGAGCCGTGCCCGTGCGCGCCGGGCCAGCGCCAGGGCGTGGACCTCGGTGGCCGCGCGTCCGAGCGCCATGTCGTCGGCGGTGATGCCGACCAGCCGCTCCTTGGCGACGCCGGTGTAAGCGACCGCACCACCCAGGAAGAAGGCCGACGCGCCCGGCACCGCCAGCAGTGCCGCCGCGATCAGGCCGCCTGCCGACGACTCGGCCACCGCTACCGTCTCGCCGCGCCGGCGCAGCGCCTCGCCCATCGGGGTCGCACGGTCGATCAGCGGCTGCATGCTCTCCTCCTCCCCCGCATCGGGTTATTCACGGACCGTTCCATCCGGGTCGATGCCAGCGATGCCCTCGATGCCGGCCCACATGACGGCCTTGATCTCCACCGCTAGCGATTCGCCAGCCGCCAACTGCCGCGCCTGCCCGCGTGCGACGACATCGCCCAAGCCCGTGCCGGGCCAGCTCGTCCACGGCTCCAGTGCCAGGTTGTAGGTCCGGCCCCACCAGGGCGGCCCGAAGCCGCCGCGCGCCACCAGCCAATACCAGATGACGCTGAACACCTCGTGTGGGAAAACCATGCCGACACCGACCTTGCGCCGCTGGTTGGTCAAGCCGTACCAGCCGTCGGTCAGGTCGGTCAGGTAGGTCATGTCGGCGATGCGCGCCTCCGGGCCTGGCACGCGGCTGAAGTCAAGGCGCGCGCCGTGGCGGTCAGTCGCCCATGGCCAGGCGTGACGGCTGTCGGGCGCCAGCCGCTGCGTATCGAACACCTCGCCGGGATGGGCCACCAGCGTGCGCGCCGGCGCCTGGATGACGCACGAGTCATCCAGCAGTGCCTCACCGAACGTCGGGTGGTGGCCCCACATGTAGTCGACCGGTTCGTCGGCCTCGTTCGTCAGCCGCTCCGACAGGTGCAGCACGGCCGTACCGCGCTCCAGCGCCAGCGTCTTCTCGATGCGGAACGGCATCCGAATCGTGCGGGTGCTGAAGCGGACGGCGACCCGGTCGACCTCGTCCTGCTCGATCGTCACCGTCCAGGGCACCGTCGACACCTCGCCGTGCTGGCCGAGGCGCACGCCGCGGTAGATCGTGTTGGGGCCGCCGCTCGGCAGGATCTCTTGCCAACCACCCTCGTAGGTGTCCATGAAGAAGCCAGCCTCACCACCGGCTGTGGGCACGGTGATCCCCGGCGGGCGTAGGCCGACCGGCGAGCGCCACATCACGTCCACGTCGAGCGGCTTGTAGAGAAACTCGTAGATGTCCGAGCCTTTGTCAGCTAGCACGGTGACGCGCAGCAGGTCGTTCTCCAGCACGACGATTCGATAGCCGGCCAGCGTGGCATCGGTCGTCAGGCGGCAGCCGAAGTTGCGTCCTCCACCAGCGGTCATCACATCCTCCTCGTGGCGCGGCCGTGCCTGGGCATCGTCGGGACTGCGCGCATCATAGCGGCAACCGCGCCCCTGTCCAGCCGGGTTCCTCTCAATCCCGGAGTTCGTTCTCGATCTCTGGAGACAGGCGCCTCGGCGCGGCCGGCTGGAGCCTCTCTTCCTCGGGTTGCGTCGAGCGCTGGCATCGTCGGCCGGATGCGAGAGGTGACGTTCCGACCGGTTCGGATGTATAGTGAACCGGCCGACCACGCCGACGCCGCTCGGCCGACTGCTGGCGACCAGCCTGGCCGCGCCGAAGGAGAAGACCAGCGTGCATCAGCGACCGTCGACCACCACCGTGCTTGGTATGCCGCTCATCTCGCTGATCGGGCTGCTGGCGCCGATCATCCTGATCGGCGTCTTATCGATCGCCGGCCTGTTCATTGTCTCGGGCTACGCCATCCCGACAATCGTGCTGGTGACGCTGATCCTGGTCGCCGCTGCCATCACGCTGGCGGCCGGCTAGGCGTCAATGGCGGCGTCGGTCCACGGGGCGCGGCTCCGGCGGCCGGCGGCCCACTGGTCAGAGGACCGCTGGAGCGGGGAGTTGAGCTGTCCGCTAGGTGGTGAGTTGCTGGCGGCAGCGGGCGCAGTGCTGGTCATCGCGCGGCGGACCTGAGCGACCCAGATCACCTGCTCCCATGCCCAGCACCTGGCCCCAGCCCCGCCACGCCCATGTGCTATACTTCCTGCGGCCTGGGCGCGACGTGCGCTCGGGCGATTTCGCACGCCCCCGGACCCATCGCCTGGTGTGCCGCCGCGCGCGGTCGGTGGTGGGGTTGAACGGGGCGGACGCACAACACCACGGAGGAGCAGCCAGCTATGTCAGTCACCATGGACGATGTCCAGCAAAGCACCATCATGTCGATGAAGGAG
>JADLAZ010000217.1 GCA_020849725.1 Chloroflexota bacterium
CGTGGGGCAACCCGAGTGTGGCCGCGCAACTGCTGGCGATGATCACCTTCACGCTCGGCGGCTCGACCGGCCTGATGAACGCCAGCTACAACATGAATCTGGTGCTGCACAACACGGCCTGGATCCCTGGCCACTTCCACCTGACGGTCGGGTCGGGCGTGGCGCTCACCTACTTCGGCATCCTCTACTGGCTAATGCCGCACCTGACCGGCCGGCGCCTGTGGGCGCCATGGCTGGGTGTGGCGCAGGCCTGGATGTGGATGATCGGCGTCTTTGCAATGAGCCGCGGCCTGATGGCTGCCGGCCTGGAAGGCATGCCGCGCCGCACCGCCATGGCCGAGTCGGCCTACTACGACGCGGGGTCGGCGGCCTTCCGCGCCTCTTGGCTGCAGTGGGGCACGCTGACTGCCATCGGCGGCACGGTGCTGTTCCTCAGTGGCATGCTGTTCATCCTGATCATGGTGATGACGCTGCTCGTCTCCCGGCGCACGGCCGATGTGCCGGCGATGCCGGTCGCGGAGCCGATGACGCCGGCGCGTGAGGGCTGGCGGGCGCTGGAGAACTGGGGGCTGTGGGTCGGTGGCTCGGCGCTGCTGATCATCATGACATATATACCGACACTGATCATCTATGCGCCGCTGTTCAACATACTCGGCTTCCATCCCGCCTCACCGGCGCCGATAAAGTGAGGGACCGCCCCCCCAACCCCACTGGTATACTGACGAGCGTGCCGCTCCCGGCCGGGCGACACGCTGGATGAATGGTGGGGGAAGGACGATGACGGGTGTGGCGCCAGTGATAGAGGCGCGGTTTTCGAGCCGGGCCAGAGCACTCGAAGGGGCAGCGCTGCGTGTCGGCGCGATCGACCCGACGGTCATCTCGTTCGCGTTCGGTCTTCCCGACCCGGGCAGCCTGCCGCGCGACGGTGTGATCGAGGCCACACGCCGCGCGGTCGAGGGCGAAGGTGGTGCGCTGGCGCTCCAGTACGGCAACGCCAAGGGTCAGGCCGGACTGATGCAGGCCGTCTGCGCCAAGCTGGCCGCCGACCAGGGCATCACCGCCACGCCGAACAACCTCATCATCACCAACGGCTCCTTCCAGGCGATCGAGTTGATCGCCCAGGCGTTCATCGACCCGGGCGACCCGGTGCTGGTCGAGGCGCCGACCTGGTCGGGCGCGGTCATGATCTTCAGCCGCGCCGGCGCACGGCCAGTAACGGTGCCGACCGACGCCGAGGGCCTCGAGGTCGACGCGCTGGAGCGGACGCTGGCCGAGCTGGCCGCCGCCGGCACGCCACCCAAGTTCCTCTACACCATGCCGACCTTCCACAACCCGCTTGGCGTGACCATGCCGCTGGCACGACGCGAGCGGCTGCTGGCGATCGCTCAGGCCCACGGGTTGCCGGTGGTCGAGGACGACGCCTACTTCGACTTGCGCTTCAGCGGCGAGCCGCTGCCAACGCTGTACAGCCTCGATCGGGCCGGGCTGGTCATCTATCTCAGCACCTTCTCAAAGATCCTGGCCGCCGGCATGCGCCTCGGCTGGGCAGTCGCGCCGCCGCGCGTGGCCGAGAAGCTGGTGCTGCTGAAGAACGACACCGGCAGCAACCCCTTCTCGCAGCATATCGCCGAGGCGTTCATGGTGACCGGCGAGCTGCGCCAGCACATCGATGGGTTGATCGGCGTGTACCGAGACAAGCGCGATCGGATGCTGGCGGCGCTCGACGAGCACATGCCCGAGGGCGCCACCTGGTCGCGTCCGGAGGGCGGCTTCTTCGTCTGGCTGACGCTGCCACCGGGGGTTGACTCGCGCGCTCTGCAGCGCCGGGCGCGGGCGATGGGTGTCGACTTTCTGCCCGGCACGGCCTGCTACGACGACGGCCGGGGCGCGAACGAGGTGCGCCTGGCCTTCAGCTTCGTCAACCCAGACGATATCTGGCCCGGCATCGAGCGCCTGGGCCGGGCCATCCTCCAGGAGATGCGCGGCTGAGGCATGGTGTTGCCCGGACACTGGAGTCAGCCACGTCGCGTTCGGTGATGGAAGGGAGTGCCATGCTGACGGTCGGGCCGGTCGCCGGATTGGTCGACTCGCACGTACATTCGACCTTCTCCTGTGACGGGCGCGCCACGACTGCCGAGATGGTCGAGCAGGCGATTCGGCTGGGTGTGCGAGAGCTCACCTTCACTGAGCACATCGACCTTGACCCCGGTGACGACTGCCGCGACTACCTGCGCCCACACGACTACCTGGCCGAGATCGAGCGCTGTCGCGGTGTCTACGGTGACCAGATCATCATCCGGGCCGGCGTCGAGGTCGGCGACGTGCAGCGCCACGGTGAGGCGATCGCCGCGCGGTTGGCCGGCTTGCCGATCGACTTCATCATTGGCTCGGTCCACTACATCGACGGGCTGTTTGCCGGTGGCATCGAGTACATCAGCACGCGCGACGAGCAGAAAGCCATCGGCGACTACTTCGAGCAAGTGCTGCTGGCGGCCGCGACCGGCGGCTTTGATGTGCATGGGCATTTGGATGTCTTCAAGCGCCGCAGCGTGCCGCTGTGGGGGCCATTCCAGCCGAGCGTCTGGGCCGAGCCGCTGCGCGAGGCGCTGCGCCGGCTGATCGCCGGCGGCATGGGCATCGAGATCAACACGTCCGGTGTCCGCACGGACGCCCACGAGCCATGCCCCGGTCTGACCGTGCTGGAATGGTATCGGGAGTTGGGTGGCGAGATCTTGACGCTCGGATCGGATTCTCATCGCGTGTCGCACCTCGGCATCGGCTTGGAGGTCGGCGCCGCCCTCGCCCGGGCCGCCGGCTTCCGGCGCGTCTGCACGTTTGCCGCCCGCCGGCCCATCTGGCACGATCTGTGAGCCGTAGCACATTGGGGATACCGTCACCCCGATGGGCGCGACGGGGCCAGGAAACCGCGAATGGACCCGGATGGGCGCGAAGCCGGATAATGAAGGCTATGGGCACAACCGCTTGATGTGTTCCGCCTCATTCGCGTTGCTGCGCGTTCCTTCACGGTCTCTTGCCCCTGTTCGGAGTTCCTGCCGGAGCGAGCCATGCGTCTGGTCGACCTGATCGCCGGTCTGCCCGAGGCCACCGTCAGCGGCGATGCGGCGCTGGACATCCGCGCCATCGCGTTCGATTCGCGGCAGGTAGCGGTCGGCGGGCTGTTCGTGGCGCTGCGCGGCGGCTACACCGACGGCCACGCCTTCGTCGCCGACGCGGCCGGGCGTGGCGCGGTCGCGGCGCTCGTCGAGGCGCCAGTGATGATCGAGGGTTTGGCGGCGCAGGTGGTCGTGCCCGACACGCGCGCGGCACTGGCCCGCGTTGCCGCGCGGTTCCATGGCGAGCCATCGCGCCAGATCGGTGTCATCGGCGTCACCGGCACCGATGGCAAGACGACGACGACCTACTTCATCAGCGCGCTATTAGAGTACGCTGGCCTGGCGACCGGCCTGATCGGGACGGTCGATATCAAGATCGGGCCAAACTGGCTCGGCAACCCCTCCCGCCAGACAACACCGGAGTCGCTGGAGGTCCAGGCATTGCTGCGCCAGATGGTCGATGTCCGCCTCGACTGGGCGATCGTTGAATCGACCTCGCACGGGCTAGCGATGCACCGGCTGGACAACGTGGCCTACGACATCGCCGTGCTGACCAACCTGACCCACGAGCACCTCGATTTTCATGGCACGATCGAGGCGTACCGGGCCGCCAAGGCGCAGTTGTTCGAAATGGTCGCCGCCCGCCCGCCGAAGGATCGGCCCCGGCTGGCGATCGTCAACGCCGACGACCCGCACGCGCCGCGGTTCCTGGCCGCCGCCGGCGATGCGCCAGCGTTGCGCTACGGCATCGCCGACGCAACGGCCGAGGTGCGGGCGATCGGCCTGGAACTCGCGCCCGACGCGACCCGTTGTATGCTGCGCACGCCGCGCGGCAGCGTGCCGCTGCGGCTGGCGCTGATCGGAGACTTCAACGTGGCCAACGCGCTGGCGGCAGCGGCAGTCGGCGAGGGGCTGGGGCTGCCATTGGATCAGATCGCCGCCGGTCTGGCCTCACTGCGGGCGGTGCCGGGCCGGCTGGAGCGCATCGACCAGGGCCAGCCGTTCCTGGTCGTCGTCGACTACGCTCACACCCCCGACTCGCTGGCCAAGATGCTGCGCCTGCTGCGCCCGCTGACGACCGGCCGGCTGATCGCCGTCTTTGGCAGCGCCGGCGAGCGCGATGTCGCCAAGCGGGCGATCCAGGGCCGCGTCAGCCAGGAGCTGGCTGATATGACAGTCGTGACGAGCGAGGACCCGCGCTTCGAGGACGCCGGCGCGATCGTGGCCGAGATTGCCGCTGGTGCGATCGCCGCTGGTGGTCGGCCGGGCGAGGATCTCTATCAGGAACCGGACCGCCAGGCGGCGGTCCACCTGGCGGTGGGGCTGGCCCGGCCGGGCGACACCGTGCTGCTGGCCGGCAACGGTCACGAGCAAAGCATCATCGTCGGGGCCGACAAGGTGCCCTGGGACGACCGCGCGGCCGCGCGCGCCGCGCTGCAGGCGCACGGCTGGACGGAGGACCGATGAGCCGCCGGCCGGCATTGACCAGCCGCCTGAGCCGTCGTGCCCTGCTGCTCGGCATCGGTGGGGCCGCGCTGGCCGGGTGTACTCTCGACCAGCCGGCGCCCGGCGCTGAGCCATCGCCCGCCAGCGACCCGCCGGTGTCCGACACGCCGGCGCCCGCGCCATCGGCCGTGTCGCCTCCTCCCCCCGCCGCCACGACCACCACCGCGCCGCTGCCGACCGTGGCGCCCTCGCCGACCCCTGAGCCGCACCGGGACGGCGTCGCCGGCCGGCTCCTCTACACGCGCCGGGGCAATCTACACCAGCTCAGCGGCACGGCCAGCCGGCAATTGACCAGCACCGGCGACCTGGCCTGGCCGCGCTGGTCGCCGGACGGCGGCCGCATCGTCGTCATTCGACGCGGCGATGCCTATTCCGATCTGGTCCTGCTCAACCCCGACGGGCAAGGTCCGGCGCCGCTCACCAGGCACCAGAGCAAGGCGCCCGGCGGCTCAAAGGAGTACGCGCTGACAAGCGTGTGGGCAACCTGGCCGGCCTGGGAGCCGGACGGAACACGCTTGATCTACACTGCGGACGTGACAGCATCGCACATGACGCTGTGGCAGATCGACGCCAAAGGCGGCCAACCGCGCCAGGTGCCCGGCGTGGCTGACCTGGGCGCCAACATCGAAGCACCGGCCTATGCGCCGGACGGCAAGAGTCTCGCCTTCTGCCTCTCCTACGACACACCGACGCAACTGTGGCTCCTGAACCTGGTCGCCGGCACGCGAGCCGCGCTCACCGACGGCAAGCAGACCGTCTACGACCCGGCCTGGACCCCCGATGGCAAGGCCCTCGTGGCGGCCGTCGTCGACGGCGCACGCAGCCGTCTGCACGTCTTCGCGCCCGACGGCAAGGATCGAGGACCATTGATCAGTCGCCTCTCCTCTCGCGCCGCCACCTGGTCGCCGGACGGCAAGGCACTGGCCTTCATCGGCGAGGAGGGGGGGCGCTTCAATATCTACGTCGCTGAGATCAGCGGCAATGCCGACAGCGAGCTGCGAGCCGGCGAGCCGCGCCGCCTGACCGCCGACGGCGACATCGACGGCCCCAGCGGCCTCTCCTGGACCCGCTGACCAGGTGAGCACGATGAAACCACGAGTCGTTCGTGGTCAGTCGCGGGCCGCGCCGCCGGTGGCGAAGAGGCGATCGCCGGCATCGCCCAGACCGGGCACGATGTAGCCGACATCGTTGAGATGGTCGTCAAGCGCGCCGATGTGGATGACGACGTCCGGATGGGCCTCGGCGAGCCGGCAGGCGCCATACGGCGCGGCCACCAGGCCAACGAAACGCACCGCCCGTGCGCCTAGCGCCTTGACAACCGTGACCGCATCGGTGGCGGAGCCGCCAGTGGCAAGCATCGGGTCCAGCACCAGCACGAGCGCATCGGCCAGCGACTCGCTGACCTTGTTGTAGTATTCGACCGGACGGAGTGTCCGTTCATCTCGATAGACCCCGATATGCCAGACGTGCGCCTCCGGCATCAGATCGAGAAAGCCATCGATCATGCCCAGACCAGCGCGCAAGATCGGCACGATGGCAACCGGCATGGCGATGCGCGCTCCGACCATGGGCGCCAGTGGCGTCTCAATCACCCTCGGCGCCAGCGGCAGGTCCAGTGTCGCCTCGTAGCTGAGCAAGTAGGTCAACTCAGCGACCAGGCGGCGGAAGAGTGGCACGTCCGTCGTCGACCGGCGCAGCAGCGTCAGCTTGTGGGCGACCAGTGGATGCTGCGACAGCCGCACCTGCGCCAGCGCCAGCGCCAGCGCCCGCGCCGGCTGCGGCACGCCGACCATCGGTCCCCGCCCGGCCGTGCTGCCTGACTCTGGCATGTACCCCCGCCCTCTCACACCACAGCGCTCACCGCCGATCAGCCGTCATGCTAGCAGCCGGCGGGCCACCGTCAACTCCGTGACGGCCATTGGCGCGATGTCGCCGTCGAGGCGGCGGCCAGTGCTGGCGACAGCGAGTTCCCGGCAGGATACGATGCCGGCTCGCGCCTAGACAGACGGCGCACCCGGCCCGGAGGTAAACGATGAGCGCGCACACACCACAGCCCGCCGCTACCCTCGGAGTCATCGCCGCCGAAGCGGGTGGCGCGCTCCTGGGTGGCATTGTTGGCGGGGTTACCGGCTTCTTGATCGTCAGCCTCCTGTTCGCCAGCGCCGGTCTGGGCATGGGGTTGCTGACGCTCCAGGTCTACGGCGTCATCATCGGGTTTGGCGTGGGTGCGGGCGCGGGGGTGGCGCTGGTCGGCCGGTGGCTGGGACAGGCCAGCCGCCTGGAACCAGCGATTGCGATGCTGGGCGGCGTCATCGGCGGGGTAGCGCTGATCGTCGCGGCGCGCGTCGTGCCGCTACGCCTCGACCTGTTCTTTCTGCCAATCTATGCTGCGGTGCTGGCGATCGGCGGGGCGGTGCTCGGCTTCAACCTCCGCCGCCGCTGACGGGCCACACGGCGGCCCTTGGCGACTGGCCGCGATCCGGCTAGCATGCCGGCGCGATCGATCGGCGGCGGGCCAGTCGGCGTCAGCAGGAGGCGATATCGATGCTGCCAGAGCGGCTCACCATTCTCGGCGGCGGCAACACCGCGTTCGCCGTCGCCGCCAACCTGGCGCTCGGCGGCAGCGCCGTGCTGCTCTGGGAGCATCCCACCCAGGCGGCCAGCATCGCCGCTATCCAGGAGAGCCGCACGATCCAGCTGGAGGGGA
This sequence comes from Chloroflexota bacterium, assembly GCA_020849725.1. Next base: position 7,327 of record JADLAZ010000217.1, read on the forward strand.
CCGAGCGCACCGGCGCGGCCCGCCTGGCCGGCGTCACGACCGATATCGCCGCCGCGCTGGCCTGGTCCGACATGGTGCTGATATCCGCGCCGGCCTACGCTCACCGCGCCTTCGCCGAGGCGGCCGCGCCACACCTGCGCCCCGGCCAGACGGTCACGCTGCTGCCGGGCACGCTGGGGGCACTGGAGTTCGCGCGCGTCGTCCGCGCTGGCGGTGGGCCAGCCATCACGACGGCTGAGGTCGACACCTCACCCTACGTCTGCCGCCGCACCGCGCCTGACCGGGCCGTCATCTGGGGTCGGCCGGGCGCGATTGGCCTGGGCGTCTTTCCAGCCCAGCGCACTGCTGACCTGCTGCCCGTCATGCAGGCCTGCTTCCCCGGTACCGTCGCGTACCCGAACGTGCTCGCCGCCGGCCTGTCCAGCCTCAACCCGCTGATGCACCCGGCCGGCGTGCTGATGAACGCCGGTCGCATCGAGCGCAGCCGGGGCGAGTTCTACTTCTACGAGGAAGGCGTCACACCGTCAGTCGTGCGCGTCA
>JADLAZ010000218.1 GCA_020849725.1 Chloroflexota bacterium
CGCTGGCGGCGGCGGGCATGGCCGCTATCGCCCTGGCACGCGAGTGGTGGCTGCTGCCAGCGGCGGCGCTGTTCGGCGCTGGCCTGGGGCTGGGTCAGCCGAACCTGTTCGCGCTGGCGGCCGACCATGTGCCACCAGCGCGGCGCGGCAGCGCGCTGGCCACAGCCGGCATCTTCCTGGAGGGGGGCATCAGCGCCGGCGCGACGGCGGCGGGCATCATCGGGCAGGCGGCCGGCCTGCCGGTGGCGTTTCTGGCGCTGGGCGCGTTGCCGGCGCTGGCGCTGGTCGTGCTGCTGGCGCGCGGCTGGGGGTGGAGACGGAATGAGTGATGAGGGTGGCCGGGAGGTCGAGGGGCGTTGGCTGAGTGCAGTCGAAAAGCTCAGTTCCCTTCAGCTCCGCTCCGGGAACGGCCCTCCAATCCCTCAACCCCAGCACCCACGCATCACTTCCCCAGCCGCCCCACCGTTCGGCGGGCGGTTGCAGCACGCTCCCACCAGGTGATAGGATCAAGGGAGTGCGGCGCGGCGTGCTGCCTCGCCTGCCTGGTGAGCATGGAACGGCGCGCCTTGTGATGGATCGATCGGTGACCTCCCCGCTACTGTCTCGCCCGGCCCGGCTGCCGGTCGTCGATACTCGTCAGCGGCCGTTGCGTGATCTGCGCGTGTCGGTCACCGACCGCTGCAACTTCCGCTGCATCTACTGCATGCCGAAGGAGATCTTCGGGCCGGGCTACGCCTTCCTGCCTCAGGCAGAGGTCCTCAGCTACGAGGAGATCGCCCGGCTGGTGCGGCTGTTCGTCGCCCATGGGGTCGAGAAGGTGCGTCTGACCGGCGGCGAGCCGCTGGTGCGGCGCGAGATCGAGCGACTGATCGCGCTGCTGGCGCCGATCGACGGCCTGCGCGACCTGACGCTGACGACCAACGGCGCGCTCCTGGCGCGCAAGGCGCGGGCGCTGCGCGACGCCGGTCTGCAGCGCGTCACCGTCAGCCTCGACGCGCTCGACGACGCCGTCTTCATGGCGATGAACGATGTCGCCGCGCCGGTGGCGCGGGTGCTGGAGGGCATCGCCGCGGCGCAGGCGGTCGGGCTGGGGCCGATCAAGGTCAATATGGTCGTCCAGCGCGGCGTCAACGATCACTGCGTCGTCGACATGGCCCGCCATTTCCACGGCAGCGGCTGCATCCTGCGCTTCATCGAGTACATGGACGTCGGTGCGACCAACGGCTGGCGGCTGGATGACGTTGTCACCGGCGCGGAGATCGTGCGCATGGTCGACGCGGTGCTGCCACTAGAGCCGGCTGAGCCGAACTACACTGGCGAAGTGGCGGCGCGCTATCGCTACCGCGACGGCGGCGGCGAGATCGGCGTCATCACCTCGGTCAGCCAGCCCTTCTGCGGCGACTGCACCCGCGCCCGTCTGTCGTCGGACGGCAAACTCTACACTTGCCTGTTTGCCGCCGATGGCCAAGACCTGCGCGGCCCCCTGCGCGCCGGCGCCGGTGACGACGAGCTGGCCGACCTGATCGGCGGCATCTGGCGGCGCCGGGCCGATCGGTACTCGGAACTGCGCTCGGCGGCCACGCCCCGGCTGCCGAAGGTTGAGATGTCGCGCATCGGCGGCTGAGGCGGGTTCACGGCGCTGCCGCCCGCCCCGCTCCCGCACGCGAACCGGCGGGAGACAGGTATGGGCGATGGTCGGAGGACGCGGGACCGCCGCGCGGACGGAGGGACAGGCATGAGTGAGCCGGAGAGCGACGGAAGCGCCCAGGCGTGGTTCGCTCGGCAGCGACAGGGCACGGTCGAGGAGGCAGTGCGCGAGGCGCTGCGCGGCGTCATCGACCCGGAGTTGGGCATCAATATCGTCGATCTGGGGCTGGTCTACGAGACAACCGTCAGTGATGCCGGCCGGGCCGAGGTGGTGATGACGCTGACCTCACCGGGCTGCCCACTGGGCGCGGTGATCCAGGAGCAGATCACCCAGGCGCTGGCCGGCGTGTTCGGCATTCAGGAGATCGCCATCTCTATCGTTTGGTCGCCACGCTGGACGCCGGCGATGATGAGCGAGGACGCCCGTCTGGAGCTGGGCTACTGGTAGGACGCCAGGGGGGCCAGCTCATCGGGGGAGGTCTGGGCGAGGACGGGGCACGATCGGCGCCAGCTGGCATGCGGTGTGGCGCCGAAGCGTCACTGCCTGACCAGGGGAGGTGACCACCAATCCATCGCCCCATGGCCTGCCTTGGGCCTTGGGGCCGCCTGGACCCCAACGTGCGCCGGGTGGACTGGGTGGACCTGTGGAACCCATGCTGGGCAGCTACGAGGGCTGCTCCGACAGCGCTGGCCTCCTGGCCCTCTTCGCCTCTTGCTCGTCCTACGTCCGGTGGGATTTCTGGAACGAGTGTGTCCTGAGCGGCACCAGGCCGGGGCGCACGCCGAAGGTGTTGGTGACCTCGGCGACGTAGAGATCGCCGCGCGAGTCGACGCAGATGTCGTGCGGCGCGACGACGTTGCCGAGGGCGACGCGGGCCGGACCACCGAAGCGATGCAGCAGCGAGCCGTTGCCATCGTAGATGCTGACGCGGCCGGGTTGGTCGATGGTGATGTCGCCGTGGCGCTGCGAGCGCTGGCCGACGCGCCACCACAACTCGGAGACATAGACGCGGCCGTCGCGGCCAATGGCGATGTTCGTCGGGCGCTGAACGTCGGTCCACTGCGTCAGGAAGCGGCCGTCGGGGCCGAAGATCTGAATGTGATCGTTCTCGCGGTCGGCCACCAACACGCGCCCATCAGCCGCGACGTGGACTGCGTGGATGGCGCGACTGTACAACCGGCCCACGCCCGCGTGCCAGATCACCGGGGCAAGCTTCTGAGGGTACCCATACACCCAGCTGGCGACTGACTACTGGCGACTGACTACTGGCTGGCGCAGGATGGTGCGCAGGCGCTCGGGTGCGGTGCGGAGCGGATCGCCGAGGTAGATCTCGTGGTGGTGGCCGGCGCGGGTGTAGCCCTGCTCGTCGATCCAGGTGTGCAGCCGCGCGATCGTCGGCGCCTCGGCGGCGTAGGGGCCGATATGCAGGATCTGCGCGCACAGGCCCTCGGCGAGCGTGTCGAGGCGGACGGTCGCCAGCGCCGGCAGCGCCTTCTTGCGGGCGACGTCGGCGCGCACCGTCTCGACCAGCGCGGCAGTAACGGCCGGCGGCTGGACGATCAGCAGCGTCCACTGCCAACGATCGCGCTGTCCAGTGGCGAAATCGGTCATGTCGGCCGCCCACCAGAGGCCCTCCAGCGGCATCACGGCGAAGTCTTCACCGCTGGCGCGCTTGACGGCGAACTTGACGGCGTAGGCCAGGCTGTAGAGTGCGCCGACTGCCTGACCATAGACCGGAGCGGTGTTCGGGTCGCCCGCGCCGTCGATCATCAGGCAGGTCAGCGGCGGCACGTCGACGATGGCGACGGTGTCGGCCGGTGCGGTGTACAGGGCGCGGTGCTGGCGCCGGAGATCGAGCGCGGGCATGGGGCTGGCTCCCTGGCTAGCAGCCGGCTACGCGCTGGCGACGAGCGTCGACGCCGGTAGCGCCAGCAGATCGATCGCAAAGCGCTCCACGGCCGCCCAGTCAGTGTACTCGTAGTCGCGCGAGGTGTCGGTGTCAGCACTGCCGCCACTGCGCGCCATGCGACTCATGAACCACCGCATCAACCGGTTGTACCTGGTGTACGGCAGGGCGCCGGCGAAGGAGACCAGTCGGGCCGGCTCCCACCCCGCTGCCGTGACGAACGCGCGGGCCAGCCGCTCGGCCTCGGCCCGCTCCTCCGGCTTCGCACTGGCGGCGGTCAGGCTGACAGAGTAGAACGCCGTCGGCATATCTCGCAACTGAACGACGTGTTTAGTAATGAATGACCCCACCGCGCCAGGGTAGTGGCCGGCATGCACCGACGCGCCGATAGCGACGATGTCGTAGCCGGCGAGCGCCAGATCGCGCGGCGTCTGCTTGACATCGAGCAACGCGACCTCGTGGCCGCGATCCCGCACGACAGCGGCGATGCGCCCGGCGATGCGGGCCGTCTGGCCCTCGCTGGTGCCGTAGACGATCAACAGGCGGGCCATGGCAGCCTCCAGATGGTAGTGGGCGAGTGGGCGAGAGCGGGTACGGGCGCTTCGCGAAGCGCCCGTACGGCGAGTGCATGGATCGGCAGCGAGCCAGTGGTCTGTCGGGGCAGCCTGGTGGCCGCATGGCGCGTCAGCCGATCGGGGCCGGTGCTTCCCGATCCAATCTACTGCCGGGGTGGCGGGCCGGCCACCAGCACCTCGACATCTGGCGTCGCCCGACCCCCTGACCTACACTGTCACCCGCTGCCACCTCGTTCCACGGACCCACTGGCGACTGGCAACTGCCCATGCTGCACCGCGACGACCCCGACGGCTTGATCGTGATCGCACAGCCGGCGCACGCCTGGGTGTCCGGCCAGTTGGCGCGCGCCTGGGGCAACGTCACGGTCGGGGTAGTCACACCCTGGGAGGCCGTCTGCCTGGGCGCCGAGCAGCACGATGTCGGCTGGGTCGCGTGGGAGGCGGCCCCGACGCTGAACTCGGCCACCGGCCGGCCGCACACCTTCATGGAGATGCCGCTCGCGCACCATCTGACGCTCTGGTCAAGCGCGGCCGAGCGAGCGCTGACGCAGGGGCGCTATGCCGCACTGTTGGTGTCATTGCATGGCACGGGCCTGTACGAGCGGCGCGATCTGGCGCACGACACACCGGCGGACGCGGTGGCGGTGTGCGCCTTCCTGGAGCACGAGCGCGCCTGGCAGGCGGCGCTGCTGGCAACGTTGCGCGCCGACCCGGTCTGGGCTGCGGCCGCCGCACCGGCGGTGGTGGCACGCAACCAGCGCCTGGTCGCCGTCTGGGACCAGATGTCGCTGTGGTTGTGCATGGGGCTGCGCGCGACGCGCACGGTCCAGGGCGTGCCAGCGACGGCGGAGCCGCTGCCGCTGACGCTGACGCCGGTCGACGGCGATTCGGCGCGGGTGCGCGTCGCCCCCTGGCCGTTCGACCCGCCCGCGGTGACCCTGACCGTCGAGGGTCGCCGGCTGGTGGGGAGGTTCGCCGACGAGCCGGCGCTGCGGACAGCGCTGGCGCGAGCGCCCTGGGTGACGATCGAGACGCGGCTGGAACCAGGGGTCTGACGAGTGATGAAGCACTGAGTGCGGACTGACGACTGGAGGGATGATGAGCGGGCAGCGTTGGAACGTCGTGGCGGTCAATCTGCCGGAGGGGTTCGACTTCGGCTACGAGCAGGAGGCGCTGACGCCGCTCGGGGTGACGATCCAGCATGTGACGGTGCGCGGCGACGACGAGTTCATCGCCGCAGCCGGCGACGCCGACGTCATCTTCCCGTTTCGTTTCCGCGTCGGCGCGGCGGCGATCGCTCGGCTGAGGCGCTGCCGTCACCTGCCCTCCGGCGGTATCGGCTTCGATCATCTGGACGTGGACGCGGCGACGGCGCACGGCATCCTGGTGACGAACATGGGCGACCTGTTCGTCGAGGAAGTCGCTAACACCGCCTGGCTGCTGCTGCTGATGGCCGCCAAGCGCGGGCTGTGGCTGCACGAGCTGGGCACGACCAACCGCTGGCCGGAGGCGCTCGGCCAGATGTTCCCCATCCTCAAGATCACCATGCCGCGCATCACCGGCCAGACGCTAGGACTGGTCGCCTTCGGCCGCATCGCCCGCGCCACCGCGCGCCGGGCGCAGGCGTTCGGCATGACCTGCCTGGCCTACGACCCGTTCGTGCCGGCCGAGGCGATCCGCGCGGCCGGCGTCGAGCCGGTGAGCCTGAACGAGCTGTTCCAGCGCAGCGACTTCATCTCCTGCCACTTGCCACTGAGCAAAGAGACGCGCCACCTGATCGGCGCCGAGCAGTTCGCCCAGGCGAAGCCGAATGCCATCTTCATCAGCACCGGCCGCGGCTCGGTCATCGACGAGGCGGCGCTGATCGCGGCACTGCAGTCGGGGCAGATCGCCGGCGCGGGGTTGGATGTGCTGGAGAAGGAGCCACCTGACCCGGCCAACCCGCTGCTGTCCATGCCGAACGTCGTCATCACACCGCACATCGGCTCCGTCTCCGACGTGTCGGCGGTCGAGCGCAAGCGCCGCGTCGGCCAGCAGATCGCCGACGCGCTGCAGGGGCGGGTGCCGGTCGCCGTCGTCAACCCGGCGGTGTTGGAGCGGTGGACGGCGCGGTATGGCGCGACGGCGTGATGCGTGCCGGGGCAGCGACCGGCGGTTCGGCGTGGCGTGGCGTGCTGGCGTCGGCTAGAGTCATGGGCACAGGCATACTGCGGGCGGGAGGTAGCCGATGGCGACGACCCAGCGCACCGACATCATCACCGTGGCCGACCTGGAGCTGATGCCCGACGATGGCAACCGCTATGAGGTCATCGACGGAGAGCTGTATGTGACGCACGCGCCCAATCTCCGCCATCAGTTCGCCCTCGACGAGATCGTGGCAACGTTCCGGGCGTGGCGCGCGGCTGGCTCCGAGCGTGGCGTGCCAGTGTCCGGGGCCGGCCTCGTCTTCTCGTTCGACACCGGCGTCATCCCAGATTTCGCCTGGGTGAGCAGCGAGCGCGCGCCGTCCATCGTCATCGACCCGACGACGGGCAAATCGGGCGGGCGCTTTTATCAGTCGCCAGACCTGCTGGTGGAGATCGTGTCGCCGGGCACCGACAGCGCCCGCCGCGACCGTGAGACGAAACTCGCCCTCTACTCCCGGCGCGGCGCGCGCGAGTACTGGATTGTCGACTATGAGCGCCGCACGGTCGAAGTCTACCGGCGCACGCCGGCGGCAGCGCTGGTGCTGGCCGCGACGCTCACCGACGACGACACGCTGACCTCGCCCCTCCTACCTGAGTTCAGCCTGCCGGTGGCGCGCGTCTTCAGCCTGCCGCCCGAACTGGCCGCGCTCCTCTCGGATACGTGATCACGGAACGTGAGTAGGGTTCGTATCCCTGGAATCGAGGCTTGAGCCGGTCGCAGCAAAGGACCTCGCTATTTGCCGACTCCAGGAGTCATGAGCGTCTTCTTCTCCGCAAGCCCTCTCCCGTGCGGCCACTCATCACTCGTCACCGGCCCACAGGTGCAGGACGGCGTAGGCGCGGAACGGTCGCCAATCCTCGGCGCGGGCCAGCAGGCGGGCCGGGTCGGCGGCGAGGCCGCGGCGCTCCAGGGCGCGGCGCAGGCCGAGGTCGGCGGCCGGAAAGGCGTCGGCGTCGCCCAGGCCGCGCATGGCGATGTAGGCCGCCGTCCACGGCCCGATGCCCGGCAGCGCCACCAGCTGCGCGCTGACGGCGGTCGTGTCCGCGCCGCGCGCCAGCGCGATGTCGCCGGCCGCCACTGCCCGCGCCAGCCCTTGCAGCGCTGCCACCCGCGTGCCGGGCAGGCCCAGACCGGTCAGATCGGCGGCGGCGATGGCGGCCGCGGTTGGGAAGGCATGCGTCAGCGCGCCGTCAGGCGCGGGCAGTGGTGTGCCGGCGCGCTGCACCAGCCGGCCGGCGAGTGTCCTCGCCCCGGCGACCGACACCTGCTGCCCCAGCACCGCCCGCGCCGCCAGCTCGAATCCGTCGGCCGCGCCCGGCCGGCGCAGCCCCGGCCGTGCCGCCACCAGCGGCGCCAGCAGTAGGTCGCGGCCGAGGATGGCGGCAATGGCGACTGGGTCGGCGTCGAGGTCGAACAGTGCCCGGCAGCGCGCGGTCAGATCGTCCGCTACCGCTGGGGGCACGTTGCGCGCCCGCAGCCAGACGGCCTCACCACCGACCGCCGGCTCCAACTCGACGATGCCAGTCCAGCCAGCCAGTGCCAGCGTCCGCCGATAGCGACCGTCGATGACCTCCTCGACGCCTGGCACGGCGCGCCGCGCGAAGAACGTCAGCAACCCGGCCGAGTCGTACGGCAGACAGCTGGAGAGGCGAAGGGTGAGGTCATCCATGTCAATGTCTGGTCCTGTGGGCGGCGATCATGCTTCCACCGAGTGCTGCCTAACACGGGTGAGGATGATGGCGCATAGTGCGCTATGGTCGTGGCGCACGTTTGTCGCACGCTCTGGTCGTACGGCGGTATGCGTCCCAGTCAAGGTGTAAACCGGGAAAGTCCCGCGTGGTTCTGCTGTTGATGCACCGCCAGCGTCGGCCCCCGGATCACATCTCCGTCGGACCTTACAGGTGGGGCCGGGCCGGCGCGCATCAATTGGCTGCGAGCAGCACCGGGGCGCCACGGGTCACGCCGAGGCGCTGCTCGCACACGTCCAGCAGAGCGCCAGTGCAGTGGCGCCGCTCCGGGAAGCGCGTGCTGAGGGCGATGTGGCGCACCAGGGTCAGCAGAGCATAGGCACGCACAGCCGCGCGTGTGACCGTGCCGGCCAGCTCAAGGAAGCGTTCCTCCAGCGCCGCCTGCCGGTCCGCCAGCGCATCGGGGTCGTCCATAGTGCGCAGGGCCTGTTCCGTCATATGGCCCAGGCAATTGCCGATGTCCAGCGCTGGGTCGCCAACGCAATAGAGGTCGCAGTCGATCAGGTAGAGGCGAGCGCCGTCCACGATCACCTGATCGGGATAGAAGTCGCGGTGGATTCCGCGCGGGCTGGGCGCCGGCACGCTCGCGCCGAGCCGGTCACAGGCAGCCAACACGCGCGCCAGCCGCTCCGACCACTCCGGCCTCAACTCGGCCACGGCTGGCAGGCGCGCGTGCAGGATGCGCAACTCGTCGGCCATGGTGTGGCAGCGGCCGGACGGGATGCCCGCGCGGTGGAGCTTGTGCGCCACCTCGGCGAGGCGGCGGGCTAGGATGACGCCGTCCGTCGCCGGCAGCCGTTCGGTCGCCGGCACGCCCGGCGCCTTGCGCTGCAGCCACATTCGGAAGGCCGGCACTGTCCCGATCGGCTCGGGCACGGACAGGCCGTCATCGCTGGTGGCGCCGAAGCCACGCTGCCACAGCGCCGTTTGCAGGGCGATGGTGGTGGTGTCCAGGCCGCGGGCACGCGCCTTGCCCACCAGCGAAATCGTCTCAAGTGGCGCGTCGGGCCGTTCCAGCGCCATGTCGTACTCGATCAAGCAGCGGCGACCGGGCTTGTGGCGCGTCACGCGGATGGCCTGGAGGCTGATCCCGCCCGTCGCGCCGGCCAGCCGCGGCAGGCAGCGCTCCATCTCCTGCTGAACTATGTCGGGCACGAGCGCTCGTGCCACGAAGGCCATCATCGGGTCGGCGGCCACATTGAACGGATCGGTCACCGGCACCCGTGGCGTCGCCGATGGCCGACACGTCGCGTCCTGGCGGCGCCCACCCGTGCCGGGCGTGGGCCGGCGGGCCGCATCAAGGAGTGCCTCGGCCCGTGTCAGGATCGCCGCGGTCTGCTCGGGCCAGTTGGGCGCGCGGTCGCGGAAGGGGTGCGGCGCCAGCCGGAGCAAGCCGGCCGCCGCGTGCAGGTCAACCCTGGTGGGTACGAAGCTGGCGCCGGTGTCGCGGTAGCCGTCGCACAGCCATGCACGGATGGATTCCACGCGCGACGGAGCCAGGGCGCCACACAACGCTGACCGCTCTAGATGGGCCACGAAGTTCCCCAGGTCAGCCATACCGTCGCCGCGCATGGCCTCATCCAGGTCCAGGATCGCCACCGCATCGCCGTCGATCACGACCTGCCTGGCATAGAAGTCGCCATGGATGGGCTGATCGCCCGGTGCTGCCTCCGCCAGGCAACCGGCCAGTCGCCGCGCCAGGCGATTGGCCTGCGGCCCCAGGCTGGGACAGACGAAGCCAAGCCCGTCCGCTACCGCCTGGAGGGAGGCCGCCTCGGACTCGCGGGTCAGACGGCGCAGCCCCGCCGGGTTCTGGCGGTGCAGCTCAGCCAGCGCCGCGCCGACGCCGGCCAGTGGCAGGGAGCGTAGCGGCTGGTCCGTCATGACGTCGTAAAGTACGCGGCCGGGCAGCCATTCCAGGGCCAGCACGTTGTGACGGCGGGAGCCACCCAGCCAGCGCGCCAGCCGCAGTGGCCCGCGCGACCGGAAGGCGCGCGCGCTCGCCTGCGCCGCGGCATGGGCTGGTTCCGTGTAGACCTTCAGCACTACCGGCGCGGCAGCGCCAGCGTGCAGCCGGGCGACGTAGCGCCGTTCCGGCTTGTAGCGCAGGCCGTGCAGTGTGCCGGCCCAGAGGTCGGGCCGGTCGGGCATCAGCCGGCGGAGTAGATGCTGACGCGCGGTCGCGTCGGTCAGTCGGGGGAGCGCCGCTAGTTTGAGATCGGTCGGAAAGGTGACCAGCTGAATCGTCGTGCCCGCCAGGGTCATGTGTCCCGGACCGAGCGGAGCGGGCGCGCTCGACGTGACCCGGGCCTTGCTCAGCTTCGCCGGGGCGTCCGGCCCGTGGGCGCGGGCATAGATCGCTACAGTCGCGCCGGCCACGTCGAGTTGGTAGGCAACCAGGCAATTCATCCCCGGCTTGTAGCGCACGTAGACAGGCCGCGCCGCGCCGATGTCGGCCCACGGCGCCTCGCGGCGCAGCGCGCTTACGAAGGCGTCCGGGTCCAGGACGATGCCGAGGCCCGGCACGGCGGTGTCGCGCCGCACGAGGTCGGCATCAGCAGGCGATAGCATCGGCGCGCTCCTTGGCGACGGGTCCATGAGGCGTCGCGACCTGCAGCCGGTAGAGTGCGGCGTAGGCGCCACCAGCCACCAGCAGGTCGGCGTGGGCGCCGCGCTCGACAATGCGACCGTGGTCGAGGTAGGCGATCAGGTCGGCGCGGCTGGCCAGGCGCAGATCATGCGTGATGAGGACCGTGGTCCGTCCGATCATCAGGCGCGCCAGCGCGTCGGTCACCGCCCGCTCGTTCACCTCATCCAGCCCGGTGGTCGGCTCGTCCAGGATGAGGACGGGCGCCTCACGGACGGCGGCGCGGGCGATGGCCAGACGCTGGCGCTGGCCGGTGGAGAGGGTGACGCCACGCTCGCCCACGATGGTGTCGTAGCCATCCGGCAGGGCCATGATGAAGCCATGGGCGTTGGCCAGGCGGGCGGCGGCTTCAATCGCCGCGGGCGTGGCCGCTGCCACGCCGTGAGCGATATTGTCGCGGATGCTGGCGGCGAACAGCAGTGTATCTTGTGGGACCACGCTGATCTGGGCGCGCAGCGATTCGAGGGTGTAGCCGCGGATGTCGCGCCCGTCGATCTCTATGCGCCCCCGCACTGGGTCATACAGGCGCAAGATCAGGCCGATCAGCGTCGACTTGCCGTTGCCAGACGGCCCGACCAGCGCGACCTGCTGGCCCGGTTGGATAGTGAGGTCGATCTCCTCCAGCACCGGCTGTCCCGGCTCGTAGGCGAAGCCCACGCCCGCGAAGCGCACCGCGCCGTGAAAGGGCGGGGCTGGAGTGGCGTCGGGCAGGTTGCACACCGCCGGCGTCTGGTCGAGCAGCGCCAGCACGCGCTCGCCGGCCGCCGTCGCCTTGGCCAGCCGGCCAGTGTACTTGGCCAGGTCGCGCATCGGCTTGAACCCGTTCTTGAGATAGGTCAAGAAGACGAGCAGGTCGCCGGGAGTAAGGGCGTTGCCCAGCACGAGCAGTGTGCCGTACCACAGCACCAGCGCCGTGGTCAGCCCAATGAGGACGTCTGTGGTGCGTTCGAGGCTGGCCGCCAGCCGCCCGGCCCGGACGCCCTCCGCCAGGCTCCGATCGTTCTGGCCGTCGAAGGTGGCGGCGAAGCGATCCTCCAGGGACAGCGCCTGCACGACTTTGATCGCCCCGATCGTCTCGGCGGCGACGGCGGCCATGACGCCCTCGCGCTGGCGCTGGCGGCGCGCCACCTCGCGGATGCGCCGGCCGATGCGCGCCGTCACCAGCCAGAGCAGCGGTACGATCACCAGCGCCAGCAGCGCCAGGGTGGTGTTGAGCCAGGCCATCACCGCCACCATGCCGACGAGGATGAGCGCGTTGCCCAGCAGCGGCAGCAGGGCCGTGGCCGCCACCTCGCGCAGCAGGCCGACATCGCCGATGAGGCGCATGGTCAGGTCACCGCCGCGCGCCCGCGTGTGGAAGGAGAGCGACAGGCGCTGCAGATGACGATAGAGATCGGCGCGCACATCGGTCAGGACGCGGTTGCCGACCAGGGCGAAGCCGACGGTGCTGGTGTAGGCGGCGAGTGCGCGCAGGCCGGTGATGACGGCGACCGCCAGAGCGGACAGGAGCAGCAGGCGCGGTGGGTCGAGCGCATCAACAGCCGCGATGCCCGACTGGCCGCCACCCGGCGCAGGAGCCATGACGTAGTCGAAGACGAACTTAAGCGGCCACGGCTCCAGCAGGCGCAAGCCGACCTCGGCGACGAGCGCCAGCGTCGATCCCGCCACCAGCGTGTTCCATTTCCGGATGTACGGCCAGAAGCGCCGCACCATGTGCCAGAAGCCCGGCA
>JADLAZ010000219.1 GCA_020849725.1 Chloroflexota bacterium
AAGGGAAGGTGCCCTCAGGCTGGCGGCCGCGGTGGGGCTCGACCTGCTAGAGGTGCGTTTTGCCTTCCTCGGTGGTGACCTGTGCTTCGCCGGCGCCAGCACGCAGCCGGAGCTGCTCCGCCTGGGCGACGCCGCGTTCGTCGCGACACGGTTGGCGGACATGGTGGCATGATCCTGTTTGCCGGCATTCCCTCCGAACCCCCGCTCGCCCTGGCGATCGCCGCGGCGCAGCGCCAGCGGGTTGCGCATCGCATCCTGAACCAGCGCGACACCGCCTACGCCGCCGCCGTTCTGGCGGTCCGGGATGGCGCGGTCAGCGGGATGCTGGAACTGCGCGACGGGACGCTGGCGTTGGAGACTGTGACCGGGGTCTATCACCGCCTGACCGATCCAGAGGTGCTGCCGGAGGCGCGGCGCGATCCACATGCCGCGCGGCAGGCCTGCGCCGCCTTCGCCATCCTGTCCGACTGGCTGGAAATGGCGCCGGCGCGCGTGCTGAACCGCGCGGCACCCTCGGCTGGGAATGCGAGTAAGCCGGCCCAGGCGCTGCAGCTGGCGCGCCTGGGTTGGGCGGTGCCGGCCACCCTCGTCTCCTCGGACCCGGAGGACGTGCTCGCCTTCCGCGCGGAGCACGGCAGGGTGATCTTCAAGTCGGCGAGCGGCGTCCGCTCCATCGTAACAGAACTGACGCCGGCCGACCTGCCCAGGCTGTGGCAGCTGCGTGCCCTGCCGACGCAGTTCCAGGCCCTGGTCGAGGGAACCGACGTGCGCGTTCATGTGGTGGGGGCACGCGTCTTCGCCACGGAGGTGCGCTCGCGCGCCCTCGACTACCGCTACGCCGCCCGCTTCGGCACCACATCGACTTTTAGGCCCATCGAACTCCCTGCCGCCGTCGAGGCGCTCTGCCGCACCACGGCCGCGGCACTCGACCTGCCGCTCTGCGGCATCGACCTGCGCCGCCGGCCGGATGGCACGCATGTGTGCTTTGAGGTCAATCCGGCGCCCGCCTACAGTTGGTACGAGGAAAACACGGGCCAGCCGATCGCCGACGCGATCGTGACCCATCTCGTCGAGGGATGAATGTGGTAGTGAGGGTCCGATGGTCCCCGTCCTGGAGTTAGCCGCTGCCATGGTCGCTGCCGCTCCCAACCTGACGCAGGCTGAGGTGATGGTTCTCTCGGCGCCACGCCCGGCTCCCACCCCAGGGCAGGTGGAGTTCGACGCCGAGCTCGTTGCCGCGGCCGCCGTGCCCGGGCAGCACGAGATGCTCTCGCCCCGCATCGGCCAGCGTCTGCTGATCCGTGCCCGGCCGGAATGGCTGCCGGACCTTCAGCCCGGCGGGCGCGTCCGGCTCCACCTGGAGGTGACCGCGCCGAATGCGCCGGTGCAGGTTCGCCCACCCCCGCCATAGAGCAACAGCAAACCGCCGCCGCCGGGGGCCTTCGTTCAGTCGGAGTGCGGGACCAGTGCTCCTGGGTTTGCGTCGATCCCTCCGTCGCGCAACGACACAAGACGGACGAACCGGTCGAAGATCTTTTCGTCGTGGGTCACGACCAGCGCCATCGCCGCCTCCATCGCCCCGGCCGCCGCCGACAACACCGCGCCGGCCAGCTCCAACAGCATCCATGCCTGGGGCGCGCAGCTCGAGGCGGAGGCCACGCTGCCAACCCCACCAGCTACATCCCGACCACGACAACCTCCGTCACCCGCGGGGCCGACAACCTCTACCTCGACGTCGACATGCGCTGGTTCAACCCTGGCGAGGGGACGATGATCTTCGAGTATGTGAACCGGATCGTCCCGGTGCAGACCGGTGGCAGTGCCCTGGTCTATGGCGGCTTTGGGTTGACCTTCAACGACACATTCTACCTCTCGCGCGTCACCACCGGCCAGCTGGTGCTGAACACGCGCGCCGGCGGCGTCGGCTATTCCGCGATCACCCGACCTTTCAGCTTTGCCAATGCGGTCACCTTCCGCATGGCCATCGCCTGGGCGAACTTGGACGCGGCGTTCTGCCTCGATGGCGGCACCGTCAGCGGCCACACCCTGTGCCCTTTGCCGGCCACGCCGGCGCGCATCGCCATTGGTGCGGCGCCGTGGTCCGAGCCTTCGGCGTCCTCGCTCGCCAACGCTACCTGCCGGGCGTTCCAGTACTTCCCTCGCCGCCTGTCCAACGCCCTGCTGCAGACGCTGACGGCGCCATAGGAGACCCCGCCATGTGGATCACGACCTGTCACCGGTTCACCAGCCGGGCGGAGTTTCTCGCGGTGTGCTTGGCGGCCGGCTGGACCTGTCCACCCGGCCAGGATCCAGAGCCGCCGCAGGGTGTGGCGGTGGACATCGTGGGGCCGATCGTCGCCCCGGCGCTGGTTGGGGCGGGCGGCAACCCGATCGCCGGCGACGTCATCGACCCACGCTACCATGTCAATCTCGCTTGGCATGGCCGCGAGCCCGATCCGTTCTTCGAGGAATCGCTTGTTGTGCCGGAAAAGCCGTCGCGTGGATGGGACGTCGCGGAAGTTCCTGAAGCACGGCCCCCGGTGCCGCCAGTCATCCCCGCGTGGAAGGGCAAGGCGGCGTTGCGGGAGGT
>JADLAZ010000220.1 GCA_020849725.1 Chloroflexota bacterium
CACATCACGCTGGCGCAGCGGCGACCCGGCGACCCGGTCAACATCGAAGTTGACATCATCGGCAAGTACGTCGAGCGCTTCGTCGCCGCCGCCCAGCCGGCCCAATCCCTGACGCGCGAGTTCCTGGTCCGCCACGGGTTTGCCTGATCCCGCCGTCACGACGGCGCCCACCACCGGAGGATCCAATGCCACTAGCAACGATTGCGGAGGCACTGGCTGATCTTCGTCAGGGACGATTCGTGATCGTCGTCGACGACGAGGACCGCGAGAACGAGGGCGATCTCGTCATCGCCGCTCAGTTCTGCACGGCCGAGGCGGTCAACTTCATGGCCCGCTACGGGCGCGGCCTGATCTGCGTGCCGTTGACGGGCGAGCGCCTCGACGCGCTGGCCCTGCCGCTGATGGTCGCCCCTGACCGCAACGGCACGCGCTTCGGCACGGCGTTTACTGTCTCCGTCGAGGCGCGCGACGGCGTCACGACCGGCATCTCGGCCGCCGATCGGGCGCGGACCATCCAGGTGCTGGCCAACCCGGCAACCACGCCGTCGGAGCTGGTGCGCCCGGGGCACATCTTCCCGCTGCGTGCCGCGCCCGGCGGTGTCCTGGAGCGCGCCGGTCAGACCGAGGCGTCGGTCGATCTCGCTCGCCTGGCCGGCCTGGAGCCGGTAGCCGTCCTGTGCGAGATCATGCGCGACGACGGGATGATGGCACGCCTGCCCGATCTGGAGCTATTCGCCGCCCAGCACGACTTGCTCATCGTCAGCGTCGCCGACCTGATCGCCCACCGGCAGCGAACCGAACCAGTGGTGCGCCGGCAGGTAGAGGCCGAGCTGCCGACTGACGCCGGCCCGTTCCAGCTGATCGCCTACACCCACACCGCCGGCGCCGAGCCGGACCTGGCGCTGGTCATGGGCGACGTCGCCGGTGGCGAACCACCGCTGGTGCGGCTGCACTCCGAGTGCTTGACCGGCGACGCCTTTGGTTCCCGGCGCTGCGATTGCGGCCAGCAGCTCCAGGCGGCACTGCACCTGATCGGCGATGAGAGGCGCGGCGTCCTGCTCTATCTGCGCCAGGAAGGGCGCGGCATTGGCCTGCTCAACAAGCTGCGCGCTTATCACCTGCAGGACCACGGTCTGGACACCGTCGAAGCCAACGAGCAGCTCGGTTTTCCGGCGGACCGCCGCGACTATCGCGTGGCAGCCCGCATCCTGGCCGATCTGGGCATCGCGCGCGTGCGCTTGCTAACCAACAACCCGCGCAAGCGCACCGGGTTGGAGGACGTCGGCATCGCCGTCGCCGAGCGCGTGCCGCTACTCGTCGCGCCGAACGCGCACAACCATAGCTACCTGGCGACCAAGCGCGACAAGCTGGGCCACCAGCTCGGCGCGCTGGCCGGCGACGACTGACCGGCGAGTTTCGCCCGGTGACGGGCGCGCGTCGGAACCCAATACCGAAGTGCGCATGGGAATAGCATACTTCGTATTGCGTAGCGTAGGGGCGTTTCGCGAACCGCCCCTACGGTGGCCTGGGCATCCCGTCTGGGCTTCGGTTTAGCTCGACCAGTAGTTGGGCGACTGCTTGGTGATCATCACATCGTGCGGGTGGCTCTCGCGCAGGCCGGCGGCGGTGATGCGGATGAACTGGGTGCGCGTCTTCATCGCCGCGATGTCGGCGGCGCCGCAGTAGCCCATCGCCGAGCGCAGGCCGCCGATCAACTGGAAGACCATCGTGCCGAGCGGCCCCTTGTATGGAACACGCCCTTCGATGCCCTCCGGCACCAGTTTGGCCAGGCTCAGCACGCCCTCCTGGAAGTAGCGATCCCGGCTCGACGAGCGCGCCTTCATCGCGCCGATCGAGCCCATGCCACGGTACTCTTTGAAGCGCTCGCCGTGGTTCAGGATGACGTCGCCCGGGCTCTCGTCGGTGCCGGCCAGCAGGCTGCCCAGCATCACTGAGTCGGCGCCGGCCGCGATCGCCTTGGCAATGTCGCCGGAGAACTGCACCCCGCCGTCGGACATGACCGGCACGCCGTAGCGAGCGGCCGCGTCGGCGCAGTCGAACACCGCCGTCACCTGGGGCACGCCAGTGCCGGCGACGACGCGGGTCGTGCAGATCGAGCCAGGGCCAACGCCGACCTTGATCGCGTCGGCGCCAGCATCGATGAGTGCCTCGGCGCCGGCCGCCGTCGCCACGTTGCCGGCGATGACCTGGACATCCCAGCGCGCCTTAACCCGCCGCACCATGTCGATCACCGACCGGGCATGACCGTGGGCGCTGTCGACGACCAGCACATCGACCTCTTCGGCCACCAGCGCGGCGGCGCGCTCCATCGCCTCGTCGCCGGTGCCGAGGGCCGCGCCGACGCGCAGCCGGCCGTGCGCGTCCTTGGTGGCCATCGGAAACTGGATCTTCTTCTGGATGTCCTTGACCGTGATCAACCCCTTGAGGTAGCCGCGGTCATCAACAACCGGCAGCTTCTCGACCTTGTGGCGGTGCAGGATCGCCCGCGCCTGGTCGAGCGTCGTACCGACCGGCGCGGTAATCAGGTGGTCGCGCGTCATCAGGTGGGCGATCGGCTGGGACGGGTCTTCCTCGAAGCGCAGGTCGCGATTGGTGAGGATGCCGACCAGCCGGCCGGTGTCATCAGTGATGGGGATGCCGGAGATGTGGTAGTGGGCCATCATTTGCAGCGCGTCGGCGACCAGATCGGTCGGCCGCAGCGTAATCGGCTCGACGATCATGCCCGACTCCGACCGCTTCACCTTGTCGACCTCGGCCACCTGCTCCTCGATCGACAGATTGCGGTGGATGATGCCGATGCCGCCCTCGCGCGCCAGCGCGATCGCCATGCGCCCTTCGGTGACGGTATCCATCGCCGATGACACGATTGGGATGCGGATCGAGATCGCGCGTGTCAGGCGCGTGGTCAGATCGACTTCGGTCGGCAGCACCGACGACTCGGCCGGCACCAGCAGCACGTCGTCGAACGTCAGCCCTTCGCGAACGAACTTATCGCTGCGCAGCCAGGCCGGCGCATCGGCCGCTATGACCTCGCGCAACCGCCCCCCCATCTGATCGACGCCCTGATTGACCATCGCCCACCCCTTCACTGCTGATGCGACCCGCCTAGACCGCCTGTGGCAGCGGCTGACCGACGCCAGCTAGCCGCTGGAGATACTCCTCGGTTAGCGCCGCGTAGGCCGCGGCGCCGCGCGACGTTGCATCGTACTCGACGATCGTCTGGCCGTAGCTCGGCGCCTCGGTCAGCCGGATGCTGCGCGGCACCAGCGTCTGGAACAGCCGGGTCGGGAAGTAGCGACGCACTTCCTCCACGACCTGGCCCGAGAGCCGCACGCGCTGATCGTACATCGTCATCACCACCCCGGTGATGTCGAGGCGAGGGTTGAGCGTGCGCCGGACGCGATCGATCGTCGCGACCAGTTGCATCAGCCCCTCCAGCGCCAGGAACTCGCACTGGATCGGCACCAGCACGCCATCGGCCGCCACCAGCGCATTCACCGTCAGCAGCCCGAGCGAGGGGGGGCAATCGATCACGATGACGTCGTAGGCGTCGCGCACCACCGCGACCGCGGCCGCCAGGCGGCGCTCCCGGTCCGGCATCTCAACCAGCTCGATCTCCGCCGCCGCCAGGTGCGTCGTGGACGGCACCAGCGCCAGCCCCGGCCGGCCGGTCGGGATCGTCAGGTCGGCCAGCGTAGCCCCGCCGAGGAGCGCGTGGTAGGCAGAGGCCGCCTGGGCACGCTTGTCGACGCCGAGGCTGCTGGTGGCGTTGCCCTGCGGGTCAAGGTCGAGCAGCAGCACCCGGCGACCGGAGGCCGCCAGGGCGGCTCCCAGGTTGACCGCGGTGGTCGTCTTCCCGACGCCGCCCTTCTGATTAGCCACCGCGTCAACCCTGGCCAAGAGTGGTTCCCCACCGCTCGCGCCAATCATGGGTAAGTATAGCATGCGGCTCGACCGGCCAGCCATGCCGCGATCGGCCGGACGGCGACGGGCCGGTAGCCCGTTAACGCTGGCCGTGGCCGAGCCGCTTCATCACTGCCTTGTCGACGCCGGTGCTTGGCTGGCGCCACGGCTATAATCGCAGCGGTCGGACCAGCATTCGGCACACAGAGGGAGGGCGCGCGTGAGTCTGCGGCGGGTGGGCGTGGTCGGCGGCGGGCAACTGGCGCTGATGCTGGGCGAGGCGGCCCGCGGGCTGGGGGCGCCGGCGTTCACCGTACTCGATCCGACGCCAGACGGCCCGGCCGCGCCGGTCGCCACGCGCCAGATCGTCGCCGCCTTCGATGACCCAGTCGGGCTGCGCCAACTGGCCATGGCCAGCGATGTGCTGACCTTCGAGATCGAGCTGGCTGGCGCGCCGGTCCTGGCCGAGCTGGCCACGGCGGGTGTGGACGTGCAGCCGACGCCGGCGACACTGGCGATCATTCAGGACAAGCTGCGCCAGAAGGAGCATCTGGCGGCGCTTGGCGTGCCGGTCGCGCCGTTTTGCGCCGTGACCGAGCCGACGGAGGACGGCGTCGCCGCCGTCGCGGCGACGCTCGGGTACCCCCTGATCCTCAAGGCGCGCCGGGGCGGCTACGACGGCCGCGGCAACGCGCTCGCGCGCGGGCCAGGCGAGGTGGCAGCCGCGCTGGCCCGCCTGGGCGACCGCCTGCTGTATGCCGAGGCGGTCGTTCCGTTCGTCAGGGAGTTAGCGGTGATGGCCGCGCGCACGCCCGGCGGCGCGGTCGTCACCTACCCGGTCGTCGAGACCATGCACGCGCGGCACATCTGCGACGTCACCATCGCGCCGGCGCCAATCTCGGCCGTCGCCACCGAGCGCGCCACGGCCGCCGCGCGCCAGGCGATCGCCGGCCTGGCTGGTGCGGGCGTCTTCGGCGTCGAGATGTTCATCGACGCCGCCGACACGATCCTGGTCAACGAGATCGCCCCGCGGCCGCACAACTCTGGCCACTACACGATCGAGGGCTGCCGCACCTCCCAGTTTACGCAGCACCTGAGGGCCATCATGGGGTTGCCGCTCGGACCGACCGATCTGGCCGCACCGTGCGTCGTGATGGTCAACATCCTGGGCACCAACCACGAGCCGCGCCTGGCTGCGCCGGCCGGCACGGCCGCGGCAGCGGCGCTCGGCGGCCACGTGCATTGGTACGGCAAGCACGAGAGCCGCTTTGACCGCAAGATGGGTCATATCACGGTGCTGGGCACGGACCCGACCGAGACGCTGGCCCGCGCCCGCGCGGCCCGCGCGGCCGTGACCGTCTAGCGGTGGCCCGCCACCGGCAGCGAGAGGACGAGAGCGTGACAGACCAGACGGCCGGCGGTCCCCTGGTGGGAGTGATCATGGGCAGCGACTCGGACCTGGCGGTGATGGCCGCGGCCGGCGCCGTGCTGGCCGAGCTGGGCATCGCCTACGAGGAGCGCATCGTCTCCGCCCACCGCACGCCGGACGCCATGCGCGACTATGCCCTCGGCGCCGTCGGGCGCGGCCTGCGCGTCATCATCGCTGGCGCCGGCGGCGCGGCCCACCTGCCGGGCATGACCGCTGCCTGGACCATCCTGCCGGTCATCGGCGTGCCGGTGCGCAGCCGGGCGCTGGCCGGCATCGACTCACTCTACTCGATCGCGCAGATGCCGCCGGGCGTGCCGGTGGCGACGGTGGCGATCGACGGCGCGCGCAACGCCGGCCTGCTGGCCGCCCAGATCATCGGCGCCTTCGACCCAGTCGTGCAGGCGCGTCTGGCCGAGTTGCGCACCCGGACGACGACCGACATCGCCAACCGCGACGCGCGCCTCCGCGACCAGGGCGCGGCGGCCTATCTGGCCGCCACCGGCGAGCGCCCCACCTGACGCCGGCGCGCCGGCCAACATCGACGAGGGTGCGTGGGAGTCGAACCCACCGGCGCCGCTCTGCACGACGCCCAGCGATTTTGAAGACCGAGGAAGCCACCGGGCCCCATCCACCCCCGCCTAGAGTATATAAGCATCGTCTCGACCGCACCATGAAGCCGCTCGTCTCCATGCGCGGAGGCGCGGCACGCTCGTCATGGCGACAGCCGCCGGTTACGCGCCCCACCGGCCTCCGGCGCGTCGTCGTGCCCGGAGCGGCGCCACTGCTCGTGTATGATGCGCGCGGCGCGGGCGCGACCGGTGCGAATACCCAAGCTCACGGCAAGGAGCGGGGCATGTCCCTCAGCACGATCAACGGCGTGACGGTGGAGCGTCTCTCGGCCACGGCCCACCGGGCACGGGTCTTTGGCCCGCGGCCCGGCGTGCCGAATGGCTCGGCCAACGATCCGGCCAACTTGTTCGTCGTCGACGCGAGAGAGCACCCGCTCGGTGTCGGCGCTGGTTTCCCGGAGCCGGCCGGCCTGGAGCCGGCCCGGCGCACGACGCCGTTCTTCCGCGGCACGGACTACGCGCCCGCCGACCAGCAGCGGCTGTCGGCCGAAATGGTCGACCAATTCGGCGACGGCTCGATCATCCACGGTCGCTACGCCTGGGGGCCGAACTTCCACGGCTCCGGCCCGACCTTCGCCATGGTCGACCCGACCGACCGGCCCTGGACCGTCGTCACCTATTTGCAGTCACTCACCGGCGCCGGAGCGGAGCGGCAGCCCAACCTGCGGCTGACGCTGGCCGGCAGCGAGCCGGTGTCGCTGCGGGTGCTATTCGACGCCCTGTGCCAGCAGGAGGGCATCGCGGCGGCGATCGTCGCTGGCGTGGTGCGCAGCGCCTATCTGTCGTCGCGCGACTGGATCAAGCCGGCCGTGTTCGGCGAGCGCTACGGCCTGAAGATGGACGAGTACCGCACGCGCATGACCATCGCCAACCCGGCCCATCACCTGATCGTCGCCTATCTGGAGCGCGCCGTCGACGGCCGGCTGGCGATCCACACCCACGCCGGCTCGCTGTGGGGGCCACAGCCCGAGCGCCTGCTGGCCTACCACCCGGCCGAGCCGGCGCTGGCCCTGGACGGCCCGTTCCGGATGAAGCACCTGTTCCACATCAACCACGACACTGCCCGCCCGGCCGAGGACTCGACGGTCACCGCCGCCACGCTGTATGGTTACGTCACCCCCACGGTCGAGCGGATCATGGAGTGAGGCGTGTTGAGGGCTGATTGATGAGTGCCGTGGGGGAATGAGGGGGAGACGCATGGCGCAGCGGCGGGTGGTCGTGCTGAACTATGACATTGCCGAGGATGGGCCGGAGGCGACCGCGTTGCGCGCAGCCGGCGCCGATCTGGTGTTCACGCAGCGCCAGGGTCCGACCTGGGCACGCTCTGAGGAGGAAACGATCGCCGCCTGCGCCGGGGCGTGGGCCATCTACGGCTACGGCCGGCTGTCACGCGATGTCATCGCCGCGCTGCCCGACCTGCGCTTCGTGCAGAACCCGAGCGTCGGCTACGACTGGATCGACGTGGCGGCGGCGACCGAGCGTGGCGTGGCCGTCGCCAATAACCCGCTCTTCTGCCGCGAGGAGGTCGCCGATCACGCCGCCATGCTGATCCTGGCCGCCGCCCGCCGCCTGCCCAAGCAGGTCCATCGGCTCGACGCCGACGGCTGGGATACCCGCGCCGGCTACGCCGAGATGGGCGACACGCCGCGCGTCCATGGCTCCACGCTCGGCTTTATCGCCTTCGGCGCCATCGCCCGCCTCACGGCCGCCAAAATGGCCGGCTTCGGCATGACCTACCTGGCCTACGACCCCTATCTGCCGGCCGACACCATCCGCCAGCACGGCGCCGAGCCGGTCACCCTCGACGAGCTGTGCCGCCGGTCCGACGTCCTGACGATGCACGCGCTGCTGAACGAGGAGACGCGGGGGATGCTGCGCGCCGAGCACTTCCGCCAGATGAAGCCGACCGCCTGGATCGTCAACACCTCGCGCGGGGCGACCATCCACGAAGCTTCGCTGATTCAGGCGCTGCGGGAGGGCTGGATCGGCGGGGCGTGCCTGGACGTGGTGGAGAAGGAGCCAGCCGCCCCCGACAACCCGCTGCTGACCATGCCCAACG
>JADLAZ010000221.1 GCA_020849725.1 Chloroflexota bacterium
CCGCCGCATCTGGCTGATGAGGAGGGGAATGTCGTCGACGCGTTCGGTGGTGACCGTCAGTGCTTCACTCATCGCCCCAGCGTAGGGGAATCACGCGACCCTGCCAAGATTTGAGCGAACCATGGGTAGATAAGCAGGAGCTCGCAGGCGAGTTTGGTGACGACCGGCGGCTCGTCACCAAGCTGGCGCTTGAACTTGACTTCGAAGGAGTCGGCCGAGTCGTCGAAGCGTTCGACGAAGCATGCTTCAAACGCGCGCACCGTATCGACCGCCCAGACGGCCTCTCCCGGCCAGAGCAGCGAACCATCGGCGAGCAGGCACGCCTGCTGCCACTGCTCCGCGATGGCGTAGATCGGGTCGGCGCTTGCCAGGCGTGCCATTGGTACTCCTTGGGCTCAGTGAGCCGGCCGTCAGCGTCAATCCCTCCGAAGGACCCAATCCCTCCGGAATCGCGGCAACGGTGGACGTATGACGTGCTACAACGGCGCGGGCGCGCACGTCTGACAGTAGATGAGGGGACGCCGGTCGTGGGCATGCCAGGCCACTAGTTCGTCGCGCGAGGCGAAGCACAGTTTTGTCTTGCTCTGTGTATAGGACCGACCGGGCCAGGGCGGCGTAATGTGCGCACAGGAACGCGTCGGCGTGACATGGTGGAGACAGGACTTGACCGGCTTGCCCGAGCGCGGCGCGTTGACGATCCAGGCGTCGGGATGCGCCTCAAACCAGTCCTGATAGTCCTGGTCATCGTCACGGAAGAGTGGCATGGCGTTGTCCTCTCGCTGTCATCTTACCCGTGGGTCAGCGTCCGGCCGATGAGTCGCAGGATGGCCTGTGCGATCGGTTCGCTCGCTGGCCGCCTGATCCGGTCCGCTGACTGGCATGGCGCCTCACTCGCTGCGATCGTCGTCGTCTCGTTTCAGTATCGTGGCAGCGTGTGTCACCTAGCGTGACACATTGCGGGCATCACACCCTCAGTTCCCGCCAGAAAGCCTCATCATCAGTGGCCTCGCTGGCGCCACGGAAGTGTTGCTCCAGGTCGGCGATGAAGGCCGCGGTCTCGGCGCGGCCGTAGCGGCGCTCCGCGTGGGCGATCCCGCAGAGGACGGCGAAGCGGGCACTGACCGCCAGGTTGCGGGCGAAGCCGCGGAACGCGGCGTCTTCACGCGAGCCGTAGGTCAGATAGAGCGGGTCACGGTAGTTGGCCTTCGTGCGGTAGCGGTAGGCGCAGTGCATGAAATTGAAGGGTGGTCGCTCGGCCAACTTCCCATTGCGGTAGGCACGCGCCTGCTGAGTCCGGAAGTCGGTGTAAGGCACGTCCTTGTCCTTCTTGATCATGGCTTCAATCCGGTCGCGCTCGCGATCGCCCGTGCCTTCCAGGTAGTTCAGAAGCATGCCTTGCGCCATCGCCTGACTGTGATCGAAGGTCAGCACCAGCCGCGTTGGAACGGCCTCGGCGTTGCGCGGCAAGCAGGGCTTGCACCGGCCGTCACTGCGCTGAAACCGCGCGCTCATGTCGTATGGGTGCGGCATGCGGCTCGCGACCTGATTGAAGGTCGCCGCGACGGAGGCGTGGTCGTCCTTCGGCGGACAGCCACTGCCGATCTCGATCGCGCGGGCTACCTGGTAGTGGGTGTAGTACCAGGCGACGACGACGGTCGGATAGAGCCACGGCGGCACGCGCTCGGGGGTACTGATCGTCTGAAAGGACGTGCCTGAGGTCAGTGCCTGGAAGAGTAGGCAATAGACCTCACCCGCCCTGGTGGCAGCCGGCGCGGCCGGCGCATGGCGCCGGAAATGCTGCCGGAGCGACGCGACCTGCTCGGCCGGCGACACACCGTGCGCGGCCTCGATCTCGCAGCGCAGGGCGGCCGCCCAGTTGACGGTGCTCTTGAGGATGAACACGCCTTCCTGGCGATCGAACCCCTCGACTCGATCGAGGAGCCAGTACGATTTCTTCTGTCGGCCCATGATTCTCGCTCCCGGCGCTGCGCGATCTCCAGGTTGCGGTTGATCTCGCCGATCGCCACTGTCGCTGGTGGCGCTCACGTGCCCTCCTCCACGGCTGGCGACCGGTCGGCGAGCTCGGCCTCCAATTGCTCGATCGTTGGCAGACTGCCGCTCAGGCGCTCCGGCAGCGCCTCGGTCAGCCGGTAGGTCGCGACGCCGAGCGGTTTGGCCACATCGCGCAGCGCGTACTCGGCGATGACGCGGTTGCGCCCTTTGCACAGGATCAGGCCGACGCTCGGTCCGTCGTCGGGGTGACGCAGCTGGTCGTCGGCCGCCGACAGGTAGAAGTTCATCTTGCCGGCATCCTCCGGCCGGAAATCGCCGATCTTGAGATCGATCACGACGTAGCAACGCAGGCGCAGGTGGTAGAAGAGCAGGTCGAGGTAGAAGTCCTCGCCACCGACTGCCAGGTGGACCTGGCTGCCGACGAAGGCGAAGCCGGCGCCCAGCTCCAGCAGGAAGTCGCGCACGTGCGTCAGCAGCGCGTGCTCCAGATCGCGCTCCTGCGCCTCAGCCCCAAGCGAGAGGAAGTCGAAGACGTACGGGTCTTTGAGCGTCGCCTGGGCCAACTCCGAGCGCGGCGCCGGCAGGGTCCGCTCGAAGTTGGTCAGCGCTCGGCCCTGGCGACGGACCAGCCCGCTCTCAATCTGGTGGACAAGCACATTCCGCGACCAGCCGTGGGCGATGGTCGCCCGAATGTACCATGCGCGCTCGGCCGGGTCCTTCACCTTATCGAGGAGGGTGATGGTGTGGTACCAGGTGATTTGTGCAAGCGCCTCTTGCACAAATGCCTCATCGGGGTACGCCTCGGCGAGGGCGCGCATGTAGTTGAGGTTGCGGCGCGAGAAGCCCTTGAGATCGGGGAAGGCGCGACGCAGATCGTTCGCCAGCCGGTCGATCACGCGGGCGCCCCAGCCCTGCTCGCGCTGGCGGGTGAGGATATCGCGGCCGATGCTCCAGTAGAGCAGCACCAGCTCGTGGTTGACGGCCAGCGCCGCCCGCACCTGGGCGCCGCGAATGCGCTCCTTCAGGCCAGCCAGGAACTGGTCGTAGCGTTGCTGGTCCTGTGCCAGGCCGGTGTCCGTCATGGCGGGGCCTGTTGTCTTTGGGCTTGGCGCGGCCGTGGTGGCGCAAGCGCCGGTTCGCCCCCCACCAGTTCGACCGCGCAGCTCTCCTCATCCAACGACCAATCGTACGGCGTATACCAGGGAATCATGCCGAACAGCAGCACGCGCTCCGGCCAATCGCGCCCGTCGCCGCTGGTGATGAGCTGGCGCGTCACAACTACTGCCGTGACGAGCCGGTCAACAGTTGCCCGAACGAGCTGGTGCTCCTGCGCTGCGGTGATGCGCTGGGCGAGGAGCGGATAGGCACCGGCCGTGCCGGCGTGGATGGTCTCGATGTCGTTGTTCCGCCAGGCAGTGTTGATCAGCGTGTTCGCCAGCAAGCGCGTCGGCCGCCGGTCGGCCTGATCACGCACCGTCCGACGCCAGTCTGGCGACACACCGGCAACGATGCGCGCTGCGAGCTCCGGGTCAGCGAGTTGGGACAGCACCCCCCAGGCCAGTCTGTCCGCCGGCGAGCGCTGCTTCGACATCGGCAGACGAATGGCGCTCGCGATCAGGCGGTAGTAGCGAGCCGAGTCGTTGCGTAGACAGTCCAACCACCAGGCCAGCGCCGCCGATGCCTCAATGTTGATGCGCATCATCTCGGTGTCGTCAATCTGACTGACGGCCGTCTGGCCTGCCTCAGGCGAGCGCGGTTTCGAGCGGTCCATCAGCACGGCCAGATAGCTGCCCCAGCGCAAGCAGACGGCCATGATGCAGCGCCCTTCGTCCTGCAGGGAGAGGCGGGGCAGCCCGGCTGGCGGATGTGCCTCTAGGTAGGCGATTACCTGCCGGAAGAGCGGCTGGCGCGGTGGCTCAATCAGCCGAGACACCTGACCGTTGCGATCGTACCTGGTCTCCCAGTGGCCAGCGTCGAGCACCAGATCATCTGTCACTGGCAGGCGGAGATCACCGCCAGTCACGACGGATGCGGTCGACCGGCTGGACGATGGAGGCTCTGGCTGACCAGTCACGCCGACGCGCTCCCGCGTTGCCGTCAAAGACGATCGGTCCGTGACGAGAAGCGATACTGTCGCACGGTAAAGCCGGAACTAGTGCAAGCCCATACCGACCCTGTCGAAGACCGCTCGGCTAACAGGGTGAATATATTATACGCCCAGTACAGTCGGCTTCAGGCGACGGCCGTGTAGAGGACCCACCAGCTGCCAGGCTTGCCACGGACGGTGGCATTCCCTGCCGCATCCTCATTGATCAGTTGGAAGTCGCGTGTGACGTCCTGATCACTGGAACCCTCCTCGATCACGAGTCTGGCCGTGATGACCGTCACGGCCAGCGCCTCGTCACGCACGGCGATTAGCTCGAAGGAGCGAAGCGGACGCCAGGCGTAGCGCTCGCGCAGGTCGCCAGCTTTGCGGTTCACATAGTGTTGGTCCCTGATACCGGGCAGGCAGCGTGCCATCTGACCATAGCTCCTCGCTTGCCAGCCGGTCAGGAACGTGACGAGGAGGCGTTCGGGCGTTCCCTCATCGTAGTCTGCCGGCATGCCTGCCACGGGGATGCTGTCGCCGGGCCTGACGGTGCGGGGACGGCGCAGCCCGCTGGGGCGTAGCACACTAAGCCCGGCGACCCTGCTACGCTCGTGTCGATGGCGGGCGATTGCGCGTCCGATGGACCACAATCGAGGCTGACACGCGCCGTGTGCGCTGATCGTGCCAGCCCGGGTGCCATGGCCAGTCACATCGCCGCCCATCACGGCGGTCATGTAGGGGCTGGGTAATGACCACGACGATCGATCCCCACCGCCTCACCATGACCCGTGACGAGGCCGAGGCCCTCGCTGACGAGCTGGTGTTGGAGGGCTTTCACCGCTCCATCTTCATCTCGCTGGCGCTCGGGGGGCCTGGCGATCTGATCGAGGTCACGGAGGCACCCGATGAGCGTGGCGGCGCCCGTCAGCCCGAGCCCGAGCCAGAGCCTGAGCCCGGCGCGGGTTGACTCCCCGACGAAGTCGATCGTCACGACCGCGACCGTCGCGGACGAGGCCGCGACTGCGGCGTGCGCAACCTGCGGACGCCAGCGCTGCAGGAGATCTCGGTCGTGATCTTCGGCATAGACGAAGCCACGAGACCACGCTCAGCGGCAAGGTCGATGAGACGGCGGCGTCGCCTACGGCGGGCAAGTACTACCCGTTCGACGCACCGGTCGGCGACGCGCTGACGCCGCCCAGGCAGCGCCTTGGCGACGTGCTCCAGGGCCACCTGCACCGGACGTTCATGCTGCTGGCCGACGACTGCTTTCAGTCCCTCACTCGGGTTGATGGCCATTGTGACACGTGGTCGTTGGCCTGCCGCTGGGTGCAGCAGATCTTTCAATCCCTCACTCGGGTTGGCGGCCATTGTGACCGCCCGGGCGTCATCGCGACATTGGCCGGCATCCACTTTCAATCCCTCACTCGGGATGACGGCCACTGTGACATGAATTGCACAGTCGAATTAGGCAGGCGTGTCGGGAGTAGGCACATCCTGGCTTACTCTTTCTCCTCCCTCCACCGCTGCCCTGGTGCGCCCCACCCGTACCAGGGCAGCGGTTTGTCGGCGATCGGGCGGGCGCCACGCTACCCGGACTTGCTCGTCGTCGCCTCCACCAGCGCGATGTCGTCCATGCTCACACCGAACGATTGAGCGATGCGCCGGAACATGGAGGCGCCTGGCTCATACTTGCCGCGCTCCCAGTTGTAGACCGTCACCGGCGTGACACCGAGCTTGTTGGCCAATTCGAGTTGCGTCCACCCGCGTTCACGGCGCAACTCGGCGATGGTCTGCATGGTCCCTCCCTTCCGCTGCTCAATAGTAGTACGCGCATATTCGTAAGTCAAGCTATGCACACTATCGACGCGAGGCATGTAGCATGCTAATATAAGCACAGGAAGAGGCGAGGCGCGGAGTAGCGGAGAGGGCGATACAATGGCGGTGAAGAAGGTGCGGCAGGCGATCAAGGACGTACAGGCCGACGGCTGGTATCTGGTCCGCCAGAAGGGCAGTCATCGCATCTACCGCCACCCGACCAAACCTGGCACCGTGACGATCCCTGGCCACCCCAACAGCGATCTGCCGCCGAAGACATACGAGAGCATCCGCGACCAGGCCGGTCTCGATTGAGACCGGCGCTACCACCGAGAGGAGCCCGACCATGCGCTACACGGTTGTCTACGAGCAGGCGCCACGCAACTACGCCGCCTATGTGCCGGAGCTGCCCGTGATCCTGGTGGTCGGCAAGACCTTGGACGAACTTGCCGCCCAGGCGCTTGAGGCGATCGCGCTTCATCTGGAGGAAGCTGGCCAAGTCGATGACGCGATCGAGGTTGAGCTGGTGGACACAGCCGACTACGACGGCGACGTCGTCACCCTGGCCGGCGAGCGCCATCCGGCTCGATCAGTGCTTGAGGCGGCCGGCGCCTGACCTGAACCGCGTGCGGTGGGCATGAGCGCTACCACCGCGCCGGCCGCAGCGCGTTCCCGTCCGTGATGTCCACGACGCCACCCGGCACGCGCACGCGGAACACCCGGCCGCCGTTGCCGACGATCTCACCGGTAACCGGCTGGCCGTCGACGACGGTACTGACGCGCTGGCCGATGCGCTACCAGACCTGTTCGAGCGGCGGTGTCAACGTGGCAACGGACATGCGCCCAGACCCGGTGCTGAGGGTCGTAGCCGTAGCCCTCGTCATCCAGCAGCCGCCGGCAGTGAGAGCAGATGACGGGCGGCCGGTCGGGGATGGGCGCGGCGTTCATGTTAGGCGCTGCGCCCGTGAATGCGTCGATAGGCGCGGACCCGCCGTCGCCACCCCCCCGCGCACGGTGACAGGCCTTTCAAGCCCTCACGCGGGAGCACGGCCATTGTGACGGCAGCGGGTTGGTCCGCGCCCGTGGCCCACCGTTCTTTCAATCCCTCAGTCGGGTTGACGGCTATTGTGACATGAGCTTCCTGACCCAACTGCGGGCCAACGCCACCAACTTTCAATCCCTCAGTCGGGTTGACGGCTATTGTGACCCCCAGGAGGCGCCGATGTGGGTCCAACTGCGCCGGGTGAACTTTCAATCCCTCAGTCGGGTTGACGGCTATTGTGACCCGCGTGGTCGGCGACGGTCTGGCT
Organism: Chloroflexota bacterium; assembly: GCA_020849725.1. The sequence goes on from JADLAZ010000221.1 coordinate 7,228, forward strand.
GGCCGCCGTGATCTTTCAATCCCTCAGTCGGGTTGACGGCTATTGTGACGCGCTCAGCTACGTCCACACCAACGTCAGCCCGGACCTCCACTTTCAATCCCTCAGTCGGGTTGACGGCTATTGTGACGGACACACCCCGCACGTCATGGCGAACCCATACACTTTCAATCCCTCAGTCGGGTTGACGGCTATTGTGACTTCACGCCCGTCCAGTTGGCCGAGCCGTGGCTGTTCTTTCAATCCCTCAGTCGGGTTGACGGCTATTGTGACGCGACCTCGGCCCGGTTGACGTAGGGCGAGGCCCCAAACCTTTCAATCCCTCAGTCGGGTTGACGGCTATTGTGACCTCGCAGCCCCCCAGCGCGACCTCGGCCCGGTTGACCTTTCAATCCCTCAGTCGGGTTGACGGCTATTGTGACCGGACACATGGGAGGCAGTGCGGGCATGAGCTACGACTTTCAATCCCTCAGTCGGGTTGACGGCTATTGTGACGGCAGCGTGCGGCCGTACCCCGGCTCAGGGCTGATCTTTCAATCCCTCAGTCGGGTTGACGGCTATTGTGACGCCAGCCAGCAGTCGCTGACGACGACGGTGACGGACTTTCAATCCCTCAGTCGGGTTGACGGCTATTGTGACCCGTCTCGACCCGGTTGCTGCTGCTGGCGCTCTGGACCCTTTCAATCCCTCAGTCGGGTTGACGGCTATTGTGACCCGGCCACGTCGCCCGCGTCGATGCGCCCCATCGCCTTTCAATCCCTCAGTCGGGTTGACGGCTATTGTGACCTGTGACGACCTACCGCCAGATTGCCCACAAGCTCCCTTTCAATCCCTCAGTCGGGTTGACGGCTATTGTGACCAGAAGGAGCGGAAGCGACCGGACAGGCAGAAGCCGCTTTCAATCCCTCAGTCGGGTTGACGGCTATTGTGACGTGTCCTGCCGCTCGGTGTGGTCGCTGTCCGGCGTCTTTCAATCCCTCAGTCGGGTTGACGGCTATTGTGACACGGCTGCTGCTGGTTCGGCGTGATGATGTTGAGGTCTTTCAATCCCTCAGTCGGGTTGACGGCTATTGTGACAACCGTCATCTCCTGCACGCGCACCGTTGTACCAGCCTTTCAATCCCTCAGTCGGGTTGACGGCTATTGTGACCATCGGCCTGACCGTCAGCCCGGCCGACACGACCCACTTTCAATCCCTCAGTCGGGTTGACGGCTATTGTGACGCCACGGATGCCCGAGGCGCGCTCTAGCCCACGCGCCTTTCAATCCCTCAGTCGGGTTGACGGCTATTGTGACCTCATCGGCGGCAGTGGCATCAACTGGCTGGTGGGTGCTTTCAATCCCTCAGTCGGGTTGACGGCTATTGTGACCTCGTCCTCGTCCTCCTGCCAGCACAGGTGACTGCCCTTTCAATCCCTCAGTCGGGTTGACGGCTATTGTGACAAAGCCGGCCGGGCTGTGCCGGCTATCAAACGTGTGGTAGCAGCGCCAGCCCAGCACACGGGCCGCATCCAGCACTGCCTGCTGCAGGACGCGCTCGGTCATGGCGGGCGCGGTGGCGGTCATCGTCGCCCCCAGCGCGCGGCCAGCCGTCGCGTCTGCTCGGCAATCAGCGCGTCCCGCCGCACCTCGGCACAGGCCGGGCAGCTATCCGTGGGCAGCCCGTGCGCGCCGGCGGCCTTTCAATCCCTCAGTCGGGTTGACGGCTATTGTGACCGGCCGCGATCACGCGCGTCTTCACCGGCCGGGACTACTTTCAATCCCTCAGTCGGGTTGACGGCTATTGTGACCTCATCCATCCCGACACCACGACTCCGAGCTAACCCTTTCAATCCCTCAGTCGGGTTGACGGCTATTGTGACTGGCGGCGTAGGCGGCGGCGTAGGCGGCGGTGGCGGCCTTTCAATCCCTCAGTCGGGTTGACGGCTATTGTGACGCGCATCTCACCTGAGTAGCGGTGCTCGATTGCCTTTCAATCCCTCAGTCGGGTTGACGGCTATTGTGACGGGCTCATCCCAAGCCGTCAAACTTGCCCGAAGAAGAGCACCTTCCGTAGGGCTTCAAGGCACGATCGCGCGGAGGTCTGGCCTGGGACGTACGGCGACCGGTCGTCTGATGTGCTAATGCCTGGAAATGCCCCTGTGGGAGCGGATCGCGAACCCCTCGGCGCACGGTGCGGCGTTCCGGTTCGCGCTGGTCTGCCGCTGCGATCGACGCGTCGAGCCGGCTACACAATGTATGCCGTCGCCTCGACTGGCGGAGGCAGGCCGCAGGAGCGAATGCGGCGCTTGCAGGCCGCACAGAGGACGTAACATCGCACCAGGTCGTCAGGCGCCGCCAGATCATCGAGCCCCGCCCACATCCGCTCGAGCTGGCGCTCGTCGAGCCAGAGCTCATAGACGCTCCCCTGGATCCGCCCGCCGAAGGCCAGCAGCCACGCCGCCATGCGGGCGCGACGCTGGTCATCCGTGACGTCGTAGGCCACGACGACCAGCGCCGCCGGCGATGCGCTCACCTTGTGGCGCTCCTGGCGGCTCATCGCTTGCTGAATGAGACATAGGCCGGCACCTCGCCGAGCAGGAATTTCGCCAACAGCCGCGCCTGGAGTTCAATAGCCCGGCGATGGCTGACCTGCCGATCGAGCACCGGATGGTGGAGCACGCTGTCGAGTTTGCGCTCGAACTGCGTCAGGAAGACCTTGCGCGCCTGGGCGTTCAGCCGGCACTCCGTCGGCGTCCGGTCGAAGTCGTTCGGGGCGATCATCTTCAGCCGAATCAGCGCCACGACCAGCGCGTCGACGACGATCGGCCGGAACTCCTCGATCAGATCGAGCGCCAGTGACTCGCGGCCGTACCGCATCGCGTGGAGGTAGCCCAGGTGCGGGTCGAAGCCGACGGTGCGCGCGGCAGTCGTCGCCACGCCGGTCAGCAGCGCGTAGCCGAACGAGAGCATCGCATTCACCGGGTCGGGCGGCGGCCGGCGCTGCCGCTGTCGGAACGCGAACCCGTTGACAGACACGATCGCGCCGAAGGCCGGAAAGTAGCGCGCCGCACCGTCACCCTCGACACCACGCAGGCTGTCGAGCGTCGGCGCGGTCGCGGCCTGGCCGCGTAGCGCCTCCAGCGCGGCCAGCACGTCGTCGCCAACCGCCGCGCCCTCCCGCCGGGCGCGCAGCAACAGCGCCCGCGTGTTGCGCAGCTTGCCAGCAACCATCGGCCGGGCGATCGCCAGCGTCAACGCCGGGTCATCGGCCGCCCGGAACTGCGCCCGCCGCAGCGGGATCGTCTTCGCCTCGGCCGGCTCCCACCGTCCGACCCATTCGCCGCGTGGGCCGATGTAGCCGACCCCGATGCCGTCCGCGCTCAACTCGCGCAGCGCCGCCCCTGAGAACGAGACGTCCCCGCAGCAGATTACCTCGGTCACCTGCTCGAGCGGAATGCGCACCGTCTGGTCGGCCGACCGGCGCACCAGCAGCGTCCGGCCTTCCTTGCGGACGAAGGCCCGGTCCTCGGTCACGTAGAGCGTCGTCATCGCGCCTCCCGCATCGGCTGCGCCGCCGCTACCCAGCGCGGCAGGTCGTCCGGCAGGCAGATCGGCTCGTGCTGACAGTGACGGCACCGCGGCCCAACCAGGCCGGCCGGCGGCGACGTCTGATCGACCAGGGCGCGCGCCTGCCGCAGCGCCGCGCGCGCCAGTGCCTCGTTGGCCCCCGTCCAGGGCACGTCGCGGTAGCGCCGCGAGTCGCTGAAGAATGCGCGCAGCCGCACATCGGCCGGCAGGGACGGCCCGGACCAGTCAACGCGCGCCGCGTGCTCGCGCAGGGCGAGCGCCTGCACGATGACCTGGGCCATCACGCCAAGCCAGGCGACCGGAGGCGCCTTCCCGGCCTTGTACTCGGTGATCGTCACCATCGCCGGCGTGACGATCACCTCGTCGATCACGCCGCGCACGCCGAGGCGAGGTGCGTAGACCGGCAGATGGCGAAAGGTCACGCCCTCGGGCGTCTCGGGCCTGGCCTCGTCCATCACCTGATGCCGCCGCAGCCCGCGCTCCATGTGGACGTTGAGCGGATCGTCCCCCAGCGTGAATCGGTACCAGGCCTGGCGCGGGCAGTAGAGCATCGCTTCCACCATCCGGATCGGCACCAGCACGGCGTCCTCGTCGGCGATCGAGCCGGGGATCGCGGTCACCATGCTGTCACCTCCCGGCGGGCAGCGCCGGCGCCAGCGCCTCGGTCTGCCCGAACCCGCGCCCGGTCTTCGCGCCCGTCCCGCAGATGGTGGCGAAGCGCGCCAGGGCCGCCAGGGCCGGTCGCCCGGCCGCCTCCCGGCCATGCCAGCGATAGGAGCATTCCCCCAGGAACCCGGTCAGCGCTGCCGTCGGCTCGTCGACGACGGCGGTATGGACGTCGCGCAGCCCGACCAGGCCGATCGTCTCCCCGAGCGCCTCCGGGCTCGTCGGCAGCCAGTCGAGCGTTCGGTCGTCGGTCAGCTTCCAGGCCCGCAACCAGGAGGCGACGACCGGCCCCGGGTCGGGCGTGAGGTGGAGGCGCCCGCTCCCATCCGGGTGGCGCCCAAATCCGAACAGGGTCGGCGAGGTGAATCGGACCGATACGGTGGCCGCTGGTGGTCCCAGGAGCAGGTCGCTGCACGTCCATGCGCCGGCCAGGCGCCAGGCGAGCAGCACGGCCGGGCGTCCGACCAGCGTCAGCGGCGCGTCTGTCGCCCCGAGCAGCGCCTCGTGGATCAGATCGGCCAGCGCCGGCTCCCACACACCGACGCCGAGCGTCGCTCGGGCCAGGTTGCCGTTCAGCGGGCGGATCGTGACCGGCGAGATGCTGAGCGCCTTGCGCCGGTTCGCGTCGTGCAGGGCCGACGCCCGGTCCGGATCGGCATGCCGCAGCAGCGCCAGCACGACGCCCTGCGCCGCCTCGAAGCGCTGGCACGGGCTGGCCGGACGGCCGGCCTCGCCGCGCCAGCCCTCGATAGCGACCTCCAGTTCGTAGCGCCGGAGGTAGGCATCAGGCGCCGGGGCGATCATCGTCTGCCTCCGCTGGTGGCAGCTCGGCCAGCGTATACCCGGTCTCCGTCCAGCGCTCGACGCGCAGCGGCAGGGTGACGATCCGGCGCACGCGATCCGCCCCGAGCTGGGGGATGCGCCGGCGATCCGGCACCCGGTAGACGTTCAGCCGCTCCCAGGATGGGGCGGGGCCGAGGTCGTCGATCACCACCGCGTGGCCCCGTGCCGGGGCCGGCGCCGTACCGCTGGCCGGATCGGACGTGAGCTCGACGAAGCCATCGGGCGGCGCCGCCGCCCAGTGGGCCGGCGCCAGTGGCTGGACGAGCGACTCAGCCGTGCCGAGCGCCCTCAGATGGGCCAGCGCCAGGGTCAGCGAATCTCGCCGCTCGTCAGGCACCGAACCGATCGCCAGCGCGAACGGCTCGGCCATGTGGGCATACTCCCGCATCCCGACCGAGCCGATCAGCGGCTCGCCGGCAGTGTCGGCCTTGTAGATGCGGACGGTGGCGGTCGAGACCGTCAGCCGGGCCGGCGGGCGCCAGAGGACACGCAGCGGGGCCAGCCAGTCGAGGTGCTCCGGCGCCCGCACTGCCCCCTCGGCTTCCAGCATCTGCGCCAGCAGCGCCAGCTTGATACCGGCCGGCGTCGGGCAGGGCAACGTCCGCGCGGCGAAGGCGTTCGTGGTCAACATCCGGAACGAGAAGAGGCTGACGAGGTGGAACTCTGTGATCGCATACATCGGCGACGCCTCCTGAGCCAGGTGGGATTGACGTCCGGCGAGCGGGGCCATGACGGCCGCCCGGCAGGCATGCCCGCTACGCGTGCGGTGCCGTCAGCCGGCCCGAACCAGCGCTGCCAATCCGGTGAGCAGGTGGCCCAACTCGCCAAGATCGGCGAACGGCAGCACGAAATGCTCACTGCCGCCCCGGTCGAAGGCGGCGGCAACCCTCCCCATCTGGGTCACGAAGTCGTCCGCCAACGGCGAATAGACGATCGGCGGCAGCGCCGCCACCGAGACGGCGACCGCACCCTGCACGCCGTGCACGTGGGGCAGTTGGGTATTGCGCCCGGCGCCGCCGGGGAGGGCGATCGTGTGGAAGAGTGCCGTCAGCACCGCCGCCGCCCGCGCCTGCCAGGTCGCCTCGTCGATCACGCGCTCGGTCGAGATATCATTGCGCCCGATCCGCGCCAGGTCGCAGCTGGCGACGAAGGCATAGCGGCCGCTGGAGGCCGGCTTGGTGAAGATGTTCTGGCCCAGGTTCGAACCTTCGCCGCCGTCGCCGGTCGGGTCGCCCGGCACCAGCTTGACGTGCGTGTACCGCCCGGTGCGCACCTGCGCCGGGATGCCCAACTGCCAGGCAAACTGGACGGTACTCCGCCGCGGCGCGTTGCGGCCCGGCTGGCCCTTCTCACTCGCAGTGACGAGCAGCCCGGCCACGTCGTCGATCGTGCAGCGCCGGACCAGCGCGGTGACCACATCGGCGTTGCTGACCTTGTCGGCTTTCTGCTTGGCCAGTGCCTGCAGCTCGGCATCGGCGTTGAGGCGGTTCGGATCGCTCTGGCGACACGGGTCGCACAGCGGCAGCGCCGCGGCGTCGGCCGGTCGATCGGCGATCGAGGCGCGCAGATAGTCGACGAAGGCGTGCTTGAGCGTGTCCCCGGAGATCGCGTTGACCTGGACGATCTCGTCGCCGGCCACGACATCGACCTGGCGGGGCACGGTGGCGTTGTTGCGCGACCCTTCGTTGTTGAGCGCGTGCGCTGCTAGCTCCACTCGCGCCGCCACGGCCACCCCAGTGAGTGGGCGCCCCGCCCGCGCCGCCACCACCTGCTCGAGGGTCTGGACGTCCACCGTCTGGTCAGTCATGTCATTCCTCCTCATGAACGCCTGTCCGATCGAATCCACCTGGCTGACCACGCCGCCTACACTCCGGCCCCGGCTTGATCGCCGACGTGCGCGGCTGTCCCGGCATTGTCGGGAGCATCGGCCCGCTGCTCCTGCCGGCGATGCGGGCTCACGCCGAAGGCGATGAGCAGCGCCGGCACCAGACCGCGGCGGTCGCCCCTGGTCCAGGCGATCACCTGCTCCAGATCCTCCACCCGCACCATCGGCTGCTTCCGGCGCATCGCCTCGTTGTTGTACTCGGCGACGAAGCCGCACAGCTCACGCAAGAACTCGTCCGGATGCCTGGATGCCGCCTCCTGCAGCGACCCGACCAGGTCGTACTGCGGCGACAGCGGGCTGCCGGGACGGTCCGAGGCGACGGCATCACTGCCCGCCTGCCGGCGGGTCCGGTCGTAGTGGGCGTAGATCGTCGCCCGGCGGATCGCCGCCGTGATCGACTCGAAGGCCGGGTCGTTCAGAATGGTCTCCAACTCCGGCTGCATGGCCATGACGATCCTCCTGCTATCATCGATCAACCAACTGCGGACGAACGACGGCTCGATCCGCTGGTCTTCAGCAAGCACCGCCCGATGCCAAGCTGGTGGGACGCGTAACCATGCCGGTAGGTCGCCTGTCAGGGCCGCCTGGTAGGCATCGAGCGCCGCGCGTGCCTCCTCCCCAACGAGCGGGCAGAGTGAGCGGGCCGGACGGCGGCGCCGGGACGCCTGCCGCGGCGTCGCTCCCTCGCGCGCTTCGAGGGAGCGGATCTGCTGGTGGTGATCTCGGATCACCTCGCGTGCCCCCGCCACCCCCTCCGACTTCACCAGCGGCCTGAGCCAACTTGGCAGCGGCACGAAAGTGACGTGGTCGACGGCGTAGATGGTGCCTTGGGGTTTCCAGAAGACGGCCGCGTGGATCCCCACCAGGGTGGGCGCCCGGCCGGCGCCGGCTTCGATCGGATTGACATCCGCCAGCCCAGCTAGGTAGGCCAATGCTGCCTTGGCGAAGCGGAGCTTGGCCTCGGCGAAACCGAGCTCCGCTCCGGCCTCTCGGGCTGCTCTGTCCTCAATGTAGGTCAGGGGCCTCATCGACTCCAGTTCCTGAACCATGCTCCGGACCATGATGCGCGCAGGCATAGGAACAGCAACGATCCGTCCCTTGTCGTCATCGAGGACCGTGCCGACCGCGAAGTAGCCAACATAGGCAAGATACAGATCGATCAGTGATAGGTCGTCTCGGTCGACCATCACCCAGTCCGGAGCCTTGGCATCACCGATGACCAGGCCACCACACCCGAGGCGCATCGTCGGGCCTTTGTTCTGGCCGGGGAAGAGGAAGCCCGGCGGATTCCGTCGTCGGTCTTGCCTTCGTGTGATGCTGAGCTGGCGGGCGAGTCTATCGAGGTCCGCGTCCATGGGTACCTCAGCGTCAGCAGCGAAAACACGCAACAGCCCTTCGACACCGGCCGGCGACCACAGGACGGCGGCCCGCTCGACGAACGAGTTGTAGCCGTCCCACTGTCCGCGTGGCGTGGTCAGCGTTCGGAAGAGCGGGTATTTCGGAGCGAGTCGATGGGCGGCTACGGCTGGAGCATCGCCGCCGGGCGCCGGGCGCTGGCCAAGTTCTCGCAGGCGTTGGTAGTCGGCCCGCAGTTCGTCGCGCTCGACGGCATAGCCAATACCGACGCCCGGGGTACGCCCGGCGGTGGCGCAGGCCAACCAGGGCAGCATGACCTGGGCCGTTGGGTGGTAGGCGGCGCAGGCGGCCGGGAGTTCGTCGCGCGCCAGCCGCACTGTGATCTCAAAGGCGTCCGGAGCATCGCTCAGCAGGACGTCGCGCCGGCTGACCGCGCTGGCGACCAGTGCCAAGCCCCAAGCAATGAGGGTGTCGCCCGGCGTCCCGGTGCGCTTTGCCACACGCAGCGTCAGGGAGTTGCGGGCGGCGATCTCGCCGGTGGATTGCTCCTTGGTCACACGTTTCTCCTTCGTTCAGGACCACCAGCGTGCGCGTCACCGTCACCCGTCAGCGACCCGGCCACCTGCCCTGCGCTAGCGCCGGCGGGGTGGTCGTCCGCGCGTTCCTGGCTCCACCCGTCGGCCAGGCGGAGCAGGCGCGAGACGATCGCCAGGGCGAGGTACTCGACGGCGTTGCCGTCCAGGTCGATCGCCTGGCTGTTGACGACCCAGCCGGCCAGCGGCCGCCCGGCCACCGGCGTCGCGACTGCCGCCGGGAGATCGTGTGCGGCCAGCAGCCTGGTCACATAGTGCCGCGCCGGCGGTGGCAGCACCTCCTCGTCACCCAGCATGGCATCGCCAGCCGGGGCGGCCCCGTGGTGCCCGGCGATAGCGGTGAAGAGGACGCGCGACGGCAGACCCTCATCGTCCCAGAACGAGGCGGTGTGCTGGGCACGCCAGGCGATCGTCTCGCCGTCGAGCACGGCGCCGACGGCCAGGGCGTGCGCCGCCCCGGCCAGCGCATGCGGCCCGGCCTTGTCGAGCCGGAGGCCGCGGACCTCGTCGGTGTGGACCAGCCAGTCCGCGACGGGATTGCCGCCGGCCCGCTGGTAGGCACGCACCGCCGCCTGCCACCGATCGGTCAGCTTGCCGGCGTCATGCAAGGCGATCGCCGCTCGCGTCGCGCGCCGGAGCATCCCCGTCGGCCAGCCGCACCGCCGCTCGACCGCCGCCGCCACCGTCGCCACCGTCGGCCAGAGCGCCGGGTGGGCATCGAGCAGGGCCAGCATGCGCGCGATGTGCTCGGCGTAGGTCTCGCGCCGGTAGAGGGCGTAGGCCGACCTGTCCGTGGCCGGTAAGGGGCGTGCCCAGTGTTCCGGCGGGGCGGGCGCGCCCCCGTCGGGCCCGAGGCCGAGCCCGAGGCGGGGGTCGTAGCCGGCGACGGCTGGGTTGAGCGCGAACAGGGGCTCCCGATCGAGGTCGGCCGGCAGTGCCGGCGCCCAGCCCAGCGGCCGGCCGACGCGCCGTTCGCTGCCCTCCCCGTCGTCCCAGACCGGCCGCTGAAGTATCCAGTCGGGCGCCGGCGCCGCGCACGAGACGATGTCATCCTCGTCGTCGGCCGGCGGAACGGCGGCGGTCCGACCCGGTGGGCGCAGCAGGCCCCGGAGCAGTCCCGACGCCAGCGAGAATCCCGGCGCGCCCCACGGCTCGGTCAACTCGGCCGGGTCGCCGTGCAGGAGCACGGTCCGATTATCGACCCGGCGGATCAGGCCACCGGCGTGGCTGTACAGGCCGCCGGCGATCGCCTCGCCGATGGCGGTCGTCTGGCGGTGGAGCCGACCGGCCAGGTCGTCGACCCAGTGGCGATCGGCGGCGTCGTGGGCGGCGTCGAGGAACGCGCGTTCGGCCTCGGCAGTCATGCTCACCCCAGCCGGCCCCTGCCCGCGCAGCCAGTCACGCGTCGGAACGAGGGCCGGCCGTAGCGCCAGGTCGCGGTCGTACGGCGACGGCAGATCGCCAGTCGGCCGTGGTGGTGGTGGGGCGATGACGACCGTCCCGTAGCCGCCCCAGCGCGCGCAGCGTCCCCACCGCTGGACGAGCGCGTTTGCCGGCGCCCACTCGCTGAGGAGAGTCGCCGCCGAGATGTCCAGCCCGGCCTCGATCACCTGCGTCGCGACCAGGATGGTCGGCCGCGCTGGCGCGGCCGCCCCGCGACCGAAGGCGACCTGAAGGTCGCTCTCGATCCGGGCGCGGTCGGCCGGGTAGAAGCGGGCGTGGAGCACCAGCACTGCGCCGGCATCCGGCCGGTCGAGCAGCTCGCGCCCAAGCTGGCGGGCACGGGCCACGGTGTTGACGACGACGATCAGGCGACCGTCGGGGCTGGTCCGCGCCGCGTCGACGATGCCGGCGGCGTCGAACGGCGTCTCCTGCCAGCGGACCCGGCGCTCGCGCTCGGCCAATCCCAACTGAGCCAGGTCGGCTGACGGCAGGCTCGCCAGCAGCTCGGCACCGAGGAGCTCCGCCAGGCGCTCGGCGATCGGCCGGGATAGCGTCGCGGTCATCAGCAGGAACGGCAGATCCGGCCGCTGCCGCAGCAGCCACAGCAACGTCGTCAGCGCCTCGTCGCGCGGAAAGAGGTGCAGCTCGTCGGCGACCAGGTACGCGGTCAGCGGCGCCGCGGCGTTGATGCCGCGCCGCCGCGGCGAGACCGAGTAAGCGATCGACAGGGCTGACGACAGCGCCTGGTCGAAGGTGCAGACCACCGCCGGCGCCGTGAAGAGCGGATCCTCCGGCGCCGCCCCCGTCTGCGCTCGGACCGCCCAGGGGAGGTCGAGAAACGCGCTCGCGGCCTCGGCGTCGATCTGACCGCGCAGCACCGCCGTCTGCGCGTCAGTCAGCGTGCGCAGCGGTGTCATGAAGAGCATCTGCTTCGGCGCTAGCAGCCCGGCGGCGAACGGCCAGGCGGCCAGCAGGGTCTTGCCCGAACCCGTCGGTAGCACAGCGACGCACCGCCCCGTGTTGGCGAGGAGATCGGCCGCCACCGCCTGGATCTGCAGTGGCTGCCGATCCGGCGTGAGCTGGCTCACCCGCTGGTGGAAGAGCGTCACGGTCCTGCCCTCCGATCGCGGGCCGCCGCGTCGCTCGCTGCTTCACCGTTGGTGACGCCGGGAGGCGGCGCCACTGGTCGCGCTGTCGGCTCGGGCCCGCTGGTCGCGGCGACAGCCCATGCTTCATCGGCGATCCAGGCGCGGAGCGACGGTGGCGCGATCACGGCCACCTCACGGCCGTAGTGGAACACCCAGCGCCGGAACTCAGGTGTCACTACCACCCGCAGGTAGAGCAGGATCGCTCCGTCCGTTGCCTCCTCCACCTGCTGGCTGGGGTGCCACTGCTCCTCGCGCACCCAGCGCCCGGCCAGGGGACTGAACTGGAGGACCACGTCTTCCGGCAGGCCGGTCTCGTCGGCGATCACGCCCCAGGCGGCACCGTCCCCGAGATAAGCTGCGGCATCGAAGTCAGCCGGGACGGCGTAGCGCTCCTCGGTGGCCGCCACTGCCGCGATCCGATCGATCTTGAAGGTGCGCACCGCCCGCCGCAGGTGACAGTAGCCGATCAGGTACCAGCCACGGCCGTAGGGCGCCACCGCGTAGGCGTCGACCAGGCGCTCGGCGGCGGCGCCGTCGCGCGAGGCCGCGCGATAGGTCAGGCGCACCCGGCGCCGCCGGGCCAGCGCCAACTCGAGCTCGGCCAGGATCGCCTGCCGGTGGCGAGCGGCCGGCTCGCTGGACGGTGACTCGACGCCGGGCAGCAGGCCGGCGACCTCGGCCGGCAACGCCGTCTCCAGACGGGCCAGGGCGGCCGCCAGGTCAGCGGCGTGGACGCCGGTGAGGCGGCCGCCGGCGCGGGCGGCGCGCAGGAGCGCGAGCGCCTCGGTCAGCTCCAGCCTGAGGGGTGGCAAGACCGGCTGGCTCTCGAAGTAGTACCCCTCCCGGGTGCGCCGGATGTCGGCCCGCAGGCGATGCCGAAGCTCGTCGATGTCCTGCTGAATCTGGCGCTCCGAGACCTCGTAGCGGTCGGTGAGGCGTGCCCGGGTCCAGCAGCGCGGCTGCGCCGCGATGAGGAGGTAGATCTCGAAGAGGCGCCCGACGCGCTGGGTGCCTGGCTCGCGATGCATGGGCATGCCCGCCATTCAGTGGCCGTCTATCCCAGTAGGTCCAATGTCTGTTGCCATTCTACTGCACATTGTGAGAACCCAGTGGTACACATTTCTGGCCGTGCGCGCCACACCGACCATGGCGGCAGTCGCGTGATAGGACATCGTTGCCACCCATGAGATGCGCACGGCGGGGCGCGATCGGCGCCGCGAGGACGGCGACGCTGGCGGCCCGGGCCGCTTGGTCACCTGCTACCCAGGCGATTCATTGACGCGTCAGCCTGCAGACGGGTCATCGCCGCCGTGGACCGCGTCACCAGCGTGCCCCGGACCTGGCCCAGACAGACGACCCCAATAGGGGCCTATGCCAGGCCGGCGTCCGCAGCGAGCTACTCCTTCGGGAAATCCGGACCTCCGGTCGCCGCGGCCGGCCCGCGTGGCACGGGCGCCGACGGCTTCCCGACGACCGCCCGCCGGCGGCTGCCCGTCGACTGCCCGTCGCCCGCGTCCACCACCCGGTTCGCTGGTCCGGGGCCTGCCCGTGCTGGCGGAGTGACCGGCGTCGCCTGGGCGTCGGGCCATCGCGCTAGCGTGGGCCGACAGTGCCGCTCGCGTCGCCCCGCCTCGTCGCCCACACTTGCCGCCGGAGGTCGCCGATGTTCGTCCACCACCTGGTCGCCGCCGTCGCTCGCCTGATCGCCGTACTGGTCAGTCTCGCCCTGGTGGCCTGGCTCGGGCTCGCCCTGACCACGTCCGCGGCCGCGCAAGCCCCACCGCCGCCGACCTCGACCGTGCCGGCCAGCCCGACGCCGTCGCCTACACCCCGCCCTGGCGCGACGCCAGCACCGGCGCCCGGCCTCGGGCTGCCCATCCCCCTGCCGAGCGTCGACCCGGTGGCGCTGATTGGCGAGGGCGTGCAACGGGCGCTCGCCGAGGTGCTGGCCACGACGCTGCGCCCGTTGCGCGACGCGCTGCGCGATCACCTGGACCGCCAGTTCAACATCCTGACGGTGACGCGGCCGGAGCACACGGTCGCGCTGGCCCAGGTGCGCCAGCTGCACGACGTCAGCCGCGCCATCGCCAACGCCGCCGTCGCGCTATTGGTCATGGTTGGCGGCTACAACCTGATCTTCCGCCACCACCTGACGGGCGACGACGCCGAGCTGTGGCCGCTGCTCGGCCGCGTCGCGCTGGCGGCACTGACCGCCAACACCGTGCTGGCTGGCGCCAGTGGCGGCTGGGCCGGCTGGCTGATCGCGCTCAACAATGCGCTCATCGACGCCAGCACGCGCACCCTGCCGATCGGCGTGCCCGATCTGCTGGCGGCCGGGCCGCTCGACCCGCTCAGCCCGACCCACTGGCCGCGCCTCGGCCCCAGCCCGCTGCTGGCGCTGCTCATCCTGGCCGTCCTGCTCGTCGTCTTCCTGCTCTGGCTCCTCCAGATGCTGGTGCGCCTGGCGATACTCGACCTGCTGCTGGCTCTGGCGCCGCTGGCGATGGTGCTGTGGGCGTTGCCACAGACCGAGCGCTGGGCGGCGCTGTGGTGGCGGACTTTCCTGCCAGCGCTGTTCTGCCAGTTCCTGCAGGTGGCGGCGCTGGGGCTGGCGTCGGCGCTGGCGCGAGCGCTGGGCCGGCCGGGCGAGGCGGCGCTCGCCCCGCTGGTCGGCATCGCCACGCTCATCCTGGTGCTGAAGCTGACGGGGCTGCTCGGCGGCGGCTTCCTGCTCGGCCACTCGGTCGGTGGCGGGGCGCGCGCCTCGCTGGCCGCCGTCGCGCTCGCCCGCCGCGCGCTCGGCCGCGGCTGAATCGGACGGCTGGCCGGGCGACCCGGCCGGGAGG
>JADLAZ010000222.1 GCA_020849725.1 Chloroflexota bacterium
CCTCCAGCAGTGGCCAGACGCGCCGGGCAGCACTGCTGCCGGCCATGATGCCAATGTGACCACCGGGCACCTTGTGGACGGTCTTGTCGGCGCTGCCGAACTTCGGCAGCGCGCCCTCGGTCTGGCAAGGGGGGGTGATGTGGTCGCTCATCGCGATAATGCTCAGCAGGTTGGCGCGCACGTTGGCCAGGTCGACCCGCTCACCCCGCGCCACGAACGTGCCGTTGACGAGCTTGTTCTCGCGATAGAACTCCTGGATCAGCTGGCGGTAGGCGGCGCCACTCATCGGGATCAGGTCGTTGACCCAGGTGTTCATCGCGTGCCAGGCCTCTACCACCCGCGGATTGTGGATGTTGTCCCACAGCGTCAGGTAGCTGCCGATGTAGTTCTCGACCGGCTTGAGCGCCTTGGCGCCGTAGTCGATCAGCTCGCCGGGGATGTTGCCGAGGGTATCGGCGAGGCGGACCGGATCAAATGCCGGCTCGTTGACCCAGCGCGCAAAACCGCCAGCCGTCTTGTCGGAGTAATCCAGCGGCGCCGTCAGCAGGATCAGATTGCGCAGGCCATCGGACGGACGGCGCGCGGCGTAGATGGAGGCGATCAGCGCGCCCAGGCACCAGCCGAGCATGCTGATATCGGTCGAACCGCTGACGGCCTTGACCTTGCGGACGACCCGCGGCAGGTACTCCAGCGCGTAGTCGTCGAAGGTCAGGCCGCGGTCCTCCAGCGCTGGCGCGCCCCAGTCGAGCAGATAGACGTCGAAGCCGCGGCCGACCATGTACTCGACGAAGCTGTGACCGGGGCGCAGGTCGAGAATGTAGGGCCGGTTCATGATCGCGAATACGAGCAGCAGCGGCACCGGATGGCGCTCCGCCACGGGCACGGTCGGCCGATACCGGTAGAGCGTCGCCTTGTTGAGTGACCAGATCGCGTCCTTGGGCGTCTGAGCCACGCGCGCCGAGCGCCGCGTGGTCACGCGAGCGTACGTCCGCGCGCCCGCTTCGATCTGCCGGAGCGTGGCCTGGAGCTCGTCGGCTGAAGGACTCCCGGAGGTCGTCATCGTCGACTACCGTCCCTTCTGCCGGTTCGGGTCCGTGCTGACGTCGCCGTTGGTCGCCGGCGGGGTGGCCGGTGTCTCGGCGGCCGGCGCTGTCGTGGCGCGAGACTTCGTCCTGGCCGCCGGGGCCGATCGCTCGGCTGCTGGTGTGGCTGGCAAGGCAGCCGGGGTAGTGAGCCGGCGCTGCACCTCGGCCAGCCGCAACTCGATCGCCGTCAGTCGCTCGGCCAGACGGGCGCTGTCGGGTGGCGACGTCACCAGGCGCTGAATGTCGTCGAGGCGCGCGTCCAGATCGTCCAGCCGCAACTCGATGCGGGTCAGGCGGTCGGCCAGGCGCACGATGTCATCTGTCGTCGGCACATTGAACTGCGTCATCGTCCGGGTCAGCGTTTGCCCGACGGTGCGTTGCCACGACTCGGACGCGCCGAGATAGGTGTCCAGCCACTCGGCCGACGCCTTGGCGTAGGCATCCGAGTTCACGAACTCGATCATCGCCTTCGACCAGGTGTCCATGCCGGACTCGCGCAGGCTCTTCCAGTGCCCGAATGGGTCGAAGGGGTCCGTAGGGCCGCGCTCGCCATCGGGGCGTGACATAGCTCCTCCTCTCGCCGCCAGCCGCTCCCGCGTGGGGTGGGCCGCGCCGCTCCACAGGGAGTGACCGGCCCGCCCTGTGACTGGGTCAGCCGCGCTTGGCGTGGCCGCCAGCGGTATCGGTCGTCGCCCCGGGCGCCCGCGCCGCCTGCAGGGCGGCCGCCAGTTGCTCCTGGGCCAGGCGCACCAGCTCGGCCTGCTGCGTGCGGGCCTGCTCGCCCGCCTCGCGCACCAGTGCGAGGCCCTCCTCACGGCTGATGCGACCCTGGTCCATCAACTGGCGCACCGATCGATCGATCTGCTCCTGACTCCAGGACGCCATGTTGAGCATGCTCAGCGAGGCATCCCAGAAGCCACCGAACGCGGCCCGCACCAGCTTGCTGTTCTGCTCGCTGAGCTGCGCCACCGCCTCGCTCAGATCGGTCTGGGCCTGCTGCGACTGCGTCAGCGTGCTGTGCCACTGCTCCTGCGCCTCTGACATGGTCTGGCGGGCCTGCTCGGTGGCGGCGGCAGCCGTCTTGCGCACGTGCTCGGCAGCGGCCGCCATATCCTCCGTCATCTGGCCATGAGTCCTGGTCGCCATGGAAGCCTCCCTTCGATTCGTGGCGACGCCGCACCGGCGCCGCCTCAGGTCCTGGGCGGACGGTTGTCGGCCGGTCCATCGGTCATCGTGCCCGCCTCGGTCGCGCCGTAGTGATGGAAGAATCGCTCCAGCAACTGGCGGTAGCTCTCCAGCGTGGTCGCCCAGAGGCCGAGTGCCTCGATGCCAGCGTCAGTGATGGTATACACCCGTCGCGCCGGTCCGGCCCCCGCGGAGGTGTCCCAGTGCGACAGCACGTAGCCGTCGCGCTCCAGATCGCGCAGGGCACGGTAGACCGTGCCTGGCTCGACCCAGCCGAAGCCGAACAGCGCCAGTTGGCGCACCAGTTCGTAGCCGTACCCGTGCCAGGAGCGCAGCAGCATCAGCAGGTACGGCGTCAGCCAACTGCGCGGCGGCGGCTGGTCGCCGTTGGCTCCTCGTCGCCCCTGGTCCTCGCTCACTGCTCATCTCCTCCAGACAGTGCCCACAGCCACTAGATGCAATATACACTTAGATGCAAGACTGTCAAGGGGTGGCCGGTGGGCAGCGCGTTTGATGAAACTGCAATGGTTCTCCCACGCCTGCAATGACCTTGCTACGGGTCGCGACGTAGGCTCAAGGCGGCAGCGACGCTGGCGAAGGTCCGAGGGAGCAGACAGAATGAGCGCACCAGCGACCGTGACCGAGGCGTCATCCAAGGAGGATGTGCTGCGGTCGGAGGCGCCGGTCGTGATCGACTTCTGGGGCTGTTGGTGTGGACCATGCCGGCTGATGGAGCGGGTCGTCGGGCTGCAGGAGAAGCAGCGGCTCGTGCGCACGCTCCAGTCCCACCTGGACGCGGCGGGCTTTATCCCGCCGTCGCGCCCGCCGGCTGCCCGTTGGGCACGCGCCGCCGGGAGGAGCAATGCTGCTCCTCCCACCACGCCGGCGTGACGCCTAGCCACCCCGGCCGCGCCATCGGCGCCGTCACGCCGGTGATGCGGCCGGGGTACCCCTGTCCGCGGTAGCCACGCTTGGAGGGAGGACCTGGAATGACGATTGGACGTGGTGTCGTGGTCGTCAGCGCGGTGCGCACTGCCATCGGCGACTTCGGCGGCAGCCTCAAGGACCAGGCGCCGACCGCGCTGGCGGCAGCCGTCGTGCGCGAGGCCGTCAGCCGCGCCGGTGTCGCGCCGGCCGAGGTCGGCCACGTTGCCTTCGGCCACGTCATCAATACCGATGCCCACGACATGTACCTGGCGCGGGTCGCCGCCGTTCAGGGTGGGTTACCGGTCGAGACACCGGCGGTCAACGTTAACCGGCTCTGCGGCAGCGGCCTGCAAGCGATCGTGTCAGCGGCGCAGCTCATCGAGTTGGGCCATGCCGACGTCACCCTCGGCGGCGGCGCCGAGGTCATGAGCCGCGCCCCGTACTGGCTGCCGGGTCTGCGCTGGGGCCAGCGCATGAACAACGCCACCGCCGTCGACGTTATGGTTGCTGCCCTGTCGGACCCATTCGACGACTGCCACATGGGCATCACCGCCGAGAATGTCGCCGCGAAGTGGGAGATCAACCGCGACGACCAGGACGCGTTGGCGCTGGAGAGCCACCAGCGCGCCGCACTGGCCATTCAAGAGGGACGGTTCATCGACCAGATCCTGCCGATCGAGGTATCGACGCGCAAAGGGCCGGTAATCGTTGCCACCGACGAGCATGTCCGCAGCGATACCAGCCGCGAGGCGCTGGCCAAGCTGCGTCCGGTCTTCGACAAGGTTGGCACCGTCACCGCCGGCAATGCCGCCGGCATCAACGATGCCGCCGCGGCCGTGGTGCTGATGGAGCAGGCGACGGCGGCCGCGCGCGGGGCGTCGCCGCTGGCCCGGCTGGTGGCCTACAGCTTCGCCGGTGTCGAGCCGCGCTACATGGGCATTGGCCCGGTGCCGGCGATCCGATCGGTCCTGGAGCGCGCTGGCCTGACGCTGGCCGACATGGATGTGATTGAGCTGAACGAAGCCTTCGCCGCCCAGGCGTTGGCGGTCATGCGCGAGCTGGGCCTGCCCCGCGACCGCACCAATCCCAACGGCAGCGGCATCTCGCTCGGCCACCCCATCGGGGCGACCGGCGCGATCCTGACCGTCAAGGCGCTCTACGAGTTGCGGCGCATTGGTGGCCGGTATGCGCTCGTGTCGATGTGCATCGGCGGTGGTCAGGGCATCGCTGCCATCTTCGAGCGGCCAACGACCACGACGACGTAGGAGGGAAGGCAGCATGACCGCACCGGCAGACCATCAGGCGGTGACGCCGACCGAGCAGCGCCCACTGGCCGGGCACGTGGCCGTCATCACCGGCGCAGCTCGTGGCATCGGCGCCGCCATCGCTCGCGAACTCGGCGCGCGGGGCGCCAACCTCGTGATCGACTACGCCACCAGCAGCGCGGTCGCCGAGGCGCTGGCCCAGACCGTGATCGAGGCCAACCCGGGCGTCGAGGCGATCGCCGTGCAGGCCGACGTCGCCGACGAGGCCCAGGCCCGCGGCCTGATCGCCGGTGCGATCGCGCGCTTCGGCCGCATCGACATCCTGGTCAACAACGCCGGTATCACCCGCGATCGCACGTTGCGCAAGATGACCAGCGCCCAGTGGCGCGAGGTGATTGATACCGACCTGAACGGCGTCTTCTACTGCACGCAGCCGGCCGTTGAGCAAATGATCGCCCAGGGCAGCGGCCGCATCGTCAACATCAGCTCGGTCATCGCCGAGAGCGGCAACATCGGCCAGACCAACTACGCTGCCGCCAAGGGTGGCATGATCAGCTTCACCCGTTCGCTGGCGCTGGAGTTGGCGCGCTACGGCATCACCGCCAACTGCGTCGCACCCGGCTTCATCGAGACCGACATGGTCGCCGCCGTGCCGGACGAGATCCGCGCCCAGATCGTCAGCCGCATCCCCCTGCAGCGCTTCGGCACGCCGGAGGAGATCGCCCGCGTCGTGCGCTTCCTGTGCATCGAGGGCGGCTACATCACCGGCCAGACCATCAGCATCAACGGCGGCCTGTACATGTAGGCCGCCTCGCTGGCTCGATGCCGCGCGCCGGGCGTCGTCGCGCGCGGTATCGGGCCAGCGGTTGCGTCAGGCGAGAGCGCGCCGGCGCCGAACGTAGTCGAGCGCGGCGCCGGCCAGGGTCTCGTTGCGCAGGCCGACCTGTACTGCCAGGCGCAGCGCCTGATCCTCCGCCAGACCCTCGTCGAGCATCAGGAAGGCCAGTAGCAGGCCCCCGACCCGGTTGGCGCTGCGGCAGTGGAAGAAGAGCGGCCGCCGCGCGGAATCGCTCAGCACCGCCCGCGCTGCGTCAAACACCGCGTCGTCGGGCGTATACGAGCGCACCGGCACGACGATGTAGTCCAGTCCAGCGGCGGCCACCGCCGTCGGCTCGTCGAAGCCGCGTTCCTCCTCGGGTGCGCATACGTCCAGCACCGTCGTGAAGCCGGCGCCGGCCACGCGCGCGAAATCCTCGGCCTGAGGCTGGCCGGCCGTCATCACGCCCGGCAACGGCTGGCTCACGTTCGGAATGCGGTCAGCGAGGGCGGCGGCCGGGTTGGTCGATGGCGTCGTCATGGTGACCTCCTGGCGAGCGGTCTGGGCAGCGACGGGTGCGGTCGGCAGGGTCCGCATTGAAGCGATGATGCGGGGCCGCGGTCGCCGGTCGCACCACCGGTCAGGGCGCGCCCGCGCGCTGGCGGCGTGGCGGCGCGGTCGATATATTATCCTATTGGCATGCATTGGCGGTGCTGACGATGGGAGAGACGCCATGAGCGACGGAGACCTGCCGGCCAGCCTGCTGACGCTCATCGCTGAGCGCTTCAAGGTGTTGAGCGAGCCGGCGCGCTTGCTGATTCTCAACACGCTGCGCGGCGGCGAGCGCACGGTGACGGAGTTGGTCGAGTTGACTGGCATCAAGCAGGCCAACGTTTCCAAGCACCTGCAAGTGCTGTTCGCCGCTGGCTTCGTCGCGCGCCGCAAGGTCGGATTGCACGTCTACTACGCCATCGCCGACCCAGACGTGTTCGAGCTGTGCCACCTCGTCTGCGGCCGGCTGGAGACGCAGGCGGGCGACCGGCTGGCCCTGCTCGCGCAGCGCCAACTCGCCGCTTCGTAACCGGTCCAGGCGTCGCGCTACACCCGCGCTACCTGCACCGCCCTGGCCGCCTGGGCGATGCGCCCGAGCGCCTTGTCGATGTTCTCGACCGAGTTGGCGTAGCTGAGGCGCAGGTAGCCCTCGCCGTAGCTGCCGAAAGCCGTGCCCGACAGCGTCGCCACGCCGTACTCGTCCAGCAGCAGCGTGGCAAAGGTGCGCGAGTCGACGCCCAGCCGGGAGATGTTGGGGAAGGCATAGAACGCGCCCTTCGGCAGCACGCAACTGATGCCGGGGATCGCGTTCAGTCCGTCGACGATGAACTGCCGCCGGCGACGGAACTCGGTCAGCATCGCGTCGACGTCGTCCTGCGGCCCGCGCAGCGCCTCGATGCCGGCCATCTGCGTGAACCCGGCCGTGCACGAGACGCTGTTGACCGCCAACCGGACGATGTGCGGCGCCAGCGCTGGCGGGAAGATGCCGTAGCCCAGCCGCCAGCCGGTCATCGCCCAGGTCTTGGAGAAGCCGTCGAGCAGAATGAAGCGCTCGGCCATGCCCGGGTAGGTGCCGATGCTGACGTGCTCGCCCTCGTACAGGATGCGGCTGTAGATCTCATCCGACATGACCATCAGGTCGTGCTCAACGGCCAGCGCCGCGATCGCGGCGATCTGCTCCCGGCTTAGCACGCCGCCGGTCGGATTGGCCGGCGAGTTCAACACCAGCAGCCGTGTGCGCGGCGTGATCAGCGACCGCAACTCGTCGACATCGACCTCAAAGGCGTTCTCTTCCCGCAGCGGCAGCGGCACCGCCGTCGCGCCGGCGAAGTTGATCATGCTCTCGTAGATGGGGAAGCCTGGATTGGGGTAGATCGCCTCATCGCCGGCCTCCAGCAGCGCCAGCATGACGAAGAACATCGTCGGCTTGCCACCGGGCACCACCACGACCTGATCCGGCGACGCCTCCAGACCGCGGCGCGCGCGGATGTCGTCGACGATCGCCTGGCGCAGGTCAGGGATGCCGGCTGACGGCGTGTAGTGGGTCGCGCCGCCGCGCAGTGCCGATACGCCGGCCTCGACGACGTTGCCGGGCGTATCGAAGTCCGGCTCGCCGATCTGCAGGTGGACGACATCCACGCCCTTCGCTTCCAGCGCCCGGGCGCGGGCCAGCACTTCGAACGCGGTTTCTGTTCCTAGCCGGCTCATGCGGCTTGCCAGTCGCATCGTTCGCTCCTCAGGCTTGGCCTCCGGCGCGCCCGACGCCCGCGCCGCCCGGCCGGCTGCCGGGGTGGCCATTCTACCCGGCCGTCGTCGCTGGGCCAAGGGGCGCGCTCAGCGCGACACCGGCCGCCTGCATCACGATGCTGGTAGCAAGCCGTTCTGCTCCAGAACAGTGACTAGCTCGCGCACCGCCGCGGCTGATTTCGCCAGCGCCGCCGCCTCGGCGTCGCTCAAAGTGATCTGCAGCACCTGCTCCAGCCCGCCGCCACCCAGGATGCAGGGCACGCCGACGTACAGCCCGTCCACGCCATACTCGCCCTGAAGATAGGCGGCGCACGGCAGGATGCGACGCTTGTCGAGCATGATCGCATCGACCATCGTCGCCACCGACGACGCCGGCGCGTAGTAGGCACTGCCGGTCTTAAGCAGCCCGACGATCTCCGCGCCGCCGTTGGCTGTGCGCTGCACCAGCGCCTCGACGCGCGCTGGCGTCATCAGTTCGGTGATCGGGATGCCGGCGACAGTTGAGTAGCGTGGCAGCGGCACCATCGTGTCGCCGTGACCGCCCAGGACGAAGGCGTTGACGTCTTCGACCGAGACGTTCAGCTCCATGGCGATGAAGGTCCGGAACCGGGCCGAGTCGAGCACGCCGGCCATGCCGATGACGCGCTCGCGCGGCAACCCGCTCACCCGGTACGCCAGGTGCGCCATCGCGTCCAGCGGATTGCTGACGACGATCAGGATGGCGTCCGGCGAGGCCGCGACGACCTGGCGGGTGACGTCACCGACGATGCGGGCGTTTGTCAGCAGCAGGTCGTCCCGGCTCATGCCGGGCTTGCGCGCGATCCCCGACGTGATCACCACCACGTCCGAGCCGGCCGTCTCGCTGTAGCCGTTCGCGCCGGTGACGTGCGAGTCGTAGCCCTCGACCGGCCCGGACTGCATCAGGTCGAGCGCTTTGCCCTGCGGCATGCCCTCGACGATGTCGACCAGCACAATGTCGGCGTAGTCACGCTCGGCCAGCCGCTGGGCCGTCGTGCTGCCGACAAAGCCCGCGCCAACGATGGTGATCTTGCCGCGCGTGCGCCCCATGCTGGTTGTTCCTTTCGCTCGTGTGGCAACATCGCCGGCCCGGCCGGCGCGCGCAGCATACCAGAGACCGGCTGGGGCCGCCTACTCGCCCTGGCTCAACTCTACTGACTGCCGTCAGCACCACTCAAGCCGAAGCATCCAGATGTAATCCCTTCCCCTTCGACTCCGTCCAGGGAAAGGCCCCAGTCTCCGGCTCCACCTATCGCTTGTCATCCGGCCAGCGCGCGCGTCGCGTCCGCCAGCACGGGGTGAACCGGGTCATCGTCACGCACGGTCGGCGGCTCGGTGATGAGGCGGACCCGTGCCACCGCGACGCTGAGGTCGCGCTGGTCGTGCTCGTTGCCATGGAGGGCTGGACTGTCGACGCCGTCGAGCGATGTGAGCGTCAGATGAGTGCTGCCCAGGTCGGCGGGCACCGTCACCACGAAGTCGTGCGGCGCTGGCGTCACCGTGACGACGTCTAGCACCCGGTCGCCAGCGCGGACCTCGATGCGTCGCGGCTCCTGGTAGCTCACGGCAGTGAACTCCACCGTCACTGGCGTCAGGCGAGGTCGCTCGAGGACGAGCAGGCTCCGCTCGCCCATCCAGCGGGTGCGGCCAAGCTGCGGGATCGTCTCCACCGGCCACCAACCACGGTCGGCCCGCATGAATGGCTCGGTCAGGGCCGCCGGTGGCACGCCCCAGGCCTCGAGCGCGCCGTCGGCCGAGGTGAGTGCCGGCGCTGACTGGCGCAGCACCCGGCGCAGACTCGTCAGCAAGGCGCGACCGGGAGCATCGTCAAGGACCTCGCCGCGATAGACCAGCACGTAGCGCACATGGAAGTAGTTGAGCACTGCCAGCGGGTCTGGCATCGCCTCGAAGATGTCGCGCAGGGGGCGCGCCGTCCCCAGATCGACGAAGCCAGGTGTGTTTGTCCGAAAGGGGCGCTCGACTTCGCGGGGGATGAACCCGCCAAAGATCGGCCGCTCGTGCTGCACCTGATGGAAGACTCGCTCCTGCTCGGCCTGGCGGTAGGGCAGCGTCAGCACCGTGCCCTGTGGGTCGATCTCGGCGATCTTCTGGCCGATCTGGCGCGCCAGTGCCGTGTCTGGCGGCCGCTCCAGATCGAACGGCGCGGTCAGGAACTCAGCGACGACCAGGGCGCCCAGCAGCGCAATCACCGGGACTACCGCGCGAGGTGGCAGCCGGCGAGCGATCTCCCGGACCCCGGCTGCGGACAGTACCGCCAGGCCGAGTGTCGCCAGCACGCTGAACCGGGCCGGTGTGCGTGAGACGTCCACGAGCGGCACAGTACTCAAGATATCGAACGGCGTCACCGCAGAGCGCACCACGGTGCCGATATGAACCTCCGGACCCAGCGCTAGCGCGATGCCGACGCCGGCCGCCGCCAGCCACGGCGCTGCCCGCCAGCGCAGCCCCACGACCCCGATCGCCGCCAGGACCATGACGATCAGACCGAGTGAGACCCGCCCCTCGCTCAGCACCTCCTCGATATTCGCCTTGCGCCAGGCCAGCACGGCGTCGCCCCAGAGCGGATGCAGGTCCTGCGGGAGCAGAAACGCCAGCAGGTTGGCCGAGTGCTCCTGCGCCCAGCGCTCACCCAGTTCGGCGCGCGCACCAGCGGCGTGGACGGCCTGCGCCGTCGCCACGACCAGCGGCGCCAGCAGCAGTCCGCCGAGCAGGCCGGCGGCCGCCATCCGCGCTGGCCGCGCCCAGCCGGCCCGCCGCCAGAGCGCGCCCAGCAGTGCCCACAACCCCAGCAGGCCGCCTAGCACCAGCGCGAACAGCGTCGTGTGCCACTCGGTCATCGCCGTCATGAACAGGCAGACCGCCGCCGCCGGCAGCGCGAAGCGGCGGCGGTCGCCGGCCGCCAGCAACGCGACCGCGAACAAGGGCAGCCACAGCAGCGCCGCCACGTTGAGGTGGCCGACCGTGAGATGGCCCATGAGATA
>JADLAZ010000223.1 GCA_020849725.1 Chloroflexota bacterium
GATGCGGTGGTGGTGGCGCCGGATGTCGGCCGGGCGCGCTGGGCCGACAAGTACGGTGAACTGCTGGGCCTGCCGATCGCCGTCATGCACAAGCGCCGCGGCAACGGCGGCCAGGTCGAGGTCGCGCACGTCGTCGGCGATGTCGAGGGGCTGCGGCCGATCGTCGTTGACGACATTATGGCCGGCGGCAGCGTGATCACCCAGTTACCGGCGCTGATCCAGGCCGGCGCTCGGCCGGAGATCACGCTGGCGGTGATTCACGGCGTGATCGTCGACAGGTGTCTGGCGCGGCTGGCCAGCCCGCTCGTGAGCGAGTTGATCGTCACCGACACGATCGTCGTGCCGGCGGAGAAGCGGGTGGGCGGCAAGGTGACGGTCCTGAGCGTCGCGCCGCTGCTGGCCGAAGCCATCCGCCGCACCCACGCCGACGAGTCGGTCAGCTCGATGTTCCAGGTAATGTAGGGACGCCGGGAACCTGGTCGGCCGGCGATCGGCCGACCGTGGTCCGACCCCGGCTGGAGGAGGAGCGCGATGGTCGGAGGCAAGATGCGGCGGCTGCTGGTCGTCGGCACGGGGCAAATGGGGCCGGGCATCGCCCTCAGCGCCGCACGCGGGGGCTGCCAGGTGACGCTCTACGCCCGCAGCGACGCCAGCTTGGCGCGTGGCATGGACAACTGGCGCGCGGCGCTGGCCGACCTGCGGCAGCACGAGATCGTCGATGCCGGCGAGGCCGAGCGCGCGGCCGCAGCCATCACCGGCACGACCGACCTGGCGGCTGCCGCGCGCACCGCTGAGTGGGTCATCGAGTCGATCGCTGAAGACCTGACCGTCAAGCAGGAACTGTACCGCCGGCTGGATACCCTCTGCCCGCGCGAGACGATCCTCACCAGCAACACCTCTGGCCTGCGGGCCACCGATATCGGAGCGGCGACCACCCGACCGACCCAGGTGCTGACGACCCACTTCTGGAACCCGCCGGCGCTGATGGAACTGGTCGAGGTCGTGCCCGGCGAGACCAATGACCCAGTGATTGCCCAGCGTGTGCTGGACGCGCTGAACAGTTGGGGCAACAAGGTGGCGGTGCTGGTGCGCAAGGATGTGCTGGGCCAGTTGGGCAACCGCTTGCAGCACGCACTCCTGCGCGAGTGCTGCTACCTGCTCGACCAGGGCGCCGCCGACGCCGAAACGCTCGATATCGTCCTGAAGAAGAGCTTCGGGCTACGGTCGCCGGTGATGGGACCGCTGGAGACGGCCGATCTGGTGGGCCTGCAGACGGTCGTCGCTATCCAGCGCTACCTGACGCCCGATCTCTACAACGAGCCACGACCGGTACCCGTCCTGGAGCAGGCCGTGGCCGGCGGTCATCTCGGCGCCGCCACCGGCCAGGGCCTGCGCGACTGGACCGGCCGCGACCCGGACGACCTGCGCCGCCTGCGGCAGACCTACCTGCTGGAGTGGTTTGCCGCGCAGCGCCGCAAGCAGCGGCCATAGCCATCGCCGTTACGGAGCCGTCTCCGTGCGGTAGGGCACGAAGCCACGCGCCAGATAGTTCGCCAGCGCGTGAGGGCCATCGAGCGTGCAGGTATGCAGCCAGACTCGCTCGGCGCCATCGTCGAAGGCGCGACCAACACCGACCGACAGCAGGTGCTTGCCCAGCCCGCGCCCGTGGAATGCCGGAATCAGGCCGAAGTAGGCAATTTCGACGCCCGGCTCGCTCGCGGCGTGGTCTAGCTCGATGTAGCCGGCCGGTGTGCCCTGCACGTGCAGCACGAGCAGTTTCACCTCCGGCCGACTCAGGTGCGCGTGCAGGCGCTCGTCGGTCCAGGCCAACCGGTCCACCCAGGTGTAGTCGCGGCCGACGGCGTCATACAGGAAGCGATAGTAGGCCACCAGCGGCACGCACGCCTCCTGCACGTGCAGGTACGGGTCGGCGCTGAACGCCGGCCGGAACGTCGCCCGCGAGCAAAGCTCCAAGTAGGTCGTCATGACGGCGGCCACCGGGGGCATAGGCACGAGTACCTCCACGGCGGGGCCGCTACCAGTTGGTGAAGCTGCCGTCGAGTCGCCGGTAGTGGGGGAACTCGGCCAGCTGGAATGGGTGCTTCTTCGCCGCCTCCTCATCGAAGACGACGCCCAGTCCCGGCGCGGTCGGCGGCAGCAGATAGCCGTCTTCCCAGGTCATTTGCACCGGCACGACGTCGGCCAGCGTGCTGCCCGGCCGGCGCGGTTGTTCCATGACGCCGACATTGGGCGCGGCCAGGTTGAGGTGCAGGCAGGCCGCCGACGACACCGGCCCCAGCGGATTGTGCAGCGCCAGATTGATGTAGTGTGCCTCGCACCAGCCAGCGATCTTGCGCGCCTCAGTGATGCCGCCGACGATGCACAGGTCGATGCGGGCGTAGTCGGTTAACTCTTCCTCGATCACCTGGCGGAACTGGAACTTGGTCGCGAACTGCTCGCCGACCGCGAGAGGCGCCGCCGTCTGCTGGCGGACCAGCCGCAGCGACTGCGGGCTCTCTGAGCGCAGCGGGTCCTCGATGAAGAAGGGGCGGAACTGCTCGCTGGCGCGGCAGAGCTGGATCGCCGCTGGCACTTCCAACCGGGTGTGGACATCGAAGCAAAGCTCGATTTCATCGCCGACCGCCTTGCGGATAGCCTCGAACTGGCGCAGCGCCAACCGCACCGCCGGCCCACCCTCCATTACCAGCCCGTCGGACTGGATACCCCAGCGCACGAACTTCCAGCCCTCGGCCGTCGTGCGCACGCACGACTCCACCAGCTCGTCGACCGTGTGGCCAGTGTTGTGCGGGTAGCAGACAACCTTGTCGCGCGCCAGGCCGCCAAGCAATTGGTAGACCGGCACGCCGAGCGCCTTGCCCTGGATATCCCACAGGGCAATATCGATGGCAGAGATGGCGGCACAGACGATCTTCTCACCAGGGAAGAAGCCACCGCGGTGGAGCATCTGCCAGATGTACTCGATCCGGTTGGCGTCCTGGCCGATCAGCAGCGGCTTGAAATGCTCGATAGCGCCGACGACGGCCAACTCGCGGCTGGTGATGCCGGCCTCACCGACGCCGGTCAGGCCGGCGTCAGTCTCGACGACGACGAACAGAAAATTGCGGCCGCCACCCCACACTGTGTACGGACGAACGTCGGTGATCTTCATGCAGCCTCCCGCGTGCCGCCGGCCCGCCCGTCACCAGCGTGACCAAGGCGCCGGTCCGCACGGCACTGTCGCACTGCCGCCGGCCACCGTCAACGCGCTCACTCGCGGGACGCTAGCTGACCGGCTCGGTCCAGCGGTCGCGGGAGACTAGCTCCGCAATTGGTTTGCGCCCTGGATTGGCGCGGGTCGGCCGTGGGTCGGTGGTTGACACCGGGTAGCCAATGGCGACAACCGAGCGCGCCGTGCGCTCGGCAGGGATGCCCAGCAACTGCTTCGCCATCTCCCGGTGCGATGGCTCGCCGTACCAGGCGACCCCGCCGCCCAACCCGAGCGCGTGCGCGGCAATCAGCAGCCGTTCGGTGACGCGACCCTCGTCATACGCCTCACTGGCTTCGTTGTCGCCGTTGAGGATGATGGCGATGCCCAGCGGCGCCTCGGCCAGCCAGTTGATCGGCGTGCGCAACTGGCTGATCCGGCGCAGGAGGTCCCGGTCGGTGATGGCGATGAAGCGCCACGGCTGGGTGTTGCGCGAGCTGCCGGTCCAGCGCGCCACTTGCAGGAGTTGCTCGACGAGCGCGTCGGGCACCGGATCGGGCCGGTACTGGCGCGCCTGCCGCACGGTGCGCACGGTCTCCACCATCGCCTGGGCGTCAGCCTGGCTGACCAT
Source organism: Chloroflexota bacterium (assembly GCA_020849725.1). The sequence continues at coordinate 3,837 of JADLAZ010000223.1, forward strand.
CCTCATCCTCCTGACCGGTGGTCACAAACGCTCCATCAAGTTGGCTGGACGGCTGTCCCTGGCTGCTGGGCGCGAGCCTCACCGGCCCGACGCCAGTACCGCACCCAGCGCCGTCAGGCAGCGATCGACATCGTCGTCGTCATTGTAGCCGTGAACCGAGATGCGCACCCGGCCCTCACCCTCCCAGACCAGCACGCCACGCTGGAACAGCGCCGCTTGCAGCCGCGGCCCTTCGTCGGTGGCGAAGCAGTAGTTGCCAGCCCGCCGCGCGGCCGGCGCCGGCGTCAGCACTGGCAGCCCCAGCGCCAGCAGCCCATCCCGCAGGCGCTCGCCAAGGCGAAGGACGTGCGCCTCAATCCGCTCGATGCCCGCCGCCAGCAGGTAGTCCGCGCCACTGCTGGTCACGTAGACACTCGGAAACGCCGGATTACCTAGCTCTAGCCGCGCGGCGTCGGGCTTGAGCGTGTAGGCCGTCCGGTCGGCCGGGCCGCCACGGCTGGCAACCGACGCCCAGCCGACGAGTGCCGAGTCCAGATCCGGCCAGCGGTGGCGGTTCCAGGCGCAGATGCCCAGCCCGTGCGCGCCAAGGATCCACTTGTAACAGCAGGAGACGGCCAGGTCGCACAGGTCTGCCCGCACTGGCACGACGCCGAGGGCGTGCGAGACATCGACGATCAGGCGTGCCCCGACCCGGTCGGCCAGCGCCCTCAGCGCGGGCAGGTCGTGGCGCACGCCGCTGTAGTAGGAAACATGGCTCGTCGCCAGCACGCGCGTCCGGTCGTCCATCGCCGCCGCCAGCGCGTCCAGGTCGGCGTCGCCGGCGCGGGTCGGCACCACGCGCACGTCGACGCCGCGCGCCCGCGCCCAGGGGTAGATCACCGATGGGTACTCGATGGCTTCGACCACGACGTTGTCGCCCGGCCGCCAGGCGATCGCCAGCGCGGCGACGTTGATGCCGTCCGAGGCGCTGCCCAGCAGCGCGATGTCGCCCGGCTCGATGTGCAGCAGCCGAGCGAAGCGCTGCTTGGCCTCGGCGTAGACGGCAAAGTGGTTGGCCCGGCCGGGCATGCCGCGGCTCTTGTCGAGGCTGAAGCGCAGCAGCGCGTCGACGTTGCGCTTCAGGAATGGCGTCTCGCCGCCGGCGCACAGGTGCGCGACATCCTCGACGCCGATGAAGTCGCTCTTTGGCAGAATGCTGCCCATGACGCCCCCTCACCTTCTCCGATGGCCACCCGACTGACGCCGCACTTTACACGTCTGGCCGGTCCAGCGCCAGGGACGTGCCCGAAGCCCCGGCGCGTGAGCGCGCCAGCGTGGCGAGGTAGTCGGCGATGATGCGTTCATCCTGCGGAAAGGCCAGTCGAGGCAAGTCGACCGGGTCGAACAAGGCGACAGCCGCCACCTCATCGCCGGCCGCGAAGGTGTCGGCCAGTGGCGTAGCGGTGTAGACGGCCAGCACGACCGGGTTGCCAGCGCGCGAGTAGAGGCCGAGCAATCGATCGACGCGCACCGGCAGCCGCACCTCTTCCAGCGTCTCGCGCGCCGCGGCCTCCTCGACCACTTCGCCGCGATCGACGAAGCCGGACGGGAAGGTCCAGGCGCCCCGGCCCGGGTCGATGGCGCGCTGCTGGAGGAGGATGCGCCCGTCGATGGCGACGATCACTGCCACCGCGAGCTTGGGGTCGTCGAAGACGGGGCGCTGGCAGTCAATGCAGAACGGCCGCGCCCGGCCGTGGATGTGACGCTCGGTCAGCGGCCGGCCGCAGCCGCGGCAGTAGCCCAGCGGCGCGGGCGGGTCGGCCGGCGCATCAGTCATCGTCGCGTGGTCCTGGCCGCGCCGCTGGTGTCGATGACGCGGCGGCTGGCTCCGGGCCGGGATCCGGGCCGGGATCCGGCTCGCCGGCAGCGCGCAGCACAGCGCGATAATCGTCCCACGTGTCGATGTCGGCCGGCGGGGCCGACTCGTCGACGGCGACGTCGTGGACAAGGTCCGGACGCTGGCGGAGCAACGGCCGCGCGCCCTGGTCGCCGGTGAGAGCCTGCAGGAGCGGATAGGTGGCGCGCGCGAACAGCACGGGGTTGCCACGCACGCCGCCGTAGGCCGGCGCGACGATCGGGCCGGCGCCGGCATGGAACGCGGCGATCAGCCGGTCGATGACCGCGACCGATTGCAGCGGCTGGTCGCCTAGCAGGAAGACGACCGCGTCGGCGTTCCCCTCGATCACCGCCAGCCCGGCCCGCAGCGACGTCGCCTGACCGTTCTGGTAGGCGGAATTGATCACCGGCCGGGCGGCGCCGAATCGCACCTGGGCCATGACTTCGGCAGCGCTGCCGCCCAGCACGACGACAACATCGTCAAGTTGGGCCTGTGCTACGCGCGCCAGCGTCGCCTCGAGCAGCGGCCGGCCACGAAACGGCAGCAGTTGCTTTGGCCGGCCGAGCCGGCTGGAGGCGCCGGCAGCCAGCACGACGCCAGCGATCACCACGGGATACCCTCGTCGATGGCCGCCTCGCGCACCTTGGCCGATAGCCGCCGGCCGTCACGGCCGTAGCGCGCCGCGATCATCTCGCCGACGATCGACAGCGCGATCTCCTCTGGCGTCACCGAGCCAAGGTCCAGGCCGATCGGACTGTGAATTCGCGTCAGGTCGGCATCGCTGAAGCCGGCCGCCCGCAGCCGATCATTGCGCGCCGCGCTCGTCGCCCGCGAGCCGATCGCGCCAATGTAGCGGCAGTCGGTGCGCAGCAGCGTCATCAGCGTCGGGTCGTCGAATTTTTCATCGTGCGTCAGCAGCACCGCGTAGGTACTCTCGTCGACCGTGATCTCCTGCAACGCCTCGTCCGGCCACTGCACGATCAGGTCGTCAACGTGCGGGAAGCGCTCCGCCGTCGCGAAGGCCGAGCGCGCGTCGATGACGCTGACGCGGAAGCCGAGCAGTTTGGCAAAGGCGGCAATAGCGACGCCGGTGTGGACCGCCCCAAAAATCAGCAGCCGCGGTGGCCGAGGATAGACCTCCAGGAACACGACCACCTCGCCCGCCGGCGTCGCGTAGCGCCGCTGCTCGGAGCGCTCCCGCGTCAGCAAGTCCAGCCCGTCCGCCGTGGCGCGGATATCGAGCGCCGGCTCGCCCAGTCCGCCCAGCAATGGGGCGCCGGGCCGGATCAGCAGCTTGTGCCCGACCGCGCCAGCCCCGTCAATGATGGTCGCAACGACAGCCGGTTCGCCGGCCCCCAGCCGCGCTTGCAGCGCGTCAAACAGCTCGCTCATCGCCTCACCAGTCGAAGCGCTCGACGAAGACGTCGATCGCGCCGCCGCAGGACAGGCCAACCTCCCAGGCCAGGTCCGACGAGATGCCGTAGTGGAGCAGCTTCGGCTGGCCTGTCTTCAGCACCGACTGCGCCTCCTGGAAGACAGCTCCCTCCAGGCAGCCACCCGATACCGAGCCGACCATCTCGCCGCGGCTGTTGATCGCCAGCTTCGCCCCGCGCGGGCGCGGCGACGAGCCTTGCGTCTGCACGACCGTTGCGATCGCAACGCTGTCGCCGCGCGTGCGCCACTCAGCGGCTTCGGGCAAGATATCGCGCATCGATGAAACCCTCCGTCTCCTGGCGCATGTCTGAGACCCTGATCTAGTCTCGCGCTTGCGTCAACTCGTTTCTCCTCAAGACTCAGGATTACGTCTATCGCGGCGGCAATCGCGAGCCAGACTTGCCGCGCTGCGGTCATGCGACATCATGATGCTGGTGGCGCACCGGCCGCCGCTTCTGGACCCGGTCGAGCAGGTGTCCCAGCTCCTCCAGGCTGTCCAGGTTGTGCGCTGGAATAAAGTCGTCCACGTAGGGCAGCGCCGCCTGCAGCCCCTGCGTGATCGGCTGGTAGCCCTCCATGCCCAGCAGCGGGTTCATCCAGATGAGGCGGTGGGTTAGTCGCTGCAGGTGCTCCATCTCCTTGCGCAGCACCGCCGGATCGCCGCGATCCCAGCCATCGGAGATGATGACGACGATCGCACCTTGACCGAGAACACGCCGCGCCCAGCGACGATTGAACATCGCCAGGCTCTCGCCGATGCGCGTGCCACCCGACCAGTCCTCGACGATCTTCGACACCTGTTCGATGGCCGTATCGACGTCGCGGTTGCGCAACTGCCGCGTGATGCGCGTCAGGCGCGTGCCGAAAACGAACGCCTCGACCTTCTCCGCGCCGCGATGGACGGTGTAGAGGAACTGGAGCAGCAGGCGCGAGTAGCGGTCCATCGAGCCGGAGATGTCGCAGATCAGGACCAGCGGCCGCCGCTTCAGCTTCGGCTCCTTGAAGGTCAGATCGATGATCTCACCGCCATAGCGCAAGTTGCGCCGGATGACGCGGCGCGGGTCCAGGTGGGCGCCCTTGGCCGCGGGCCGCTTGCGTCGCGACTCGTAGCGCGTGGCCTCCCAGCGCATCTCCTCCATCAGCCGGCGCGCCTCGGCCAACTCGTCAGCGGAGAACTTCTCAAAGTCCTTGCCGCGCAACACCTCGGCGTTGGAGTACATCAGCACCATGTCGATGTCGACATCGTTGCTGCCGGTCGCACCGACGCTGAGCTGCGAGCGGCCCTGCTGGCCGACCTGGCGCTCCGGGCCACCGGCCTGTCCGTCGCCACGTCCACCGGCGTCATCCGGCAGCCGAGTCACGTTCGCGTCAATGGCTGACGGGTCGACCGGCAGGTCGAAGCGCATGCCGAGCGCGACCAGCGCGTCCCAGAACATGTCGAAAATGCGGTCGAATTTATCGAAATCCTCGCGCCGGCTGATGAGCAGGCTGCGGACGGTGATGCGCACGTCGTCACGCCGAGTCAGGTCGATCTGCTCCAACGCTCGCACCAGATCGATGACCCGGCCCGGACCGATCGGTAGTCCGGCGTGGCGCAGCATGCGACCGAGCAGCAGCACGTTGTGCAGCGCGATGCCGCCGTCCGGCTCGCTCGAGCCGGCGATCATCTGCGTGTCATGGCGCGGCGCGTGTGACATGAATGGTCCCATCTCTGGCCGCCAGTGTGACCGAGCGCGGGTCACGCATGGTCCGACCGGTGGCGCCGTCACGTCCGGCGCCCATCGAGCGGCGGCGCTAGCCGGCCTTCGCCAGGATCTGGCGCACCTGGCCGCCCTTCATGCGATCAACATCTTCCTGGTACTTGAGCAGCGCGCCGAGCGACGCCAGCACGTGCTCTTCCTCCAGCTGGTCCTGCCCGAGCGCGACCAGCGCCCGCGCCCAATCGAGCGTCTCGGCCACGCCGGGCAGCTTGTACAGGTCGATCTGGCGCAACTCAGCGACGAAGCGACTGATCTGGCCCGCCAGCACCCGCGGCGCCTCTGGCACCTTCGTCAGGATGATTTCTTCCTCCTTCTCGACCGAGGGATAGTCGATCCAGTGGAAGAGGCAACGCCGCTTGAGCGCGTCGTGCAACTCGCGAGTGCGGTTGGAAGTGATCAAGACCACCGGCGGGCGCGTGGCATGGATGGTGCCGATCTCTGGCACAGTGATCTGGTAGTCGGACAGCACCTCCAGCAGGAACGCCTCGAACTCCTCGTCGGAGCGGTCTATCTCGTCAATCAGCAGCACCGGCGACCGGTCGCCGACATGCTCGATCGCCCGCAGCAATGGCCGGCGCAGCAGGAAGTCGGGGCCGAAGATGCTCTGAAGTGCCTGCTGGCGCTCGGCCTCGCCAGTCGAGCCGGTGGCCTCCAGTGTGCGCAGATAGAGCATCTGGCGGGTGAAGTTCCACTCGTAAACGGCGTTCGAGACATCGAGACCCTCGTAGCACTGCAGGCGGATCAGGTCGGCGCCTAGCACGTCGGCCAGCACCTTAGCCACCTCGGTCTTGCCGACGCCGGCCTCACCCTCCAGCAGCAGCGGCTTCTGCAGGTGCAGGCCCAGGTAGATGACTGTCGACAGGCTGCGGTCAGCGATGTATTGGCGGGTCGCCAGCGCTTGCTGGACCCCGTCGATCGAGCCGAGATCGGGAGAAGTCATGGCGCCCCACTACAGGCCCGACAGCGCGGGCATCCAACGCGGCCCACGCCAGTCACCCACTGCGACCGGCGCTCACGGCGCGCGCACCACACCTATTATAGCCGCATCACTTCCGCTGCGATAGCAACGCGCCGGCCGACTCACGCCTCTGCCGCCCAGTTCCAGCACCCGCTTGACTCGACGAGTGGACTCTGGCATACTGCGATTAGAACATGCGTTCGTTTTCGTCGCAAGTCAGGGAGGTGGTGCGTCATGTCGACTCAGCCGGTCACTCAGCGGCTCGTCACTCGTGCGGCTCTGCGCCAGTTGACGCCGCGGCGCGGCCCGCAGCGACTTCAGCCAGTGCGCGTCATGCATCCACCTCCACCGCCTGGTGCGACGCCGGCCCGCACCGCAACTGGCCGGCTACTCTACACCGTCGACTGGCCCCTGCCACCGCAACGGCCCGCGCCGCGCCCGGCACTCCTGCAATTCCGCCGGGAGGTCGGGTGAGATGTTGGTGTACTCAACGAACCAACGCCCGCAGCCGGTGACGACCAGTGCCCTCGAGACCGACGCCGCCCGCCGGGACCGTGTCGCGCGCCGCCTCGCCTCCTGGCTGGCCGCCGAACCGACACCGACCGACATGCTCGACACTCTGCGCAAGGTGGCGCTGCGGCTGGACGATAGCCTGCCGGGTGGGCTGGCACTGGTGACCGCCGATGTCTTCCTCGACATCTACTGCCAGTGCCTGCTGTACTGTGACCTGGACGACCTGCTGGCCGTCTGGCCCCAGCTATCGCCCGGGCGGTCACCGGCCGCGGCGCACGTCGCGGGCCGACCGGGACTGTGCGACAATGCCGCCGGCCCTCGGTCATCCGTCGCCAGCGCCGCAGGAGAGAGTCTGCCATGAAGATCACCGGCCTGACCGCCACGCCCGTCGCCTGCCCCGATCCACCGCTGCGCAACTCGTGGGGCATCCATGAGCCGACCTTCGTGCGCGTCATCGTCCAGGTGGAGACCGACGCGGGCCTGACTGGTCTGGCCGAGATCAGCGGCGGCGAGGCCATGGTGCGCCAGTTTGAGGCCGCTCGCTCCCACCTGATCGGCGCCGACCCCTATCACCTGGAGGCGCTGCGCCTCACGATCGGTCACCTCGGCGTCTACGGCCAACTCGAGCTGGCCTGCCTGGACATCATCGGCCAGGCAACCGGCCGCTCGCTGTCCGACCTCCTCGGTGGCGCCGTCCGCCCCCGCGTGCCGTTCGCCTCCTACCTCTTCTTCAAGGAAGCCGGCGACGACGACTGGGGCGCGGTGCTGACGCCCGACCAGATGGTCGACCTCGCCCAGCGCTTCCGCGACCGCTTCGGCTTCACCTCGCACAAGGTCAAGGGCGGCGTGCTGCCACCCGACGCCGAGGTCGAAACCATGCTCAAGCTGCGCGCGCGCTTCCCGCACGACCAGTTGCGCATCGACCCGAACGCCATCTGGTCAGTCGAGACCTCGGTGCGTGTCGCCTACAAGCTGCGCGACATCGACCTGGAGTACCTGGAGGACCCGACTGACGGCATCACCGGCATGGCCGAAGTCGCCCGGCGCACGCCGATCGCGCTGGCAACCAACATGTGCGTCACGCGGTTCGAGCACATCCCCGAGTCC
>JADLAZ010000224.1 GCA_020849725.1 Chloroflexota bacterium
CGGCGGGTGCTGGCCGGCACGGCGCCCTCGAAGAAGGTCGTATTGAACGCGAAGACGCCACCAGGCTGCAGCATCTTGCGCACCGCCTGGAAGATGCCGATCTTGTCCTCGATCATGTGGAGCGAGTTGGCACAGAAGACGGCGTCAGCGCGGTCGATCAGGTGGGTGACGGCGCTGGCGTCGGCGGCCAGGTAGCTAATGCCGTGGTCGCCGTAAATCTGACGGGAGACCTCCAGCGCGCCGGCGTCATGGTCGACGGCGATGACCTTGCCTGGCGCGCCACCGGCCTGGATGCAGTTGAGGATCGGCCGCAGCAGCGCGCCGGTGCCGCTGGCGATGTCGACGACGATCTGGCCGGGGCTGAGGTTGGCCAGTGCCACGAGTTGCTCGTTGACGGCCTGGTAGAAATCGTGGCGCGTGAAATCCTCGTAGGGATGCGCCTGGGTCATGCCATCCTCCCTGGCCGCCGTCCGCGACCGGCTCGGCGCGCGGCGGCTCACCCGCGTTCGCCCTCGCTCCCACGCGCCAGCCGCGGCGAGCGCTCGCGGAGTATAGTCAGCGCGCGTCACAGGCGTCAACGACCGCGCGACGGGCCGGATTCGCCAGCTGCCACGCTGCCACGCCCCACACCGAACCAGCAAGCCCCGGAAGGGATTCGAACCCTCTCTTACTGCTTGGAAGGCAGTCGTGCAGGCCTCTACACCACCAGGGCGCCTGCCGAGGAGTATACCAGCCATAGCGCCGAGCGTCGAGCGTGCCGGTGTGGCCGCGCGCCCATGGTAGCATCCAGCCACGGCGCGGCCGGGCGGCTGGCGCTCGTCGCGTGCATGGAGGGCGACTGATGCAGTTCTCGCGGGCCAGCGGCATCCTGCTGCATCCGACCTCGCTGCCGGGGCGCTTCGGCATCGGCGACCTGGGCGACGCCGCCGACCACTTCCTGGCGTTTCTGGAGGCCGCCGGCCAGCGGCTCTGGCAGGTCATGCCCCTTGGCCCGACTGGCTATGGCGACTCGCCCTATCAGAGCTTCTCGGCTTTCGCCGGCAACCCACTGCTGATCTCGCTGGAAGCGCTGGCGGCCGACGGCCTGCTGACCGACGCTGACCTGGCCAGCATGCCACCACTGCCGGCGGAGCGGGTCGATTTCGGCGCGGTCATCCCGGGCAAGTGGCGGCTGCTGCGCCAGGCGGCGACGCGCTTCGAGACAGTCGCGACACCGGCACAGCGCGCCGATTTCGAGCGCTTCCGCGCCGACGCTTCCGGCTGGCTCGACGATTTCGCGCTCTATATGGCGCTCAAAGAGGCGCACGACGGCGCCGGCTGGCAGGATTGGCAGGCGCCGCTGCGCCGGCGGGAGCCGGCCGCGCTGGCCGAGGCTCTCCACCGGCTGGCCGAGCCGGTGCGAGCGCAGCAGGTTGTCCAGTGGCTGATCGCTCGCCAGTGGCAGCGCGTGCGCGATGCTGCTCACACGCGCGGCATTCAGATCGTCGGCGACATTCCGATCTTCGTCGCCGCCGACAGCGCCGATGTGTGGGCCAATCCGGGCCTGTTTCATCTGGACGACGCCGGCCGGCCGACGATCGTTGCCGGCGTTCCGCCGGATTACTTCAGCGCCACCGGCCAGTTGTGGGGCAATCCGCTCTATCACTGGGATCGGCTGGCAGCTGACGGCTACGCCTGGTGGGTGCGGCGCGTGCGGGCGGCGCTGGCCCAGGTCGATCGCTTGCGCATCGATCACTTCCGCGGCTTCGAGGCCTACTGGGCGGTGCCGGCCGCCGAGGATACGGCCATCCATGGCCGCTGGCTGCCTGGTCCGGGCGCCGCTTTCTTCTCGGCGCTGCGGGCGGGTCTGGGCGAACTGCCGATCATTGCCGAAGACCTCGGTCTGATCACCCCGCCGGTGGAAGCGCTGCGCGATGCCTTCGATCTGCCTGGCATGGCCGTGCTGCAGTTCGCCTTTGGCACCGATGCCGCCAACACCTATCTGCCTCACAATCACCGGCGCAATTTGGTGGTCTACACCGGCACCCACGACAATGACACCACGACCGGCTGGTACGCCCAGCAGGCGGAGGCCGTCCGCGATCAGGTCCGCCGCTACCTTGGCCAGCCCGGCGACGACATCGCCTGGGATTTCATCCGGCTGGCGCTGGCGTCGGTGGCGGACACGGTCATCGTGCCGCTGCAGGACGTGCTCAGCCTCGGCAGCGAGGCGCGCATGAACCTGCCTGGCGATCCGAGTGGCAACTGGTCGTGGCGCTGCGATGCCCAGCTGCTGACCGGCGAGCGCGCCGCGCGCCTGGCCGATCTCGTCGCCGTCTATGGCCGCGACGGCACGGCCGATCGCTCGCACCAGGCCGGCGCCACGGTCGGGAACACCGAAACAGCGAGTGGACGCGAATAAGCGCGAATGGCAACGACCATTGCTCGACGGGCCGTCCGACAGGCGCCACGTCGTCGCTTGGCACTCGACAGGGGAAGCTACAGGGGGGCTTCCCCTGTCGAGTGCGCACTGCCGCGATCCGTGACTGACGTTAGCCCTTCATCAGCGTGATGCCGTCGCTGGCCGCTCCCAGCATCAGGCCCAGATCACCGCCAGCGGTGACGAAGCGGAAGCCCTGCTCCGCCCGCCACAGCGCCTCGGCCGGCGTCTGACAGGCGATGCCGGGCGCCTTGCCGGTTGTCTTGCAGGCGGCGATGACGCGGTCGAGCGCCCGCTGATGCTCGGGCCACTGGCGCTGCTCGCCGGGATGGAAGCCGAGCGTGAACGACGGATTGGCCGGCCCGCACCAGCAGCCGTCGATGCCAAGGATCTCCTCGGCCCGTTCGGCGGCGACGCTCTCGATTTGCACGGCGATGAAGATCTGGTCGTTGGCCCATGACCCAAAGTCGGCGCCGCAGGCACGTGCCCGTCCCTAGCCCCACGAGCGCTGGCCGACCGGTGGGAAGCGGCAGGTGTCGACGACCCGACTGCCTGGAGCGGCGCGGTGTCCATACCGAAGCGCGCATGGGAATAGCATACTTCGTATTGCGTAGCGTATGGGCGGTTCGCGAACCACCCCTACGGTGGCCTGGGCATCCCGTCTGGGCTTCGGTTTAGTCGCGCGGGCGGTCGGGGTAGGCCGCGGCCAGGTAGCTCTCCGGCAGCACGTGCGGCAGGATCGCTGGCGTCACCAGGTCCGAGCGGCTGACAATGCCGACGAGGCGGCCGTTGGCCAGCACCGGCACGCGCCGGATGCGCTCGTTGACGAACAGGAGCGCCACCGCCTCGGCGGTCGTCTCCTCGGTCACGCTGATGACCGTCCGACTCATGATCGCGCTGACGATCGAGCCGACGCGCCCGATAATATCGTAGTCGCTGGC
>JADLAZ010000225.1 GCA_020849725.1 Chloroflexota bacterium
ATGGCCAAGACCAGCGCCGCCGCCGTGCGGCTGCATCAGGCGCGCGTGCCCTTCGTCAGCGTGCTGACCAACCCGACGACCGGCGGCGTCTACGCCAGCTTCGCAACTCAGGCCGACATCATCCTGGCCGAGCCGGGCGCATTGATCGGCTTCGCCGGCCCGCGCGTCGTCGAGCAGACGACCGGCGAGCGCCTGCCACCCGGCTCGCACACGGCCGAGTTCGTGCTGGCGCACGGCCAGATCGACGCTGTCGTGCCGCGCACGCGCCTGCGCGGGACGCTGGCGACGCTGCTGACGCTGTTCGTCGGCGGCCGCGCACCGGACCCGACCCGTCACGAGGCACCGCTCCTGGCGCCCGACCGGCCCTCGGCCTGGGCGACCGTCCAGCTCGCCCGCCACACCGACCGCCCGACGACGGCCGACTACCTGCGCGAGCTGGTGCCGAATTTCATCGAATTGCAGGGCGACCGCGTCCACGGCAATGATCCGGCGCTCATCAGCGGCCTGGGCAGCCTCGACGGTGTGCCGATCGTGATCATCGGCCAGGAGCGTGGCCACGACGATCCGCACCGGCGCGGCGGCCGCATGCACCCGGACGGCTACCGCAAGGCGATCCGGATGATGCGGCTGGCGGCGCACCTGCGGCTGCCGTTGCTGACGCTGATTGACACGCCTGGCGCCTATCCCGGGCTGCTGGCCGAGGAGGGTAACCTGGCCGGCGCGCTGTCGCAGGCACTCGGCCGGCTGTCGGTGCTGCCGGTGCCGGTTGTGTCGGTCGTCATCGGCGAGGGCGGCAGCGGTGGTGCGCTGGCGCTGGGCGTGGCCGACCGAGTGTTGATGCTGGAGAATGCCGTCTACTCGGTCATCGGTCCCGAGGGCGCCGCCGCGATCCTGTACCGGGACGCCGAGCGGGCCGAGGAGATCGCCGCCAAGCTGAAGCTGACCGCCCACGATTGTCTGGCGCTCGGCGTCATCGATAGCATCGTGCCCGAGCCGGCCGGCGGCGCGCACGTCGACCCTGGCTTCGCCGCGCTGCAACTGAAGACGGCCGTGCTGGAGGCGCTGGGCGACTTGCAGCGCCGTGGCGAGCGCCGCCTGCTCGACGACCGCTATCGCAAGTTCCGCCGCATGGGCCAGCAGACGGATGATGCCCGCGCCGTCGTCGCGCGCGAGATCGCCGATCTGCAGCAGGAGCTCACGCGCCGCCTCGGCCAGCGCGACGCCGTGGCGCGTGGCGTCGAGCACAGCCTGGGCGAGTGGCAGCAGGTCGTCGGCCGGCGGCTGGGGCAGTGGTGGACGCTGCGCCCGCGCTTCGGCGCCACGACGGCTGAGGACGCCATCGAGCCAGGGGCCAACGGCGATGTGACGAATGAGGCGACGACCGGGCCGCCGCTGGAACCGGACCGTGCCGGATGAGGTGATGGTGTGGCTGACCGTGCGCCGGCACGGTCAGCCATGCCCGCGTGCGTGACGCTATCCCATGCGGGCAAATCCGATTATTCCACCAACCTCGTCACGCGGTGGCCGCGGCGCTATGCTATTGAGCGCCAGTGAGCCGCCACGTTGGGGAGGGCGCCATGGACAGTTACGACATCATCGTCATCGGCGGTGGGGTGGCCGGGCTGACCGCCGGCCTGTTCGCCGCGCGTCACGGCCGCGCCACGCTGGTGCTGCTGGCCGGCGCGCCCGGCGGCCACCTGCTGAACATCGAGCACATTGAGGCACTGCCCGGCTTCCCTGACGGCACGGCCGGCTACGATCTGTGCCCGACGCTCCAGGAGCAGGCCGACGCTGCCGGCGCCGCGTTCGCCATGGCCGAGGTTCAGGCGCTGGCGCGCGACGGCGACGGCTGGCTCGTCGCCGCTGATGCCGGATCCTGGCGCGCGGCCGCCGTCATCGTCGCCACCGGCGGCGAGCCACGTGCGCTGGCCGTGCCCGGTGCGGCGCGGCTGGCCGGCCACGGCGTCAGCCACTGCGCCAGTTGCGATGGCCCGCTCTATCGTGGCCGGCCCGTCGGCGTCGTCGGCGGTGGCGACTCGGCGCTGCAGGAGGCGCTGGCGTTGGCCGCGCACGCCGAGCGCGTGCATCTATTCCACCGCGGCGCGGCCTTGTCGGCACAGGCCGACTTCCAGCGCCGCGTGCTAGCTGAGCCGCGCATCGCCGTTCACCTGACGACGGTCGTCGAGGAGGTGCTGGGCGAGGCGCAGGTCAGCGGCGCTCGTGTGCGCCACACCGGCGCCAGCGCGGTCGAGGAGATCGCGCTGGCCGGGCTGTTCATCTATATTGGACTGGAACCACGGACGGGCTTTCTGCGCGATCTGCTGGCGCTGGATGAGGATGGCCGCATCCCCGTCGATGCCGCGCTTCGCACCGTGTTGCCAGGCCTGTTCGCCGCCGGTGATGTGCGTCGCGACGCCGCTGGCCAGGCTATCGCCGCCGCTGGTGACGGCGCCACGGCCGCGGTGGCTGCCCACCGCTACCTCACCGGTCCGTTGCCACGGGACTGATCCCTCCGTCGGGCCGGCGCACGTCGGCATCCAGCCACCACTCCCTCTGACGTCCGTTTTGGTCCTGGCCACCGCCGGTGCAGATTGCTCCATCAGGCGGTACCATGCGTACCACCGTCGCGAGGATGCTTGCGCGTGCAAGTGCTTGCAGATCTGCTATCCTCGCGCGGGTGGACGGGAAGTCGGCGGCGCGCCGTGGAGCGCCGGACGATGAGGATGGAGACGATGATGCTGCTGTTGTCTGTGCTGCCGCTGCTGAATGACGCCGGGCAAGCCAAACCGCTGCACATCCCGGATGGGTTCCTCAGCCTGGCGATGGCAGGGCTGTGCTGGCTGGTCACGATCGGGCTGCTGGCGCTGGCCGTGCGCCGGACGCGGCAGACGCTGGGTGAGCGGCAGGCGCCGTTCATGGGCGTCATGGCGGCCTTTATCTTCGCTGCCCAGATGATCAATTTTCCGATTCTGGGTGGTACCTCGGGTCACTTGCTTGGCGGCTCGCTGGCGGCGCTGACGCTCGGCCCCTGGCCGGCGATGCTGGTGATGACGGCCGTGCTGGCGGTGCAGGCACTGCTCTTTCAGGACGGCGGGCTGCTGGCGCTGGGCGCGAACATCCTCAACATGGGCCTGATTCCGGTGCTCATCACTTACGGCGTCTACCGCAGTGTCGCCAGGCAAGCCCGCGGCGTGCAACTGGCCGTGGCCGGCATTGTCTCCTGGCTGTCGGTGATGGCGGCGGCGCTGGCTACCTCGCTGCAACTGTGGCTCAGCGGCACGTCCGACCTGGCCGTCGTCGTGCCGGCCATGCTTGGCGTCCACGCTGTCATCGGCATCGGCGAGGCATTGATCACCGTCGCCGCGCTGGCCTTCATCCTGCGCACCCGGCCCGAGTTGGTCGAGGCAGCCGGCGCGACTGGCCGGCGTGGTGACCGCCGCTGGATCGCCGTCGGGCTGGCGGTGGCGGCCGCCGTCGTCCTGCTGGCGCCGCTGGCGTCGGCCGACCCGGACGGGCTGGAGCGGGTGGCCGAGGACCTTGGCTTCCTCGAGCAGCAGACCGTGGCCGCCTACACGGTGCTGCCTGACTACACAATTCCCTTCCTGGGGGAGACGTCGCTGTCGACGATCGTCGCCGGGCTGATCGGCGTCGCGCTGGTGGCAGCGGTCGTGATTGGAGCGGCACGCTTGCTGCGGCGGCCCAGCGATAGCGCCGACGAGACCGGGTCGGCGGCGCGGCCGGCCGCGCCGTGAGCGCCACTGCGCTGGATCGGTTTCAGGCCGGCGACAGCCTGCTGCACCGGCGCGACCCGCGGCTGAAGGTCGTGGTGGTCGTGCTGTTCATCCTGTCGATGGCCCTCCTGCCGGATGGCGCCTGGCTGGCGTTTGCGCTGGCCTTTGGGCTAGTGCTAGCGGCCAGCCTGGCCAGCGGCCTGGGCGCTGGCTACGCGCTGAGCCGATCGTTCGTGGCGCTGCCGTTCGCGCTGGCGGCGGTGACGGTGATCTTCACCTTGCCCGGCGCACCGGTGGCGACCTGGGCGGTCGGGTCGTGGACGTTGACCGCCACCGCTCCGGGGCTGATCCGCTTCGGCAGTATCGTCGTCCGCAGTCTGCTGTCGGTTCAGATGGCGATCCTGCTGGCGGCGACGACGCCCTTTCCCGACCTGCTGCATGCGCTCGGCCACCTGCGGGTGCCGAGCGTGCTGGTCGCCATCGTCGCCTTCATGTACCGCTATCTGTTCGTGCTCACCGACGAGGTCCAGCGCCTGCTGCGGGCGCGGGCGGCGCGCAGCGCGCGGCCGGCCGGCGGTGGCGGCGGCGGCAGCTTGCGCTGGCGGGCGCATGTGACCGGCTCGATGGCCGGCCAGTTGTTCGTGCGCGGCTACGATCGCAGCGAGCGCGTCTATCAAGCGATGCTGGCGCGCGGCTATGACGGCCAGCCGCGCACCAGCCGGCCGCACGCGCTCCGGCGGCCGGACTGGCTGGTGGGGGCGGCGGCCGGGCTGGCCCTGCTGCTGATCCAGGTCGCCGGCCGCTGGCCCGCGCGCTGACGAGGGACCATGGTGACGATGACGCTACCGACGGAGCTGACGACCACCGAGATGGCGACGCCGGCGCTGCTGGTGAACGATCTCCACTTCCGCTACCCGGACGGCCATCCGGCGCTGCATGGCGTGTCGCTGCGTCTGGCGCCCGGCGAGAAGGTCGCGTTGGTCGGCCCCAACGGCGCCGGCAAGAGCACGTTGCTGTTGCACCTCAACGGTCTGCTTCAGGGGCAGGGCACGATCGCTGTCGGCGGGCTGCTGGTTGCCAAGCCGCATCTGCCGGTGATCCGGGCCAGGGTCGGTCTCGTCTTCCAGAACCCGGACGACCAGCTTTTCTCACCGACCGTCTTTGAGGACGTCGCGTTCGGCCCGCTCCACCTGGGGCTGCCGGAGCCGGCGGTGCGCGCCCGCGTCGACCAGGCGCTGGCTCAGGTGGGCATGGCTGCCTACGCCAGCCGACTGTCGCATCACCTCAGCGTCGGCGAGAAGAAGCGCATCGCCATCGCCACCGTCCTGGCGATGGCGCCGGACGTGTTGGTGCTGGATGAGCCGTCAGCTGGACTGGATCCGCGCGCCCGCCGCGGCCTGATCGAGTTGCTGCGCGGCCTGCCGCAAACGCTGCTCGCCTCGACCCACGACCTGCTGATGGTGCGCGATCTCTTCCCACGCATGGTCATCATGGACGAGGGCCGGCTGGTGGCGGATGGCCCAACCGCGCGCCTGCTGGACGACGCCGCGCTGCTGGAGGCGCACGGTCTGGAGCGACCGTGACGGCCGATGGTCAGTGCGGCGCCGTCGCGGTCGCTCCGCCTACTCGACGATAGTGTAGAACTCGCGGCTGCCGGACTCGACCAGCGGCATCATGCGGCCGAACCACTCGCCTATCCAGGGCTGCCCCATCGTCTCGCCAAATACCTGCTCCCAGGCAGCGAGGTTCGGCATCTCCGCCTCGCTGATGACGGTGAAGAAGGGGCCACTCGCGTCGGTGAGGATGCGCCAGCGCTCCATCCTCCCCTCGGCTTGCATGCGCGTGCCGAACTCCTTGAACAGCGCAACCAACTCATCGCCACGGCCGTACCGGGCCTGGAAGACCTGACGCACGACGATCATGAGTGGGCCTCCTTGGACTGGAAGTGACCGGCCGACCGCAGCACGCCCAGCCCCTGGCGAATCTCGCCCAGGTGGTACGCCGTATGGGCCAGAATGCCCAACCCACCACCGATAGCCTGGTCGAGTTCCCAGGTCGCCGGACGGTCGATGAGGTCACGCACGGTGGCGTAGGCGGCATGCAGTCGTCGCTGCAATGCGTGCCACTCAGCGGGCGTCACCACGGTGCGCTGCCAGGTCGCCGCCCAATCGACCGGACCTATTGGCTGGCCACTGGCGTACTGCACGGCCAGCTCCAGATAGAAGGCAACATGCTCGATCTGGGCGGCGAGACAGGCACAGGTCGGCGCCACCCGGCGCGAGGCTTCCTCGGCCGAGACATCCGCCAGGGTTTCGAACAGGGACGTGCCCCGGTCGAGGAAGATAGTGTGCTGGACACGCTCGACAGTCTCCTCCAGCAGTTGCTTCAGGGCGGTCGTAAAGGCGCCGAGTGCAATCACCTGCGTCATCGGTGCTCCTTGCTCGCTCAGAGGGCCACGTCTTTAGACGCCAGCATTATAGAACAAATTTTCCATGAATGCCAGGTGCAGTCGCTTGTCCGCGCGCCGTCCACCCCGGTAGACTGACCGTGGCCGCCGACCATTCCAGGCCGCCGCTCGTCGCATCGGAGGACACATGGCTACGACTGCATCCCGCCTGATGCGCCTGACCGCCTCGACTGCCGGCCGGGCCGTGGGCTACGGCATCGGCGCGGCGGTGCTGACGTTGCTGGCGATCGGGCTGCCGGCCGCGCTGATCGACAACCCCGTTTTCGCGCGCCAGTTGCCGGCCCGGCCGCTCGACTACGTCGTGCTGGGCTTGACGGTATTGCTGGCCGGCGCGATCGGCGCGACCTACGCCTGGCCGGCCGCCTGCCCGACCCAGGAGCGCAAGCTACTCGGCGGCAGCTTGCTGACCTTCCTGGCCGTCGGCTGCCCGACCTGCAACAAACTGGCCGTGCTGCTGCTCGGCGCCTCGGGCGCCATCGCCCTGTTTGAGCCGGTGCAGCCGCTGCTGGCCGTCGCCGGGCTGGTGCTGCTCGGCGCGGGCTTGTGGCTGCGGCTGCGAGCGATCGCGGCCGCCCGCGCCTGAGGGAGGCACGCTGGTGAACGACGACGCACTGATCCGTCTACTGGCCGATCTGATCACCATCGACAGCGTCAATCCCGCCTATCCGGGCGGCGTGGGTGAGGCGGCGGTCGCTGACTACGTCGAGGCGTTCGGCCGGCGGCTGGGGCTGGTGGTGGAGCGGCAGCCAGTGCTGCCCGGCCGCGATAATGTGCTGCTGTCGCTGACCGTGCCGAACGCCCGCGGGACGCTGCTGTTCGAGGCGCATATGGATACGGTCTCGCACGATGGCATGGGCGAGCAGGCGCTGCGACCGGCGGTGCGCGATGGCCGGCTCTACGGTCGGGGCGCCTGCGACACCAAAGGCTCCCTGGCGGCCATGCTGGCGGCGATGGCGCGGCTGGCCGCGCGCCAGGCCGAATTGGCGGTCAATGTTCAACTGCTGGCCGCCGTTGACGAGGAATATCAGTATCGCGGCATCGCCCACTTCTGCACCGCCGACCCGCCGGTGACGGCGGCCATCGTCGGTGAACCGACGGAACTGCAGCCGGTCATTGCCCACAAGGGCTGCGTGCGCTGGCGCATGACTACCCACGGCCGGGCGGCGCACAGCTCACGGCCCGAGGAGGGCGACAACGCCATTGTCCACATGACGGCCGTGATCCAGGCGCTGCAGGCGCTTGGATCGGCGCTGGCCGCGCGCCGTCATTCGCTCGTCGGCAGCCCGACGCTCAGCATTGGCCGCATCTGGGGCGGCACGGGCGTCAACATCGTGCCCGACCGCTGCACGATCGAGATCGACCGGCGCACCATTCCCGGTGAGGACCCGGCCGGCGCGCTGGCTGAGATCGACGACTGCCTGGCGGCGCTGCAGGCCACCCAGCCAGGTCTGCGACTGGAGCGTGAGGCGCCGTTCATCGTCGATTGGGCGCTGGCCACGCCGCCAGACGCCGCTATCGTCGCCGCCGTCATTGCCGCCGCCCGCACTCTTGGCACACCCGCCACACCCATCGGCGTCGCCTACGGTACCGACGCCAGCAAGCTCTGGGCGCTGGCCGGCGTGCCGAGCATCGTGCTCGGTCCCGGCTCGATCGCCCAGGCGCACACGGCCGACGAGTATGTTCCCCTGGCCGACCTGACGACCGCCACCGCGCTCTACACCCAGGCGGCGCTCAACTTGTCGGCCATGTCATAGCCCTGCCGGACTGATGGCGGGAGTCGTCAGCCCGGCAGAGCCATTCCAAGCAACTGCGCGTCACCCTTGGTCACTGCGGTGAACCAGGTAGCGATGATCCTGCACAACTCGGGAGATGGTTCCATGCGGGCAACTCCTGACCTGGCGCCGCGTGCGATGGCCGCTCCATCGTTGCTGACAGATGCGTTGCACGCGGCGCAATCGATCATCGATCGCCCGCAGCCGGTCATCAGGCCAGTGCACCGGCCCAGCGGTCGAGCAGGTCGCCGTCCAGCTCGGGATAGAGCCGGTAGCGGCCGAGCAGGTCGGTGACGCGCGCCAGCGCGGCGCTGGCGACGGCCGGCGCCAGGTCGTAGCGGGCGCGGCTGCGCTCGCCGGCCTGCTTGCCGCTGGCGATCGTCGTCGGCGTTGTGCCGGCCAGCACCGCCTTGATGATGGCGGCGATCTCGGCCATCTCCGCCACGCCCATGCCCAGTGTCGTCGTCGCCGGCGTGCCGAGGCGCAGGCCGCTGGTGTACCATGGCCCGTTCTGGTCGAACGGCAGCGCGTTGCGGTTGAGCGTCACGCCGCAGTCGCGCAGCGCCGACTCGGCCTGCCGCCCGGTCAGACCGAAGCTGGCGCCGACATCGAGCAGCAGCAGGTGGTTGTCGGTACCGTCGGTGACGACCGCCATGCCCTCGCGCCGGCAGGCCTCGGCCAGCGCGCGCGCGTTGTCGACGATGCGCTGCGCGTAGGCGCGGAAGGCCGGCGTCGACGCCTCCTGCAAGGCGACCGCTTTGGCCGCCAGCATCTGCGGCAGCGGCCCACCGAGAATGTAGGGGCAGCCCTTGTCGACGAACGGTGCGAACTCGTCGGTGCACAGGACCATGCCGCCGCGCGGGCCGCGCAGCGTCTTGTGCGTCGTCGTCGTCACGACATGGGCGTGGGCGACCGGGTCGTCGTCGCCGGTGAAGACTTTGCCGGCAACTAGCCCGGCGAAGTGGGCCATGTCGACCATGAAGACGGCCCCGACGTCATCGGCGATGGACCGCATCTCGGCGAAGTTGATCCGGCGCGGGTAGGCGCTGTAGCCGGCCAGCAGGATCAGCGGGCGCACCTGGCGCGCCTGCGCGCGCAGCGCGCCCAGATCGAGCCGCTTCGTCGTCTGGTCGACCGAGTAAGCATGCACGTCGAACATCTGGGCCGACACGTTGTGGCGGTAGCCATGGGTCAGGTGGCCGCCGGAATAGTAGTCGAGCGCCAGCAGCCGCTGGTCGTGCATGGCGGCGCGCACCCTCGCCCACTGCTCGCGCGTCGCCTTCGCCGGGTCCTCCAGACCGACCTCGGCCAGCACCGGCGTCTGCACACGCGCCGACAGGATCGCCAGGAAGGCGACCAGGTTGGCATCGGCGCCGGAGTGTGGCTGCACGTAGGCATGGTCGGCGCCGAACAACTCACGCGCCAACCGGGCGGCCTCGGCTTCGACGGTGTCGACGTTGTCGCAGCCGGCGTAGAAGCGGTGCTGCGGGTAGCCTTCGGCGTACTTGTCAGTGAACAGGTTGCCCATGGCCGCCTGGGTCGCCAGCGAGGTGTAGTTCTCGCTGGCGATCAGCTTCAGGTGTGAGCGCTGGTCGTGCAGCTCCTGGACGATGGCGCGTGCGACGACTGGCGACACGCCGCCGATTTGGTCGAGCGCGGCGTAGTAGGTGACAGCGGCGCTGTCGAGCGGCTGGTCGCCGCGCGTGGCCAGGTACTGGGTCAGCAGCGTGGTGGCGCGGGTGGTCGTACTCATCGCCAGGCTCCCCTCCGTGGTGGATCGACCAGCCAACCCGCGGTCGGCCTGGTGTCGAAACGAAGAAGGGCATCGACCGGTTGGTCGACACCCCCAGCCCGGGCGAGCGGCGGCTGTCAGAGCGGTCCGGGCTTCCCCGTGGCGGTCCCACGTGTGTCGCCAGTCACCCGGCCCGCGAGGTGCTGTTGGGAGGAGTGTACCCCCGCGCCGCGGCCCGTCAAGGGCAACCTGACGCACTACCCTCAATCGAACAAGCGCCTGAGCAACTCCTCACGGGTTATACCGGCATGCGCGGCCACATCCGCCAGAATGGCCGCCAGCGTGCCGACCCGGAGCGGATCATGGCGCGGGATCGTGATGTGATGCTCCCCACCTTGCTGGGTCGTGAGGCGCAAATGACTGCCGCTCTGGCGCGTCACCTGATAGCCTGGCCGCCGGAGCGCCCGCGCGAGACCATCGCCGGATAGGTCGCGCGAGAGCCGCACGCTCATACCGCGAGGACCTCCTCGCGCACGAAATGGAGCCGGACGACGCGCGGCGCCTGCCCGTCATCAAAGTGACAGAGCACCGCATCGCGCACCTGGGCATGTAGCTCGGCTAGCGTGTCGGCCTCGGTGAAGATCGCCTCACCGAGGGCACGGGCCGTGTAGCCCCCTTCGGGCGCCTCTTCCACGACAAAAATGATCTCAGTCATGCTGGCGGCCTCTTCCTGACTGACGAAACGAAAAGGGGCATCGACCGGTTGGTCGACACCCCAGCCCAGGCGAGCGGCGGCTGTCAGAGCGGTCCGGGCTTCCCCGTGGTTGGCCCACGTGTGTCGCCAGTCACCCGGCCCGCAGTGTGCTGTTGGAGCTAGTGTACCGTGGCGCGGGGGCGCGTCAAGGGCAACCTACTGCGCCACCGCCCTCACTCAGTGTAGCTCAGGATCACCTGGCCGTCCTCGACGGCGACCGGGTAGGTCTTCACGCGCACGGTTGAGTCAACCAGGCAGGCGCCGGTCGGAATATCGAACTCCCACAGGCGCCAGGGACAGCGGATGACCCGGCCCTCGTCCTCGTAGCGCAGCTCGCCCTCATCGGCGGTCGTCGGCGGGCCGACGGCCATCATCCGGCCGCTGACGAAGCCGGTGTACAGCGGCCCCGACTTGTGCGGGCACAGGTTGCGCAGCGCGTAGAACGTCCCATCGATGTTGAACACGCCGATGCCGGCCCGGCCCCGAAACGGCACGACCAGCCGGCGCTGACCGGGCAGGATCTCCTCCACCCGACCGACGACGACGCGCTGGGGGCCGGGGGTCGGGGGTCGGGGGCTGGACGATGCGGCGCTCCCGTCGGCGCCGCTCCCTTCGACTGCACTCAGGGAACGGCCCCGGCCCCAGTGGCTGAGCGGAGCCGGAACCGAAGCTAGCCCGTCGCGCTCACTCGTAGCGGAGCGCCTCGATCGGGTTGAGCCGCGCCGCTCGCCGCGCCGGGTAGAAGCCGAAGAAGACGCCGATCGCCATCGCCACGCTCGCCGCCAGCAGGATCGACCACGGCGCCACGTCGGTGCGCTGGCCGGCGGCGTTCACCGCCAGCGCCACGCCAACGCCGAGCAGGATGCCCAGCGCGCCACCGGTCAGGCTGAGCAGGATCGCCTCGATCAGGAACTGGCCGAGGATGTCGCGCTCGCGCGCGCCGATGGCCTTCCGGATGCCGATCTCGCGGGTGCGCTCGGTGACCGACACCAGCATGATGTTCATGATGCCGATGCCGCCGACCAGCAGCGAGATGCCCGCCACCGCCCCCAGGAAGAGCGTGATCAGGCCGGTGATCTGGTTGGCAGAAGCCAGCAGGTCGGCCTGGTTGAAGAAGCGGAAGTCGTCGACGCCGTTGGTGATGCGGTGGCGCTCGCGCAGGACCTCTGTCACCTGGTTCGTCACCGCCGTCGTGCTCGCCTCGTCCACCGCCTGAATCGCGATCGACGAGATGACCCGGCCGGTCGTCGTCGCCCCCTGGGCGCGGTTGCCGGCTAGCCGCTGCAACGCGGTCGTGATCGGCACGAACGCCTGCTCGTCGACCGAGCCGAAGCCGCCGCCACCCTTGGCCGCCAGCACGCCGACCACCTGGAAGCTCTGCTGGCTGATCATCACCCGCTGGCCGACGGCGTTGCCGTCCGGGAACAGCGTCGTCGCCAGGTTGGCGCCCAGCACCACCACGCCGGCGTTGCTGCTCACCTGGCCGTCGCCGATGAAGTCGCCGGTGGCGACGGTGGCATTGTGCACCGTCTGATAGGCCGGCACGGCGCCGACGACCTGCGCATTGGTGTTGACCGACCCCACCTGCAACTGGTAGCGGCCGTTCAGCTCCGGCGAGATCGCCGCGGCGGCCGGCACGCCGCCGTCGCTCGCCAGCGCCAGCGCATCCTCATAGGTCAGCGTCTGCGCGCTGCCGGCGCCCTGACTGACGCCGCCGGCCGTCTGCGCGCCCGGCATGACCGTCACCAGGTTGCTGCCGTTGCGCTGGATCTGCTCGCGCACCGATGCCTGCATGCCCTGGCCGATGGCCAGCAGCGCGATCACCGAGCCGACGCCGATGATGATGCCGAGCATCGTCAGGATGCTGCGCAGCTTCGACGCCAGCAGGCTGGCGAGCGCGACCCGCACTCCCTCGCGCAGGCTCATGCCGGTCGTGCCCACGTTCCGACCGGGTGCGGTGAGCGCGCCCGGCAGCCACGGCGCCGCTACCCGCTGGGTCGATGCCATCTCGCTCATACCGGCAACTCCTCTCTGACGCCCACCTGATAGGTCAGCACCG
Organism: Chloroflexota bacterium; assembly: GCA_020849725.1. Next base: position 12,516 of record JADLAZ010000225.1, read on the forward strand.
GCGCCAGCACCGGCTCGTCGTGCTCGATCCGCCCATCGCGCATGCGCAGGATGCGGCGCGTGTGCGCCGCGATGTCCGCCTCGTGCGTCACAAAGATGATGGTGATGCCCTGCTCGGCGTTCAGCCGCTGGAAGATGGCCATGATCTCCTGGCTGCTGCGCGTGTCCAGGTTGCCGGTCGGCTCATCGGCCAGGATGATGCTCGGGCTGGTCGTCAGCGCGCGGGCGATCGCCACCCGCTGCTGCTGGCCGCCCGACAACTCCTTCGGCCGGTGATGGACCCGATCGGCCAGCCCGACCGCCGCCAGCGCCGCCAGCGACCGCGCCTGCCGCTCCGCCGCCGGGACACCGGCGTAGAGCAGCGGCAGTTCGACGTTCTGCAGGGCGGTCGAGCGCGGCAGCAGGTTGAAGCTCTGGAAGACGAAGCCGATCTTGCGATTGCGCACCGCCGCCTGCTGATCGCCCGTCATCGCCGCCACCTCGATCCCATCGAGGCGGTAGGAGCCGCTGGTCGGCACGTCCAGGCAGCCGAGCACGTTCATCAGCGTCGACTTGCCCGAACCGGACGGTCCCATGATCGCCACCAGCTCGCCGGCGTCGATGCGGAAGCTCACCCCCGCCAGCGCTTGGACGACGATGTCGCCCATCGTGTAGGTCTTGGTCAGGTCTGTTACCTCGATCATCGGAGCCTCCTTCAGGGGAAGTGATGAGTGATGAGTGGGGCCGGGGGCGTTGGCTGAGCGAAGTCGAAGCCACCGGTGCGGGCTGGAGAACTGGCTTCGGCTCCGCTCAGCCAACGAGGGATCGATGCCCTCACTCATCACTCATCACTACCGTGGCGGCGGGCCGCCGGCGCCGGGGATGGCCAGGCCGCCGGTGCTGGTCCGCGTCGTCGTGCTGCTCGTGCTGGTGATACTGGTCGTGCCGGTGACGATGACGTCGCCCTCGGCCAGGCCACTGACGATCTCGCTGGTGCTGTCGCCCACAAGGCCCACCTGGACTGGGGTACTCGCCTGCTCACCCTTGAGCAGGACCGTCACGGCCTTCTGCTGGTTCTGGGTCTGGATGGCCTTGCTCGGCACGTACAGCACATCGGCCTTGCTGGCGGTGACGATCGTGACGGTCGCGGTCATGCCGGTCTTGACCAGCGTCTTCGCCTCGGCGTCCAGCGCCACCGTCGCCACGTAGGAGACGACATTCGACGCCACCGTCGCCTTGGGCGACACGGCGGCCACCTTGCCGGGAATGGTCAGGTCCGGCAGCGCCGTGAAGGTTGCCCGCGCCACCTGGTCGGTCTTGACCTTGGCGATGTCGGCCTCGGCGATGTTGACGTCGATCGACAGCGTCGAGTCGTCGACCAGCGTGACCAGCGCGGTGCTGCTGCTGGCGCTCACCGGCTGCCCGACCATGGCGTTGACCGCCGCCACCACGCCGGCGAACGGCGCGGTCAGCGTGGCCCGCTGCAGCTCGGTCTGGGCCAGGTCGCGCGCCGCCTCGGCCTGCTTGACCGTCGCCAGCGCCTTCGCCAGGTCCGAGGTCGTCGGGCCGGCCTGCAACTCGGTCAGCGCCGCCTGCGCGCTGGTGACGCTGGCCTGCGCCTGCGCGATGTCGTTAGCGTCCACCGGGCGCTGCAGCTTCTCCAGGCTGGCGCGGGCCTGATCCACGGCCGCCTGTGCCTGAGCCACGTCACTCGCCTTCGCCGGCGCGCGCAGCTTGTCGAGGCTCGCCTGCGCCTGATCGACGGCCGCCTGCGCCTGGGCCACATCGCTCTCGCGGGCCGGCGCCGTCAGCTTGTCGAGGCTGGCCCGCGCCTGGTCGACGGTGGCCTGCGCCTGGACGACCTCGTGCGGTTCGGGCCCGGCCAGTACCTCGTCCAGCTTCGCCTGGGTGGCGACGACCTGGCTGTCGGCCTGCTGCAGCCCGATGATCTCCTGCTTCTTCGCCTCCTCGTAGGCGATCTGCTTCTGCTCCAGCGCCTGCTCGGCGTTGAGCAGCGCCAGCTCGGCCGCCTCGTAGTCCGCCTTGTACTGACGCCGCTTGGCGTCGGTCAGGTCGCGATAGTTCTTGTTCGTCGGGTTCTTCTGCTCGGCGATGTTGGGGTCCTTGCCCGTTCGCTCCGCCTCGTCCCAGATCAGCTTGGCCGCGCCATACTTCGTCTGCGCCGCGCGCACGTCGTTGGCGGCCTGCTCCACCGCCAGTCGCGCCTGCTCCTTGGCCTGCGACAACTGACTCTCCTGCTGGCGACGGCTAGCCTGGGCCTGGGCCAGCGTTTCCCGCGCTGTCGCGATCTCGCTGGCCGTCGCCCCCGCCTTCACCTGCGCCAGCTTGGCCTCGGCCGAGCGCAGCGCCGCCTCAGCGTTGGCGATGTCCTGCGCCGTCGTCGTCCCGGCGATTGTCGCGTCCAGCTTCGCCTGCGCCGAGCGCAGCGCCGCCTCAGCGTTGGCGATATCCTGCGCCGTCGTCGTCCCGGCGATCGTCGCGTCCAGCTTGGCCTCGGCCGAGCGCAGCGCCGCCTCGGCGCTGGCGATGTCCTGCGCCGTCGTCGTGCCGGCCGCCGTCTGCCGCGCCTTCGCCGCCGCCTGGTCGACCGCCGCCTGCGCCTGCTCGATCTCCTTGGTCGTCGCGCCCGCCTTCGTCGCCTCATACGCCGCCTGGGCGCTGACCAGGTTAGCCTCGGCCTGCTGCAGGTCCAGCGCCAGGTCGTTCGTGTCGGCACGGACCAGCGGCTGACCGGCGCTCACCCGATCGCCGACCTTCACCAGCACCGCGGTGATCGCGCCACCGCTCTGCAGGTTCAGGCTGAGGTCGCCGACGGCCTTGGCCGAGCCGGTGGCGTTGATCGTCGACTCGACCGTACCCAGTCGCACGGTCGTCGTCTGGGGTGTCGTCGCCGTCGCGCTGCTCCAGGGCAGGCTGACGCTGCACGCCCCCAGCAGCAGCGATCCGGTCACCAGCAGCGGCAAGACCGCCTGCCGGCGAAGCCATCGTGTGCGGGTCATTGGTTGCCTCCTCATCTGTCCCCGGACCCGGCCGCCCCGGCATCCGCCTGGGTTCTTCCCACTTCCAAGGCTAGAGCCGAGATCTTCAGACGGTGTGTAGAGGCAGTGAGCATTGTGTAAACGGCGTGTCATCACGGCGCTGGTGCGACGGGGTGGGCGTCACATTCGTGCGTGGCAGGCATGTGGCCGGCGACGCACCACATTGACGCGCCGCCCGCGCGACCAGAACGGCCGCCGGCCGGACACGCCACGACCCCACCCGTCAGCGGGTGGGGTCGTGTGAGAAACCTGTCAAACGGACAGGACGTGGCTCAGGCGCTGGGCGTCACCGTCGCTCGCGGAGTTCCCGGTGTACCCGACCCGTTCGGGCCGCCGGGGCCGCCCGGGCCACGGCGCTCGCCGGGCGCGCCGGCCTGAGAGTGGACCTTGTCGACCATCTGGCCGACGTTCTGCGTGAACTGCTGCTGCATCTGGTCGGCCTGGGCCTGCGTCAGCCGGCCCGCCGCCTCCGCCTCAGCCAGCCGTGCCTTGTGCTGATCGGTCACGAAGGTGATCAGTTGGTCACGGCTCTTGCCGTGCGCCTGCGCCACCTGGGCCAGGCTCTTGCCGGTCAGTTCGGTGCGCAGTTGCTCCGGCGTGATGCCCAGGAAGGTCGCCAGCGCCTGCGGCTCGAAGCCGGGGCCGCGCCCCGGACCGCCCGGACCACCCGGGCCGCCCTTGCCGCCGCGACCATGGCCGATGACCAGGTCGCCGGCGTTGACGCGCTCCTTCAGCCGCGTGGCGGCCTCGGCCGGCAACGTGCCGGCCTGGACGGCCGCGTCGATCATCTCGGTCTGGGCCTCCTTGGCGGCGGTCTGGACCCGATCGACGCCGATGCCGAGCTTGGCCGCCAGCCGGGTCAGGAAGTCGCTGGCCGTGATCGGCGGCGCCGGCCGGGTCGCCGCCGTTCCCGGCGTCGGTGTCGTCGGCGGAGTTTGGGCCATGACGCTGCCGGCGACCAGGCCGAGCGTCATGACGACGGCGACGGCCGTGACCGCCAGGCCGCGCCAGTTGGAGAGTAATCGGTGCCTCATTCGGAAACCTCCAGTCGATCGCTGTGCCTGGCTCCGCCAGGCCATCGGAGCGACGGCCCGCTGCCGCGCTCCGCCACACTCAGCCTAGGGTGCGTCCGTAAGCGCCCTGTCGTTGCGCGGTAAACCTCGCGCAAAACTCTGTTTACATGCCGCTTCTCCTTTGCGCTGGCCGGCCGCGTACCCGTCGCGCACGACGAGCGCATAGCCGACTCCGCGCGCCGTTTCGATGCTCACCCCGCACGCGCCGAGGGCGGCGCGCAGCTGGCTGACCTGCATGTCGATCGTGCGCGTCCGCTGATCCCGCGCGCCGCTGCCGGTTGCCCGCAGCAGTTCCGCGCGCGTCAGCGCGCGCCCGTCGACCACCGCCAGCGCCACCAGCAGGTCGAACTGCCGCCGGCGCAGCCGGACCCGCCGGTCGCCAACCGTCACCACGCGCCGCAACCGATCGATCCGTACGTCCCCTCGGTCCAAGACCAGGTCGTCGGCGTCGGCCAGCCGCGGCTCCGGCTCGTTGGCGGCCAGGGCGATCACCCCGGTCATCGCCGTCTGCTTCAGGGTAGTGAGCATCGCCGTCTCCTCCAGGAACCCTCCTGGACGGTGCTGTGCGCGCCGCTCCGTTGCGGCTACCTTCACCATAGGCCCGAGATGTTCACGGTCTGTTCAGGCGCCATGAGCATGCTGTTAGGCCCATCAGCCCGACCCAGAGCAGCACCACGCCATCCGCGCCTCCGTCAGCGCGGCCCGCCGTGAGACGGCCGATTCCCTCTCCCACGGCCGTGGGAGAGGGTTAGGGTGAGGGTCTCCGTCCCCATTCCGCCCCAGTCACCACCCGCTCACATCCACTCAGACACTCAGGATGCTCAGCCCTGGGAGACTGAGCACCTTGGGCATCTTGAGCTGGCGTGCCCCGGGGCCGCCGCTGTCGCTCAACCGGCGGTTGCGACCGCCGCCCGCCGCCGCCCCACCATCCACCGCCGCCCTGCTTCCCAGGCGTTGCCGATCAGCAGGCCAAGCGGCAGGAAGTAGACACCGCCGAGCGTCAGGAAGATAGCGGCGCAGGCGGCAGCGACGATGACAGCGTAGATCACCTGGTCCCGGTAGCGCGTTGGCGAGGTCGGTGGGTCGGTCAGCATGAAGCCGGCGAAGAAGAGCAGCGCGTTGAGCGTCGGCACGCGGAAGATCTCTGCCACGCGCTCCGGGTCACCGGCGAACGCGACACCGGCGAAGATGGCGAAGGTGACGCCCAGGAAGGCGACGATCATCGGCAGCTTGTTGACCCGGTCGGCGATGTAGATGGTCGTCATCAGCAGCAGGCCGATGAGCAGCCAGGGTAGGTCGGGGAGCGCGCCCCACCAGCTCTGGCCGCTGTCGAAGAGCAGTGTTGCCGCCAGCAATCCGACGGCAGCCGGGTTGAAGACGTTGGCGAGGCGCGTGCGCGCCAGCCACTTGCTGTTGATCGCCACGACCGACGCGCAGGCCGCCACGATCCATGGCTCATGCGGGTCGAGGATGAAGGCGAGGAACAGGCCTGTCAGCAGTGCGCCGGTCGGCGCCTGCCATGTGCCGGAGTGCAAGCGGAGCAGAAGAGTGTCGAGCAGGCAGGCGACGGCCACGGCGACGATCAGGCCGGGCAGCACCAGCGCCAGGCCGGCGTGTGAAGTCGCCAGCGCCGCTAGCAGCAGCAGGACGAGCAGCATCAGCCCCTTGGGCGTGCGCAGGAAGCGTTGCAGGGCGCGGGCACCGGTCGCGGGCAGGGTCTGGACCTGGTGACTGGGCATGGTGATCATGCGTGCTTGCTCCAGAAGCCTGGTGTGGCGTGCTGGGCCAAGTTGGGCGTGATGAGCAGGCCGTCGACGCCGTGGCGCTCCAGCAAGCGCAGCCCGCGGCGCGGCCCGAGGATGAAGGCGGCTGTCGCCAGCGCGTCGGCGACCATCGCCGTCGGCGCGATGACGGTCACGCTGGCGAGCGCGGACGGTGCGTGGCCGGTCGTCGGATCGAGCAGATGATGACCACCGGCCGTGCCAGCGCGGCGCTCGTAGTCGCCCGAGGTGCAGACAGCCGCGTCGCCGATGTGCAGCGTGGCGATGAGTGCGCCCGGCTGCCGGGGATGGCGCACGCCGACTCGCCAGGCCTCGCTGGTTGGGTTGCGGCCGCCCAAATACACATCGCCGCCAGCCTCGACGGCGTAATCGGCGATACCGGCCGCCGCCAGCGTCCGCGCCGCCAGGTCAATCGCCAGCCCTTTGGCGACCGCGCCCAGATCGAGCACCAGCGGCTGGCGCAGCGTCACCGCTCGCCGGGCAGCGTTCAGGCGCACGTCGCGCCAGGTCGGCCTAGCCTCGGCGGCGACGCTTGAGGCGACGACCGCGCCAGTCTGGTAGTGGCGGTTGAAGCCGCGCGCTTCCATCAAATGACCGACGGTCGGATCGAACACGCCGCCGGTTGCACGCGCGACCGCCAGCGCGAAGGCGAGCGCCTCGTACAGTACCTCGCTCACCGGCGTCGGCACACCCACCCGCCCTACCAGCTGGCTGACCTCGCTGCCTGAGTCGAAGCGGCTGCAGGCGGCCTCGACTCGCTGGAACCAGGTCAGCGCCCGGTCGGCCGCCGCTGCCGCCGCCGGCGTCGTCCGCGCCACCTGGACGGTCACGAGCGTGTCCATCTGGATGGCGCTGCGAATCAGCCACTCGCCGTCTGGCGACGGCGCGGGCGGCAGCGACACGACGCGGTCATTCGCCGGGGTGACCACGGCTCAGCGCGCCTGGGCCAGCGCGGCCGTGACCGCCTGCTTGTAGGCGACCGCGCTGTCGGTCGCACCGGAGACGACGTCGACGTTGGCGCTCTGCCGCGCCACGACCTGTCCCGGCAACTGAGCGATGCGCGAGCAAGGGTAGCGCGTGCCGCACTGTGTGATCTGCGCCGACACGATCGCTCCGCCCTGGACGACGACCGTCGCCTGGAGGTTGCCGTGGCGGCTGCGCCCGGTACCGACGTAGGAGCCGTCGCGCAGCGGCGCCGTGGTCGCTGCCGGTGCGGCCGGCGTCGGCGATGCCGGCAACGGGGCCGCTGGCGCCGGGACCGCTGGCGCCGGGACCGTCCGTCCTGATCGTTCCGAGCGCGCTGGTGGCGCCGGTCGGGCCGGCGCCAGCGTCGGCGCCGAGGGCGGCACGGGCGTGATCAGCGTCGTCCGCAGTGGGGCGGTCGCCGTCGGCGCCGCGCCGACACCGGCCGTCGGCGTTAGCGGGGCCATACCGGCGGCGGCCGACTCGGTCTGGACATAGCCGGTGACGTAGACGGCCACGACCGCGGCCGAACTGAGCGCCACCAGCCCATTGGCCAGCAGCCGGTTGCGCTTGCCGGGTGGGCGACGGCCGTTGCCTGGCTCGCGCCGCTCGGCATGTGGTGGCTGAGAGTCTCGCACCATGGTCCTGTCCTCAATAATGCTACGCGTGGGCCGCCAATCGCGATCCAAGGAGAGTGTAGGGACAGCGTGTAAGGAGAAGATGAAGCGCGTGTAAAGATCGTGTGAGGCCGCCGGCGCAGCCACGCCGACTGACCGCCGACCGCATGGGAGAGAGTGGCTGTCCAGCGGCCTCTGCGGGTACATTCTCGCGAGGCGATAGCAGAGGAGCGGACCGCATGGATACCGCGGCGGCGCCGACCGAGGTCATGATGACGGCAGGGTTGACCGAGACGGAAGCAACCGCGCGCCAGGCGCAGGGTCTGGCGAACACGACCAGCAATCGCGCTAGCCGCTCGTATGGCGAGATCATTCGCTCCAATGTCTTCATCCCGATTCACAACCTGCTGTTCGTCCTGGGCACCGCGCTGGTACTCCTCGGCCGGCCGCTCGACGCCGTCGTCACGGTCGCGGTCATCACCTTCAACATCATTGTCGGCATCGTCCAGGAGGTGCGCGCGAAGCGTCAATTGGACCGGATCGCGCTGCTGACACGCCCGACGGCCCACGTGGTGCGGGACGGCGCCGCGCGCGAGCTGCCGCCCGATGCCGTGGTGCTCGGTGACCTCCTGGTCGTGGCGGCCGGCGATCAAATCATTGTCGACGGCCAGATCGTCGCTGGGTCCGGCATCACCGTCGATGAGTCGCTCCTGACCGGTGAGGCGGAGCCGGTGACCAAGTTTCCTGGGGATATAGTATATGCCGGCAGCTATTGCATCACCGGAACAGCGCGCTACCTGGCACAGGAGGTCGGCGTCGAGAGTACAGCCGGGCGCCTGACCGAGGGCGCGCGCACCTTCCGCATTATCCGCTCCCCGCTGCAGCAGACCGTGGCCGGTGTACTCCGCGTGCTCCTCCTCATGGTCGGTTATCTCCTGATCGCACTGGTGATCTTCACCGTCGTCACGCGCCTGCCACTCGTCGCGGCGGTGCAAGACGCCACGGTCATCACCGGCCTGGTGCCAACCGGACTGCTGCTCGCCATCAGCGTCGCCTACGCCCTCAGCGCCGTGCGTCTGGCCGACAAAGGGGTGCTCGTCCAGCAGGCGAACGCGGTGGAATCGCTGAGCAATGTCGACGTCTTCTGCATGGACAAGACTGGCACGTTGACCGCCAACCGGCTGGTGCTGCGCGAGGTGGCGCCATTGACAGGCGACGACGCCCGAGTGCGCCACCTCCTCGGCCAGTACGCGGCCAGCACCGCCACACCCACCGCCACCAGTCAGGCCATCCTGACCGCCTGTCCCGCGCCGGCGCGACCGCTTGCTCGTGAGACGCCTTTCTCCTCGGCCCGCAAGTGGAGCGCGCTGGCCTTCGCCGATCCGCCGACCGGGCCGACCTACGTCCTCGGCGCGCCCGAGATACTCGAGCCTCACCTCGCGTCGGCGGGCAGGCTGTCCGACCTGGTCGAGCAATGGACGGCGCACGGCCTCCGGGTGCTCCTCCTGGCCAGCACCACCGCCGCCATCTCGCCTGACGACGGGGACGGCGACGCTCACTTGCCGGATGAGCTCCAACCCCTGGCCTTGCTCAGCTTCGCGGACGAGTTGCGTCCCGAGGCGCAGGCGACGCTCCAGCACTTTATCGCCGCGGGTGTCACGCCGAAGATCATCTCCGGCGACCATCCCCAGACCGTGACCGCCCTGGCTCGGCAGGCCGGCCTCGGCGGCGACCTTCGCGCTGTCGCTGGTCCCGATCTGGCTGCCCTCGACGATGCCGGCTTCGATGCCGCGGTTCGGACAGCCACCGTCTTTGGCCGGATCACACCGGAGCAGAAGCAGCGCATCATCGCCACCCTGCGTCGGCAGGGACACTACGTCGCCATGACCGGCGACGGTGTCAACGACGTGCTCTCGCTCAAAGAGGCCAATCTCGGCATCGCCATGCAGAGCGGGAGCCAGGCCACCCGCTCGGTCGCCGATATGGTGCTGTTGCGCGACTCCTTCGCCGCGCTGCCGCACGCGGTCACCGAGGGCCAGCGCGTCATCAACGGCATGGAGACCATCCTCAAACTCTACCTGGCCCGCATGGCCGGCATGATGTTGTTCATTATGCTGTCGGCCACCTATTTCCCGTTGATGCCGCGTCAGAATGGTCTGATCGCCCTCCTTGGGGTGGGGGTGCCGACACTGTTGCTGGCGGCCTGGGCGCAACCGGGACCGGCTGTCCGCGCCGAGCTGGGTCGGCGCATGCTGCGTTTCGTTCTGCCGGCGTCCCTGGTGACCAGCCTGTTCGCACTGCTGGTCTTCGGCGCGACCTTTGCGCTGACGCGCGATCAGTCCGGCACCGTCGACGTCGCCATCGTCACGGCCCGGAGCACCGTGACGATCTTCCTGGTCGCCTGCAGCCTGGTGCTCGTCCTGTTCGTCGCACCGCCCAACCAGTGGTGGGCCGGTATCGAGCCGGTGCGCGGCGATCCTCGTATCTCAATCATGGTCGTGGTGCTGCTGGCCGTCTTGCTGGCGTTGCCGTGGATCAGCGTGCCGGGCCTGGGCAGCGTGGGCAACCTGTTCGAGATTCAGCGACTCCAGCTGCCGACCGGCAGTGTGCTCGGCGCGGCGGTCCTGGCGTGGACGCTCGTGCTGCGGACCGTCTGGCGCCTGGGCATCATCACTCGCATGGTCGGCCTGTAGCGACGGCGCCAGTGAGATCGCCCGCCCTTCACAATTCCTTTACTCGCCGCTGGCCGGTCCTGAACACGCCGTTGGTACACTGACGTCAGTGGTGGGAGGAGCACCGTGGCCAGGACCATCCTGATCGTCGACGACCACGCCAACATCCGCGCGCTCGTGCGCGACTACCTGACGACCCAGGGCTACCGCGTCGTCGCCGCCGGCGATGGCCGCGAGGCGCTGATGGTTGCCCGCGCCGAGCGCCCCGACCTGATCCTGCTCGACGTGATGATGCCGAACATGGACGGCTTCGAGTTCATGCGTGTCTTCCGGCGCGAGCAGACGACGCCGGTCATCCTGCTGACGGCGCGCGTGGCCGAGACCGACAAGGTCGTCGGCCTGGAACTCGGCGCCGACGACTACGTCACCAAGCCCTTCTCCATGCAGGAGTTGGTCGCCCGCATCCGCGCCGTCCTGCGCCGCGTCAGCCCCGAGACCGCGCCCAGCGCCGCGCTGCGCGTCGGCGCGCTGACGCTCGACCGCGCCACGCGCGAGGTGACGGCCGGCGACCAGCCAGTCAGCCTGACACCCTCGGAGTTCGAGTTGCTGGCCACGCTCATGGCCGCGCCCGGCCGTGTCTTCAGCCGCGAGCATCTGCTGGAGCGGCTGCAAGGAGACGACTACGCCGGCGTCGAAAGGACGATCGACGTCCACATCCGCAATCTGCGCCGCAAGATCGAGCCGGATCCGAGCCGGCCGCGCTACGTCGAGACTGTCTTCGGTGTCGGCTACCGCTGCGCGCCGGCGCGGCCGGACTGAGGTGGCCCGCCATGCGCTCGCTGTCGTTCAAGCTGGTGCTGGCCTTCCTGGCGACGACCGTCGCCGGCACGCTGCTCGCCGCCGTCTTTCTGCGCGCTTCAGTCGCGCGCGACTTCGATGATTACCTGCTCGGCCAGCAGCGCGACGCGTTCATCGCCGAGGTCACCACCTACTATCAGGCGACCGGCGGCTGGCACGACGTCGACGACTGGCTGCGCGACCGCGGTGCGGGCCAGCGTGGACCAGTGACCGGCGACAAGCCGGGCGGCTCGAGCCGTGGCGGCGCCGGCGGGCGCGACGGACCACCGGAGGCCACGAGCCCGTTCGCGCTCGTCGACACAGCCGGCATCGTCGTGGTCCCGTCGGGACGCTTCCGGCGAGGGCAGCGCGTCACGCCCGCCGACCTGGCCCGCGGCACGCCGGTGCTGATCGACGGACAACGTGCCGGCATGGTCATCCCGCCCGAGCAACCGCTCATCCTGACGCTGGCCGAGGAGCGCTTCCTGGCCCAGGCCGACTGGGCGCTGGCGACCGCCGGTCTGGCCTCGATCGCGCTGGCGCTGGCGCTCGGCATCGTCCTGGCCCAGGTCATCGCCCGGCCCGCGCGCGAGATGACCGCCGCCGCCCAACGCATTGCCGCCGGCGACCTGGCCCAGCGCGTGCCGGTGCGCTCCCGTGACGAGCTCGGCACGCTGGCGGCGCAGTTCAACACCATGAGCGACGATCTCGTGCGCGCCACCGCACTGCGCCGCCAGATGACGGCCGACATCGCCCACGACCTGCGCACGCCGCTGACGGTCATCGCCGGCTATTTGGAGGCGCTGCGCGATCAGGTGCTGCCACCGACGTCGGAGCGCTTCGCCACGCTGCACGACGAGACGCAGTTGCTGCTGCGACTGGTCGACGACCTGCACACGCTGTCGCTGGCCGATGCTGGCGACCTGACGCTCACTCGCCAGAAGGTGGCGCCGGCGCAGAGCCTGGAGCGCGTCGCCGCCGCCTACCGCGACGCGGCCGCGCGGCAGGGCGTGGCGCTGACTGTCGCGGCCGCGCCCGATGTGCCGGCCGTGTGCGTCGACCCAGAGCGGCTGGCGCGCGTGCTGGGCAACCTGGTCAGCAATGCGCTGCGCCACACGCCGCGTGGCGGCCGGGTGACGCTCGACGTCCGGCGCGCACCGGCTGGCGTTGCACTCGTCGTCGCCGACACGGGGGCCGGCATCGCACCGGAACATCTGCCGAACGTCTTTGAGCGCTTTTACCGCGCCGACGAGGCGCGCTCGACGCACGACGGCGCTGGGCTGGGGCTGGCGATCGCCCGCTCGCTGGTGGAGGCTCACGGCGGCACGCTCGGTGTCGAGAGCCAGGTCGGCGCCGGCACGACGTTCACGGTCACGCTGCCGGCCGCCCCCGCTGGCTGAGCGCAGCCGAAGCCCACCGCCTGGACCCCGCATGCGCCGGGGTGACGGCCACACGACCCACCCACCGTCATGCCGGCGCAGGCCGGCATCCAGCCACCGCCTCAAGCGGGCCACTCGGCTTCGTCAGCCGCCACGCGAGTCAGGCGCCCGGACCCTGGCGTTCGTCACCCGCTGGTGTTCCCAGTCGGTCCGCTCCAGAGCGTACTCGACATCGTCGCCCGGGAAGTGGGCCGCCATCGCGGCGTCGATGCCGTGCGCCGCCAGCTCGGCCGGCGTGGGCCGGAAGCGGCGCACCAGCGTCATGCCGACCTTCTCCATCACCCGGCGCGAGCCGAGGTTGTCCTGGTAGGTCGAGGCGACGACGCGCTGGACGCCGAAGTCGGCGAAGCCGCGGTCGATCAGCGCGCGCGACGCCTCGGTCGCGTAGCCTCGGCCCCAGGCGGCCTGGCGCAGCCGGTAGCCCAGCTCGACCTCCCCGGGGTTGGCCGCCGCCGGCGGTCGGAAGTGGACCCAGCCCAGGAAGTCGCCGCGCGCCCGCTCGATCACCGCCCAGAAGCCGAAACCGTCGCCAGCCGCGTAGTAGCGGAGGAATCGGGGCAGGATGTCGCGCTCGATCACGTCGCGGGGGGTGGCCGCGCCGCCGGTCAGGTAGCGCATCACCGCCGGGTCGCCATCGAGCGCGACCAGGTGGTCGACGTCGGCCGGCGTGAAGCGGCGCAGCAGCAGGCGCTCGGTGATCAGGACGACGTGCATGCCGGCCTCCCGCGACGGCGACCCGACGGCCGGCGCCGGATCAGAGGTCAACGACGGCGGCGTGGGCCAGAATGGCGATCTCGTCGAGGCGCTGACCGTGCCACGGGTCGGGCGCCATCGAGTTGCTCAGGTAGGTGAAGGAGACACCCGTCTCTGGGTCGGCCCAGGAGTAGGAGGTACCAGCACCGCCGTGGCCAAAGGTTGCCACGCCGGCGATACTGCCCAGTCCCCGGATGGCCGGCGTCGTGCCGCGCACGTGGACGCCCAGCCCACGATGCATTGGCATGCCCATCGACTCGTCGGGCCGCTCGCCGGTGTGGTTGCGGGTGACGTACTGGACCATGCGCGGGCTGATGATGCGCGTCCCGTGCAGCGCGCCGCCGCCCAGCAGCATCTGGTAGAAGGTAGTCAGGTCGGCGGCTGTGGCGTAGCCGCCGCCACCGGGCATGCCGGCCCGCCAGAACGCGGGGGCATTGCCGTCAAGGTCGCCGAGCTTTGCCGGCTCGTGCGTACCCGGCTCAGTGTGGCGGTACATGAAGGCGAGCCGGTCATGCAGCGCATCCGGCACGCCCACCCGCAGGCCATCCAGCCCCAGCGGCCCAGTGATCTGCTCCTGCACATAGGCGCGGAAGTCCTGGCCGGTGACGGCCTCGATCAGCATCGCCTGCACCCAGTGGGCCGAGATGCCGTGGTAGACGACGCGCGCGCCCGGCTCCCACTCCAGCGTGAAGTCGCACACCTGCTCGCGCAGCAGCGCGTGGTCCTCCCAGGCGGCCGGCGTGACGGCGGCGCTGGGGAAGCCGCCCTGGTGCGACAGCACCTGATAGAGCGTTACCTTGCCCTTGCCGTGGCGGGCGAACTCCGGCACGACCTCGGCGACCGGATCCTGGAAGCGCAGCCGGCCGCGCTCGACGAGTTGCCAGATGGCGCACGAGACGACCGGCTTCGTCTGCGAGAAGAGCAGCCACATGGTCGCGTCATCGGCTGGCACCGCCGGCGTGTCACCGCTGGCCAGCCGCGCCGTGCCGAAGCTGCGGTGGGCGACCAGCCGGCCGTGCCGAGCCATCGCCACCGCCGCGCCTGGGTAGCGCCCGGCGGCGATGTGTCCCTCGATCTGGGCGTAGAGCCGGTCGAGCGCCGCCGGGTCGATGCCCGCTTCAACCGGATCGATGGTGGGCAGCGGCCGGGCTGCCAGAGCCGAATTGGTGGTCGTCGCCATCGTCGTTCTCCTTGATGCCATCGTCCAAGGAACTGGCGCCAGTGTAGCGCACAGTGTAGCGCAACCAGGCGCGGGCGTGTCAAAGCGGTGGACCGCCTCGACTGGACCGGCGCGCTCGCCTAGAATGTGCCGCCATGACGACCGTCACCTTGAAGCCGGAACGTGAGCGCTCGGTGTTGCTGCGCCACCCGTGGCTGTTCAGCGGCGCCATCGGCCACGTCAGCGACCGGCCGACCGATGGCGCGGCCGTCGATGTGGTCGATGCCGCCGGCCGCTGGCTGGCGCGCGGCACCTGGAGTGGCGCTTCGCAGATCCGGGTGCGGCTGTGGACGTGGGAGCCGGACGAGGCGATCGATGCGGCGCTGATCGGCCGCCGGCTGGACCGCGCCATCGCCGGTCGGGTGCGGCTGGCCGCCGACCCGGTGACGACGGCCTACCGGCTGGTCTTCTCCGAGGCCGACGGCCTGCCCGGAGTCGTCGTCGACCGCTACGGCCCCTATCTGGTGGTTCAACTCACGACTGCCGGTGCGGTCGCGCGTGTCGCCGCGCTGGTGGCGGCGCTGGTCGAGCGGCTGGCGCCGCGCGGCATTCTGGAGCGCTCGGAGGCCGAGGCGCGGGCGCGGGAGGCGCTGCCGCCGGTGGCGAGGACACTGTGGGGTGCGACGCCGGCCGGCCCGGTCGAGATCGTCGAGCGCGGCCTGCGGCTGCTGGTCGATCTGGCGGCTGGCCAGAAGACCGGCGCCTATCTTGACCAGCGCGACAACCGGGCGCGTGTCGCTGCCTACTGCCAGGACGCCGAGGTGCTGGGCGGTTTTTGCTACACGGGCGGCTTCGAGTTGCAGGCCGGCCGGGCGGGAGCGGCCGCCATCACCGGCATCGACAGCTCGGCCGAGGCGCTGCGCCTGGCGGCCGACAATGCCGCCCGCAACGGGTTGATCCTTCCCATCGATTGGGTCGAGGGCAACGTGTTTGCCGAGTTGCGCCGGCTGCGAGCCGAGGCGCGCCGCTTCGACGCCGTCATCCTCGATCCGCCGAAGTTCGTCCAGGCCCGCGCGCAACTCGACCGCGGCCTGCGCGGCTACAAGGACATCAACCTGCTGGCGCTGCAGTTGCTGCGGCCCGGTGGGACGCTGGCGACCTTCAGTTGCTCGGGCCTGGTGCCGGCCGACCTATTCCAGAAGGTCGTCTTCGGCGCCGCCATCGATGCCGGCCGCGACGTCCAGATCATAGAGCGCTTGAGCCAGCCGCCGGACCACCCCGTCCTGCTCGCCTTCCCCGAGTCCGAATACCTGACCGGCCTCATCTGTCGCGTCTGGTAGCGAGGGCTGGGTGACGAGTGCGGTGTACTGAGTGGGGCTGGGCCGAAACCGAGCCGCCCGGTTCGTCACCCCGGCGCACGCCGGCATCCGGTCGTGAGGCGTTGCCCTGGTGGAGGCCACTGGACCCGGTGTGCGCCGGGGTGACGGGTGTGACGGCGTGGACCGGCGTGGCCCAGCCCCGCGCAAGCGCGCAGCATGGTGCTAGCCCATGACGGGCTGGAGCAGGCCATAGCCGCCTTCTTTGCGGCGATAGACGACACTGGCCTGCCCATCTTCATCGTTGATGAAGACGAAAAAGTCGTGGCCGACCAGCTCAAGCTGCTCGATGGCCTCGTCGACGGCCATCGGCTTGGTGATAAAGCGCTTGGTACGCACGACGAGCGTGCCGTTGCCATCGGCCGTCTCAGCCAGCGCGGCCGCCTCGTCTGGCAGCTCCGGCAGCTCCGGCTCGCCCGGCCCCTGACGCTTCAGGTCGCGCTGGCGCGTGCGATAGCGCACGATCTGGCGCGCCATGCGATCGACGACCTCGTCGATGGCCGCGGCCAGCTCCGGCGCCCGCGCCTCGGAGCGCAGCACCGCGCCGCGCGTGA
>JADLAZ010000226.1 GCA_020849725.1 Chloroflexota bacterium
GCAGGTTGAGGTTGTACTTGAGGCAGGGCACGCCCGCCTCACCAGCGGCGCGCACGTTCTGCTGGATGATGGCGATGTCGTCGTCGCGGCCCGGTAGCCCGAGCATGATGCGCGGGAAGCGCTGGCGTGGCGCGTAGGTCGATTGCAGGTCGAGCGACAGCACGTCCATCGTCAGGCCGAAGCCGGCCAGTCGCTCCTGCACCGCGCGAATGCCCTCGGGCCGCCAGGAGCCGTCCGGGTTCTCGATACCGTCGATGCCCGGGCCGTGACTGCTGTTGACGACGACGCGTCGGATGCCCATCTGAGCCGCCCAGGTCAAGTTCTCGTCCGACAGGTCGTTGAGTTGCTCGCCGATGTCCATGCCGTTCCTCCTGGCGCGTCAGGCGTCGCTGGTCCGGACCGTGCCGGCTGCGCGCGCAGCGTACCATGGTTCGACGCCGGTCACTCAGCCGGCCAGTCAGCAGTCTGGCCGCCGCGCGCCAGATCGGCCACCAGCCAGACGACGACGAGGCCGCACAGCAGCGCCGTCAGCCCGAAGGTGGCGCTCAGGCTCCAGCGCTCGGCGATAGCGCCCTGGATCAGGCTGCCGATCGGCTGCGTGCCGGCGTTGAGCACCACCCACAGCCCCATGACGCGTCCGACGTACTGGTCGGGCACGCCAAGCTGGATCGTCGCATTGGCCATCGACAGAAAGGCGATGGTGGCGAAGCCGAGGAGCGCCAGCGCCACCAGCGCCACCGGCAGCGTGGCGGCCAGCGCCAGCAGCGCCAACCCCAGGCTGACGCTCGCCGCCAGCGCGATCAGCGTCAGGTGTGGGCGCGCCTTGGCGATGGTGGCGCCGCTGGCCATCGCACCGGCGATAGCGCCGACGCCGATGGCCGCTGTCAGCAGGCCCAGCACCTCGGGGCCGGCGCGCAGCGTGTCCCGCGTCAGCGCCGGCAGAAAGGTCTGGAACGGCAGCGCCACCACGCCCAGGATGCCGGTGACGATCAGGAGGCGGCGCACTTCCGGCGCATGCCAGACGACGATCAAGCTCTCGCGGATCGAGGCCAGCACCGGGCCGGATGGAGGAGGTGGTGTCCACGGCGGCAGCCGCATCATGACAATGGTGCCGACGATGCCGAGGCTGCTGATTGCGCCGACCCACAGGCACCAGGTCGCGCCCAGTTGCTGCAGCATGATGCCGGCCAACGCCGGCCCGATGACCCGCGTCAGGTTGAAGCGCACAGCGTTGAGCGCGACCGCGTGGCGCAGATGGTCCGGTCCGACCAGGTCCTTGATGAAGACCGACCATGTCGGCCACAGCACCGAATTGGCCAGGCCGAAGACGAGCGAGCAGGTCAGGATGACCAGCACGGTCAACCGATCCAGGCTGGCGGCCAGCGCCAGCGCCACTGTCGCGCCAACGACGACGAACTGGGCCAACAGCATGATCCGGGCGCGATCGAAGCGGTCGGCGATGACACCGCCGAACAGGCCGAAGACGAACATCGGCGCCATCTGGGCAAAGGTCGTCAGGCCCAGGAGGAAGGTCGAGTTGCTCAGCTCGAGGACGAGCCAGCCGAGCGCGACCAGCAGAAACCAGTAGCCGATGCCAGAGCCGCTGGTGCCGATCATGAACAGGGTGAAGTTGCGATTGATGAGCGTGCGCGTCAGCCAGCGCCGGGCCGCGCCGGTCATGCCGGCTGGTCCTGATGGGCGGGGCGGGGCGCTGCCGGCGGCCCACCGTCGTACGGCAACCGCACGGTAAACAGGCTGCCAGCGTCCGGCGTGCTGTCCACGGTGAGCGTGCCGCCGTGGCGCTCGACGATCTGGGCGGCGATGAACAGACCCAGCCCGGTGCCAGCGAACCGCTGGCGAGCGGACTCGCCGCGCGCGAACGGCTGAAAGAGCCGGGCCTGATCGGCGGCGGTGATGCCGATACCGTCGTCGCCTACCGTCAGCTCAGCCATCTCGGCCAGCCCGCGGACGGTCAGGCAGACCTCGCCGCCGTCTGGCGAGTACTTCAGCGCATTGGAGACGAGGTTGGTCAGCACTTGATCGAGCCGGTTTGCGTCCCAATGGCCGAGCACTGGTGCAGGCGCGACCAGCGCCAACCGATGCTGGTCGGTGCGCTCCGGCGCTTGCTCGAACCGCGCCAGTACCTCACGCGCCAGCTCCGTCAGGTCGACCGGCTCCGGCCGCAGATCGAGCCGGCCGAGCTGCATGCGCGACACATCCAGCAGATCGTCGACGAGCGCCTCCAGTCGACCGACCTGGCCCAGCAATTGATCAGCCAGGTGGGTCACCGCGCCGATCTCCTCGACCGAGTGCCCGTCGCTCGCATCGATGCGCTGCGCGCGGCGCTGCAGGTACTGCGCGTAGCCCTTGACCGTCGTCAGGGGCGTGCGCAACTCGTGCGATGCGATCGACAGGAACTCCTCACGGGCACGCACGGCGACCTGGGCCTCGCGGTAGAGGGTGGCGTGGTCGATGGCCAGCGCCGCCCGCCGCGCCAACTCCTCCGCCAGCGCCAGATCGGTCGGACTATACTGGCGGCCAGGGCTGGCGAGCGCGAACGTAAGCGCCCCGATCGTCCGGCCGCGGGCGGTGAGCGGCACGATGACGTGACTGGTCGGCCGCAGCGCGCGCAGCAGCGCCCGGTGTTCCGGCGCGGCGGCGATGTCGTCGATATCACGATCGGTGATGACTGGCAGCAGGTCGGCCTGACCGGTGCGCAGCACGCGGCCGATGCTGTGGACGCCGGTCGCGTTCGAGTCAGCGGGGAACTGCAGCAACTGGCGCACGAGCAACTCGCGCCGTGGGTCGCTGGCGGCAGTGGCCACCCGCTGCGTCTGCCCATGTTCGTCGAGCAGATCGACGATGGCGTAGTCGCCCAGCACCGGCACCACCTGCCGCGCGACACTGGCGAGTGTCTCGGTGAAATCGAGCGAGCTGGCCAGGTGCCGGCTGGCATCAGCCAGGAAGCGCAACCGCTCCTCAGCCTGCTCGCGCTCGGCGGTGCGCGCCACTAGCCGGTCGCGCAGCGCGCCGAAGCCCTGGGCCAGCCGGCGCACCTCGGTCAGTTGCGTCCGTGGCAGGGGCGCGCCGGCATTGCCGGCGGCGAACTGATCGACCGCCCGCACCAGCGTCGCCAGCGGCCGGCCGACCCAACCGGCGACGACGACACCAGCGATGGCCGCTCCAACGACGACCGCCATCAGCAGCGCGAAGGCGAGCTCGCGGCCGGCCTGGACGCTGGCCAGCGCAGCGCCGACCGGCTGCGAGATGACGATGCCCCAGTCGCTACCGGCGACCGGGGCATAGCCGGCCAGGCGCTCGTCAGCGCCGAGGCCGAAGCGCAGCGAGCCAGCCGTATCCGGTCGCGCCAGCAGCAGCGCGATCGGCGGCTCGGTGGACAGGTCGGTGAGGGGTGGGCGTGGTGCTGGCCCGCTCTCGACGATCAACCGGCCTTGCTCGTCGACGATGCTGATGGCGGCGCCGGCGGCCATGGCCGACTCGCCGACCAGCCGAGCGATGGGCGATGGCTCCAGTGAACCGAGGACGAGGCCGGCGAAGGCGCCATCGCCGCCGCGCACCGGCTCCATCAGGCCGATGACCGGCTGCCCAGTCTGCCGGTTGGGCAGCACGTGCGTGCCGGGCCGGTTGGCCACCCGGAACGCCTCAAAGTCGGCCATGCCGGTCAGGATGCTGGGCGGCTGGGCATCGCTGCGGGCCAGGCCCCGGCCCTCGCGGTCATAGAGTGCGAACAGGGTGACGGCCGGGTAAGCCCGGCGCAGCGCGACCAATTGCCGGCGCTGCTCCTCGCGCGGCAGCACCAGCAGGTCCGGCTGCGTGGCCACCCCGGCGACCGCCGCGCGATGCAGTTGGACGAAATCGGCCACATCTTGGGCCAGCACGCGCGCCAGAGTCTGCTGCAGCGCCTGGGTTTGGCTGGCGGTGATCTGCTCCTGCTGGTTGCTGACCAGCGCGATAGTCACGATCAGTGGCACGGCTGTCGCCGTGGTCAGGACAAACACCAGCCGGGTGCGCAGCGAGACGGGATCGACGCGCTGGAGGCGCGGCGCCAGCCAGGGCAGCACCATCAGGAAGGCGCCGAAGATACCGAAGTAGGCGCCGCCGGCCCAGACGCGGGACGGCAGTGCCACCAGCGCCAGGAAGGTCAGCAGCGTCAGGCCGCCGAGCAGGCAGGCCGCCACTCGCGCCGGCTGCAAGACGCGCGGGTGCTGCACGATCAAGAGCGCAGTGCCCGTCGCCAGGAACACCAGGCCAAACGCCCACAGGATCGCGCGCACGCTGTCGTAGCCGGGCGCGCTGAATTGACCGGGCGCCAGAAGGATAAGCAGGCCGGTGGCGGCACTGCCCAGGCCGACGACGGCCGCCAGCGCGTCCCGCCCGGCGTCAGCCGGCCCGGCGCGATTCGGCAGTGCCAGCCCGGCGACCAGACCGACCGCGACCGCCAGATAGTTGACGCCGCTGATCCAGGCGCCGGCCTGGATCAGGCTGATCGCCATGCCCAGCAGGGCCAGCCCGCTCAGCACGTGCGCAGCCACGGCCAGCGTGCGGCGTCGCGTCAGCGCGACGGTGCCCAGCAACGCCACGCCGCCGATCAGGAACAGCGCCCCCCACCAGCGCAGGCCAGGCTGCAACCACGTGTAGGCCGGCGCGCCGAAATGGTGTGGCGCGACGTAAATCAGCGCCCCGGTGGCGGCACACAGGGCGCCCACTGCCCATTGCAGCGTACACAGCCGGACATCGCGCATGCTGGGCTGGTCTCCCATCCGCGCCGCCGTCCACACCGACGTCCGGCGGCGTCAAGACGCGCCTGGCGCGGACGGCGGTGGTGGCCCGCGTCGACGCCACATCCTACGCCAGTAGGCGGCGTAGAGCCAGTAGAGCCTGTCGGCGACACCGAGCGCGTGGAAATGGGATGGGGCCTCGCCTCTTTGCCCGCTGGCCCTACTCGGTCTACTCGACCGCTACCCGCTCACCAGGCCGTCCGGGCGCTCGCCGCGCAGATAGCGGACGATGCCGCGGCAGGCCATTTGCAGCATCGCCTCCTGGGAGCCGTGGCTGATGCCGGCCACGTGCGGCGTGGCGATCACGTTCGGCAGGTCCAGCAGCGGACTGCCCCAGGGCGGCTCCGCGCTGAAGACGTCGAGCGCCGCCCCGGCCAACTGGCCGGCCTGGAGCGC
>JADLAZ010000227.1 GCA_020849725.1 Chloroflexota bacterium
ACGATCACCTACACCTATCAGGACCACCCCGGCGCGGTCCTGGTCGTGCCGGTGACCGGGGACGGGCAGGTGGTCCTGCTGCGCCAATACCGCTACCTGCTCGATGCCTGGTGCTGGGAGGCGCCGGCCGGCGGCATCCACGCCGGTGAGACCGCCGACGCGGCCGCCGCGCGCGAGCTGGCCGAGGAGACTGGCCTGATCGCGACGGAACTGACCTGGCTGCAGACGGTCTATCCCTCCAAGAGCGTCAGTAACGAGCGTCTGGCGCTCTACCTGGCGACCGGCGTCACCCCAACGCCGGCCGGACTGCAGCACGAAGCGACGGAGTTGATGCGCGTGACGATGCTGCCGCTGGCCGAGGCCGTGGCCCTCGTTGAGCACGGCGCGATCACCGACGCGCAGACGGCGCTGGCACTGTTGCTGACAGCGCACCACCTCGTCGCCCGCCATTCAGTCTGAGCCACGCGCACCCAGGAGAGGACGGTCCCATGCGTATCAGTCACCTTGAGACGATCCGGCTCGCTGCCTTCCCGGCCCACCTCTGGCTGCGGGTGCATACCGACGACGGGCTGATCGGCACGGGCGAGACGTTCTACGTGCCGCGCGCGGTCGAGGCGGTGCTGCACGACGTGTGCGCGCCACTGGCGCTGGGGCGCAGCCCGTTCGATCGTGACGCGCTGTGGGCCGACCTGTTCGGACTGACCAACTACTATGGCTATGCCGGCGCGGAGATGCGCGCCATCTCCGCGCTCGACATCGCGCTGTGGGACATCGTCGGCCAGGCGACCGGGCAGCCGATCTACAACCTGCTCGGCGGGCGCTGCCGCGAGCGGATCAAGACCTACAATACCTGCGCCTCATATGGGGTGATGCGCGACTTCGAGGCGTTCCACGAGCGGCCGGGCGAGCTGGCCCAGGAGCTTCTGGCCGAAGGCATTACCGCCATGAAGATCTGGCCGTTCGACCGCTTCGCGCCGGCCACGCGCGGCCAGTACCTGGCGCCAGACGATCTGAAGGCCGGGCTGGCGCCGGTCGAAGCGATCCGCCGCGCCGTTGGCGATCGCATGGAGATCGCCATCGAGTGCCACGCGCTGTGGAATTTCAATACCGCCATGCGGCTAGCGCGGGCGCTGGAACCGTACGGCATCATCTGGCTCGAGGAGCCGATGACGCCCGACAATCTGGACGAGCTGGCGCGGCTGGCGCTAGAGAGTGATGTGCCGATCTGTGGCTCGGAGCGTCTCTTCACCCGCTTCGCCTTCCGCCAGGTGCTGGAGAAGAAGGCGGCCGACATCATCATGCCGGATGTAATCTGGACCGGTGGCATCAGCGAGGTCAAGAAGATCGCGACGATGGCCGAGGCGTACCACGCGCCGATCGCGCCGCACGACTGCACCGGCCCGGTGACGATGTTCGCCAACCTGCACCTGTGCGCCAACTGCCCGAACGCGATGATTCAGGAGTCCGTGCGCGCCTTCTACCGCGGCTACTACGCCGATATCGTGACCGTCAACATTGACGTGCGCGATGGCTTCATTGCCTTCCCCGAAACGCCGGGCCTGGGCACGGCGCTGCGCTCGGAGGTGCTGACGCGCGCCGACGCAATGATTGAAATCTCGGACGCGGCGACCGTGGCCGCGCGGCTGGCTGGCGGCGACCAGGCGACCCGTGACGCGGCGCGCGTCGAGCGTCTCCGCACCGGCGAAGGCTGAAAAGCCGCCACGGGAGAGCCTCCATGATGGACAAGGACAGCCGCCTGGTCTACTCCACCGACCCGTCCTGGCAGCCGGCGCGCCCCCATCAGCCAGCAGCGCCGCCGTCGTCCGGCAAGCAGACGGCGCGCATCTGGCGCGATAGCAAGCGCCGGCGCGGCAAGACCGTCACCGTCGTCGGTGGCCTGCAGCACGATCCGGCGACACTGGCGCGCCTGCTGAAACTGCTGAAGCAGCAGTGCGGCGCCGGCGGCGCCGTCAAGGACGGCGAGTTGGAGATCCAGGGCGACCATCGGGAGAAAGTCGCCGCGCTGCTGGCGGCGCAGGGTTATGCTGTCAAGCACGTCGGCGGCTAGTGGCAGCCGAGCCAGCCCACCCAGCTCTGAGCGTCGGCCGACTGTCAGACTGTCAGCATCCACCCTTGACGGTGAGGGCAGCGCGAACTACACTGACACCTGCCCGGCCAGGTCAGGCGGGCCGATCCAGCGCACGCGGGTCGCTCATCCTTCGTCGGAGTCGCCGAGCGTGGATAGTTCTGGCCCTACAAGTTCGCGCCCGGAAGGCGGCGTTCGATGATGGCTCGCTAGCGGCCAACCGCTCGGCGGTGAGCCGGTCACCCTTCGCCGCGTGGCGAGGGTTTTTTTGTGCCCGTCACTCGTCATCGCTTCCCGGCGCTTCGGGCGCGCGCGTTGCGCCAACGCCCGCATCGGGAGGAAATGACGATGCTGAATCTGCGGCTGACCCCGGATATCGACCGACTCCTGACCAGCCGGCAATGGGCGGTGCTAGGTCAGCAACTCGCGACGTACCCCGCGCCGGACATCGCCGACGTGCTGGCCCAACAGGATGCCGGCGCCCGCTCACTGCTGTTTCGCGCCTTGCCGCGCGCCCTCGAAGCAGAGGTCTTCGCGTTGCTCGACGCCGACCAGCAAGAAGCCTTGCTGCACGACCTCTCCGGCACCCAGACGCGCGAGCTCCTGTCGGCTCTGCCTCCGGACGATCGCACCGAGCTGCTGGCCGAGTTACCGGCCGATGTCACCCGGCGCCTGCTGACACTGCTCAGCCCCGATGATCTGGTCGAGGCCCGCCAGTTGCTCGGCTATCCCGAGGAGAGTATCGGACGGTTGATGACGCCGGACCTGATCGACGTGCGCGGCGACTGGACCGTCGGGCGCGCCCTGGCCCAGGTCCGCGTCACGGGGCGCGATGCCGAGACGCTCGACATGGTCTATGTCGTCGATGACGCCGGCCGGCTCCTCGACGACCTGCGCCTACGTCAACTCGTGCTGGCGGACCCTGAGGCGACGGTCGACACGCTGATGGATGGCACGTTCGTCAGCCTGCGCGCCATCGACAACCGCGAGGAAGCCGTGCGCGCTATGGCGAAGTATGACCGCGTGGCCCTGCCGGTGGTCGACAGCCAGGGCGCGCTGCTCGGCATCGTGACGGTCGACGATGTGCTCGACGTTGCCGAGGCGGAGGCGACCGAGGACTTCCAGAAGCTGGGTGGGCAGGAAGCGCTGGGCGCGCCCTACATGCAGCTGGGGTTGCTGCCGATGGTGCGCAAGCGCGGTGGTTGGCTAGCGGCGCTCTTTCTCGGTGAGATGCTGACGGCAACGGCGATGGGTTACTTCGAGGAGGAGATCGCCCGCGCCGTCGTGCTGGCGCTCTTTATTCCGCTGATCATCTCTAGTGGCGGCAACTCCGGCTCGCAGGCGACATCGTTGTTGATTCGCGCCATGGCGCTGCGTGAGGTTGGACTGCGAGACTGGTGGCGCGTGCTTGCCCGCGAGGTGCCGACCGGGGTGGCGCTGGGATCGATTCTCGGCGTGATCGGCCTGACGCGCATCATGCTCTGGCAAGCGCTCGGCTGGGCCAACTATGGGGAACACTACCTGCTGGTCGGTCTGACGATCTTCCTGAGCCTGATCGGGGTCGTCCTCTTTGGCACGCTGGCCGGGTCACTGTTGCCGTTCCTGCTGCGCCGGCTCGGCTTCGATCCGGCCAGCGCGTCGGCGCCGTTCGTGGCGACGCTCGTCGACGTGAGCGGCATCATCATCTACTTCACCGTTGCCAGCCTGGTGCTGCGGGGCACGCTCCTCTAAGCCGGCAGCATGGCTGCGCCCTGGCCCATCGGCCGGACATCGCTCCATCACAACCAGCCACGCCAGCGGAAGACGGCCAGCATCGACGTGGCGATCAGCACCATGATGCCCATCACAGCCCAGAAGGCCAAGAAGCCCCCCGCTGGCTCATCTTGCAGCGGCAAGCCGATGTTCATGCCATAGATGCCCGTCACCAATGTCAACGGCAGCGTGATGACCGAGATGACGGTCAGCACCTTGATCACCTCATTGGTGCGGTGGACGTTCAAGCTGTCGTTGGCGGCGGCCAGGTTGTCGACGACGTCCTTGAAGTCCTCCAGCGTGTCCCAGGCCTTGTTGAGGTGATCTTGGATGTCGCCGAAGTAGTCATCCTCCTCCAGCAGCAGCCACGGCAGATCGAGTCGGGCAAGCGTGGCGACGACACCGAGTTGCGGCCGGATGATGCGCCGCATGGCGATCAGATCGCGGCGCACGACGCTGATCTCCTGGACCGTCCGCAGCACCTCGCGCCCGAAGGTCATTTCCTCAATCGTTTCAATATTGTCGGAGATCTTGTTCAGCACCGGGAAGACGTAGTCAACGAGCCGGTCGACGATGCGGTAGAGGAGCAAGCCGGAGCCACGGCCCATGTTGGCGTCGCGCACCAGTCGGTTGTCGCGGGTGGCGTCGAACAGCACGATCAGCGGCTTGCAGCGCTCGTCATGGACCGTGACGATGTAGTCTGGCCCGGCGAAGATGTCGACCTCGACGGCAGTGGTGCGGCGAGTTACCTTGTCGTGCATGGGGATGTGCAGGACAAGGAACAGGTAGCCATCGTACTGGTCGAGCTTGGGGCGCTGGATGCGGCTCAGGCAGTCCTCAAGCGCGAACTCATCGAAGGCGAACTCGCGCCGCAGGTACTCGATCTCGCGCACGGTCGGGCGGGAGACATCGACCCAGCGCAGCCCCTCGTGCTCGATGACCTCGATGCGCGCCGAGTCATCCGCGGGCGCGGCCGGTGCGCCCGCGGAAGCCCGCCCTGGAAGCGCAAGCCGCCGAACCAGCATGCCCGTCTCCTCTGCCAGGCCGGCGCCCAGGGCCGACCGGTGGTCGCGAACGGTGGGCCAGACTCTCCCATCGGCCGGTCGGCAGATAGCGGGCACAAAAAGGCCGCGCTCCACCAGGGGTAGCACGGCGCATCACCCATCAGGATGAGCGTGCGGTCAACAGCCGCGGCTGCCTCCCGCTCCCGGCATGCCCCATCCCTCCCGACCGATGGGAGGGGAACTACTAGGGCCAGCGTCCATCGTGGTGTTTCTCCTGACGACGAGCGAGCATGGCTCGTCGCACCGATCTACTGCTATATACGGCGCACTGGTCGGGACCGCAAGTGGCGGCGCGATTCCCGGCGCCGCCCGGCTCACGTGTCCCAGGTGGCGTCGCCGTGGAAGTTGCCGTGGTCGCGAGTGATGAAGCGCTCGATGGCGGCGCGACGGTCACCCAGCCGGAACGACGGACCATGGCCAGGCCAGCAGACGGCCACGTCCGGCCAGCGCAGCACGACCTCGCGCAGCGTGTGCAGCGTCTCCTGAAACGCCTCGGCCGATGCCGTCCGCCCCGGGCCGCCGTCGAAGACCGTGTCGCCAACGACGACCGTCCAATCGTCCTCGACGGCAAAGGCCAGCATATCCGGGCAGTGGCCGGGCGCATGGGAGGCGTGCAGCGTGTGCCGGCCGACAGTAACGGTCGCGCCGTCGGCCAGTGGCCGGTCGACGGAGAGCGTCAGGCCCTGCCAGTGAGGTCCATCGAAAGCGAGCACCGGCACGCCAAGCCGGGCGCGCATATCATCCAGCGCGCCGATGTGGTCGCGGTGGGTGTGTGTGATGAGAATCGCCACTGGCGTCGTGCCGGCCAGCATCTCCTGCAGCGCGTCCGGATCCGCGCCGGGGTCGATCAGCACACTCTGGCGGGTGTCCGGGCAGACGAGCGCGTAGGTGTTCATCGGCCACGAACCGACGGCGCGGGTGCGCAGCTCCATCGGGGTATGCGCCACGAGGGCCTCCTCACGCGGTGACGGTAGAGAAGCATCGACACCGGTCGTTATAGGGGTATCATAGCCGATAAGCAAGCAGCGCCGACGCGCTTCGGCGGATATGAAAGGACTGCTCGATGGCAAGCACGCGCACGCTACCGGCTCGCAACCGACTGCCGATCGGCGCCGCCGTCATCCGCCACGTGGCGGTCGGCGCCGTCGCTGGCCTCATCGCCGGCATCGCCACCGGCATCGCCGCCCGGCTGGCGATGCGCCTGGTGGTGATGGCGACCTACCGGCTGCCGACCCAGTCGATGGAGGGCACGATCCTGGTGCTGACGCTGGCAGCCCTCCTCGGTGTCACGTTCGGCGTGCTGTACATCGGCCTGCGCCGGTGGCTGCCCGGTGGGTGGCTCACGCGCGGATTGGTGTACGGCCTCGGGCTGCTAGCTCTGCCGGGATTCGCCTTCTTCGTCGACGGACTGTCGCATTCGGACAGCGCGTTGCGTGAAGGACCAGCGCTGCTCGGCATCGGCTTGTTCAGCGCATTGATCATCGGGTGTGGGCTGGCCATCGCTGGCGCGGCGGCCTGGCTGGAGCGAGCACTCCCGTCGCTTGACTGGGATCAGCGCCTGCCAATGGCTGTCGTGACACTCATCGCGCTGCTCGGGCTGGGCGTGGCGCTCGTCTTCGGTACGACGATCACGATCCAACTGGTCGGTGCGGTCGCGGCCGTCATCACTGGCCAGCGGGCGCTGCTGCCGCTGTGACACGACCGGCCGCGCGCTGAGGGCACAGGATGCCACGAGCGGGACCGGCGTCGTGGTCGGTCCCGCTCGTGTGTGCCTGTGTGGCGTGGTCGGGGGGCGCCAGGCGGCGCCCCCCGGAGTTGGAGCCTACGGCAGCACGCCGAAGGCGCTGGTGCCGCCGGTGGCAACGCCGTTGTACCGGAAGTACATCACCCGCTCGGCCAGGATGCCGATGTTCGTCGGGCTGCTCGGCGCGGTCACCCGCACCGAGAACTCCTGGTTCGGGCCGAGACCGGCCGGGTCACTGGTGCTGTGCACGCTGACCGTCTTGCGCTGGAAGCCCGGCACCGTCACCTGGCGCTGGATCGGCGCGCTGCCATCTGCCTTCAGGTACTGGATGTCCACGTCCAGTGGAGACGGGTTCGGGTTCTGGAAGGTCAGGTACTGCTCGAAGCCGGCGCCAGTGAAGCCCTCGGCCATGATGACGCTCGTGCCAGGCGGAATCAGACTGGTGGCGCCCATGACGTTGTGACCGCCGTCGATGTTGGCGAGCGTCGGGCCGGTGTAGAGGAAGTACATTGGCCGCTCGATCACTGTCTGCTGCGTTGTCTGCACGCGCGTGGAATGCGCCTTGCCCGAGCCAACGCCGCCCCCGCTCGCGCTGTTGACCGTCACGGTGGTGCGGCTGTTGGGCAGCAGGTTGACCGTCGTCACCGTCGGTGTGGTCTGCCCTTCAATAAAGTAGGTAATCGTGGCGATGTCCGCGCTGCCGTTCGGGTTCTGGATCGTCAGGTACTCGTCGAAGCCGCCGCCGGTGTAGCCCTCGGCAAAGTACCAGGTCGTGTTCGTCGCGGTCGCGCCCAGCGTGGCTGTGCCGCCGGTCACCGAACCGACGTTAGGGCTACTGTAGCGGAAGTACATCACCCGCTCGACGATGATCGGCTGGCCGTTGGTGGTCGCGACCTTGGC
>JADLAZ010000228.1 GCA_020849725.1 Chloroflexota bacterium
CGACGTCGCCGTAGTGGCGGAAGGTGGCCATGGAGCGGCGCAGGCCGTTGGCTTCGTCGGGGGTGAACTTCGCCGCCTCGATGGCCAGCCGCATGGCCTGCTCCTGGAACAGCGGCACGCCCAGGGTCTTGCCCAGCACCTGCTCCAGCTCGTCGGGCGGACCGTGTCCGGGCGCGGG
This sequence comes from Chloroflexota bacterium, assembly GCA_020849725.1. The sequence continues at coordinate 179 of JADLAZ010000228.1, forward strand.
GCCGGGCAGGTCGGCGGCCTCCTCGCCGTTGCGGCGGCGCAGGTAGGGATGCACCATGTCGCCCTGGATCGGCCCCGGCCGCACGATGGAGACCTCGATCACCAGGTCGTAGAATTCGCGCGGCTTCAGCCGGGGCAGCATCGACATCTGCGCCCGGCTCTCCACCTGGAAGACGCCGATGGAGTCGGCGCGGCAGAGCATGTCGAACACCGCGGGGTCGTCCTCGGGGATGTCGGCGATGTCGGGGAACACCCGCCCGTGGGCCCGGGCCATCAGCTCCAGGCTCTTCTTAAGCGCCGAGAGCATGCCGAGCGCCAGCACGTCGACCTTCATCAGCCCCAGCTCGTCGATGTCGTCCTTGTCCCATTCGATGAAGGTGCGCTCGGGCATGGCGGCGTTGCCGATCGGCACGGTCTCGTCCAGCCGCCGCCGGGTGAGCACGAAGCCGCCCACATGCTGCGACAGGTGGCGGGGAAAGCCCAGGAGCTCGCCGGCGAGCGCGGCGGCGCGGCGGATCTCCGGATTTTCGGGATCAAGGCCGGCCTGGCGGATATGGCCGTCGGGAAGCTCGTGGCCGTAACTGCCCCAGACGGTGTCGGCCAGGGCCGCGGTGATGTCCTCGGTGAGGCCCAGCGCCTTGCCCACCTGGCGGATGGCCATGCGCGGGCGGTAGTGGATGACGGTGGCGCAGATCGCGGCCCGCTCGCGGCCGTAGCGCCGGTAGACGTACTGCATGACCAGCTCGCGCCGCTCGTGCTCGAAGTCGACGTCGATGTCCGGCGGCTCGCTGCGCTCCTCGGAGATGAAGCGGGAGAACAACAGGTCGTGCCTGGCGGGGTCCACTGCGGTGATCCCCAGGCAGAAGCAGACCGAGGAATTGGCCGCCGAGCCGCGGCCCTGGCAAAGAATCCCCTGTTCGCGGGCCCACTTCACCACGTCGTGCACGGTGAGGAAGTAGTCGGGATAGTCGAGCTTCTCGATCAGCCGCAGCTCCTCGCGGATCATCGCCTGCACCTTCTCGGGCACGCCCTGCGGATAGCGCCAGCGCGCGCCGTCCCAGGCGAGGTCGGTGAGATGGCCGATGGCGGTCTTGCCGGGGGGCGTCGGCTCGTCGGGATATTCGTAGCGCAGCTCGGCGAGGTCGAAGCCGATGCGGCCGGCGATCTCCGTCGAGCGCTCCACCGCGCCGGGGAAGCGGGCGAACAGGCGGGCCATCTCGGCGGGGGACTTCAGGTGGCGCTCGGCGTTGGCCTGCAACCGCAGGCCGGCCTCGTGGATGGTGCACTTCTCGCGGATGCAGGTGAGCACGTCCTGCAGCGGCCGCCGCTCGGGGGCGTGGTAGAGCACGTCGCCCACCGCCACCATCGGCGCGCCGGCCGCCCGGGCGAGGGCGTCGAGCTGCGACAGCCGCTTCAGGTCCCGCGCCCCGTAGCCGCGCGCTGCAGCCAGCCAGACGCGGCCCGGGAAGTCGCCGGCCAGCCGCCGCAGGCGCGGCGCGAAGCCGGCGTCCGGGCGGGCCGGCGGGACAACCAGCATCAACTGGCCCTCGGCATGGTCGGCGAGGTCCGTCCAGGCCAGCCGGCAGTCGCCCTTCTTCGCCCGCCGCTGGCCCAGCGTCAGCAGCCGGGTGAGCCGGCCGTAGGCCTCGCGGTCGGACGGATAGACCACCACCTCGGGGGCGCCGTCGGCGAAGGCCAGCCGGCAGCCGGTGAGCGCGCGCACCTTCAGCGCCTTGGCCGCCGACCAGGCCCGCACCACGCCGGCCAGGCTGTTGCGGTCGGCCACGCCGAGGGCCGAGACGCCGAGCGCCTCGGCCGTCGCCATCAGCTCCCAGGGATGCGAGGCGCCGCGCCGGAAGGAGAAGTTGCTGGCGGCTGCGAGCTCGGCGTAGGCGGGGCTCATCCGAACACCCCGTGCAGCCACCATTCGGCCGGCTGGCCGGCCTGGTAGAGGCCGGCGCGGAACACCCAGAAGCGGCGGCCCTCCTGGTCCTCCACCTGGTAGTAGTCGCGCACGCGCGCGGGCGAGGCCTGCTCCAGCGGGCGGCGCCACCATTCCTCGGCGGTGCGCTCCGGCCCCTCGGCGCGGCGGACGCGGTGCAGCTGGCCGCGCCAGCGGAACTGCACCGGCGGATCGTCGGGGATCGGGGCCATCACCTCGATCGGCTGCGGCCGGCGGAACAGCCGCAAGGGGCGGGGGATCTGCGGGTCCCAGCCGGCGAAGGGGGCGAGCGCCGGGGCCCGCACCGTCGCCCGCTCGGGCAGGTGGCTGGCCCTGGCCGCGGCGGTCCACACCCGCGCCGGCCCCAGGCGGTTGGCCAGGCGGTCGACCAGGGGAACCAGCCCTTCCTCCAGCGCCGCCTCGGCGCCGGCGCCCAGCCGCCCCTGCCGGGCCGACAGCGGCTCGGCCTCCAGGGCGTC
>JADLAZ010000229.1 GCA_020849725.1 Chloroflexota bacterium
CTGGCCTCGACCGACCTGACCGACCTGCCAACCTACCTCGACTGGCCGGGCCTGGCCCAGGTCGTGCGCATCGAGCGGACCTGGATCGAGCGCGGGGCCAGCCAGCACCACGTCCACTATGGCATCACCAGCCTGCCGCCGGTGATCGGCGCCGCCGGCCGGTTGCTGGCCCTCAAGCGGGGCCATTGGCAGATCGAGAACAGCCTGCACTACGTCCTGGATGAAACGCTCGGCGAGGACCGCAGCCCGGTCCACCTCGGGGCGGGGCCGAGCGTGCTGGCCTGCCTGCGCGGCGCCGTCGTCAGCCTGCTCCATCGCGCCGGGATCGACCGGGTCGCCGAGCGCTTGCGCTATCACAGTCGTCATCCCGAGGCCGTCCTCGCCCTGCTCGGCTGCCCGCCAGCCTAGAACGCATTCGCCCTGCTGATTGTTGCAGCACCGCTCAGTGTGCGTGCGGCAGGTAGGTCGACGGTGCGCAGTCGTAGCGCCGGCCGCCGCGGATCACCGCGACCGGCTCCAGCCGCTGGCCGCCGATCTCGCACTGGCCGTGGCTGTCGCGGAAGTGCCACTCACCGTCGGTCAGCCGGAACAGGCTGACGTCGGCCGACGCGCCCGGCGCCAGCGTGCCGACCGTGCCGGCCAGGCCGATCGCCGCCGCTGGTGTCGCCGTCACACGGCGCAGCACCTCGGTCAGCGGCAGGCCCAGGTGCAAGAACTTGCTGGCCGTCGTCGCCAGGTCGTAGACCGGGCCGGCGATGTTCCAGGTGTGGATGTCGGAGCTGATCGTGCCCGGCAGCAGACCCTGCGCCAGTGCTTGCCGCGCCACCCCCCAGTTGAAGCTGCCGGCGCCGTGGCCAACATCGAAGTTGACGCCGCGCTCGATCGCCTCCAACACCGAGGCGCGCACCCGCCCGCGCTCGTCCAGCACGCCCTGCTCGCGCCCGTGGAAACAGTGCGTCACGACGTCGCCGCGCTGCAGGCCACCGAGGATCTCGTCCAGTGGCACGGTCGTCGCGCCGATGTGAACCATCACCGGCTTGCCGATGGCGTCGGCGGCCTGGCGAGCGCGGCGCAGCGCCTCGCGGCAGTTCGCCGGGTCGGGGCCGACCTGGCCGGGGCCGAGGCGGACCTTGATGCCGGTAATGGCGTCGGCATAGGCGCGGGCGACCTCGACCGCGCGGTCGACGTTGGCCCAGCGCAGCTCCTCCAGCTCGCCGATAGCGTCGCCGCCGGAATCGTCGCGGGCCATGCCGATGGTCGAGATATTGAGCATAGCGACGATGCGCGTGGCGGCGACCTCGATCACGTAGCGGTGGAAGGCCGGAAAGGTGCTGGCGCCGGCCGAGCCGGCGTCGACGGCGGTTGTCACGCCCCGCCGCAGGCAGGTCGGGTCCGGCTCGACGCCCAGCGGCGCCACGCCCCAGTAGACGTGGGTGTGGAGATCAACGAGGCCGGGTGTGACGATCAAACCGGTAGCGTCGACGACCTCGCGCCGCACGCCGCGCGCAGCCAGGTTCGCGCCCAGCGCTGCCACGCGCGGGCCGACGATTCCGATATCAACCACTGCGTCCAGGTTCTGCGCCGGGTCGATGACGCGTCCGCCAGTGACGAGCACTTCAAACATCGGTCCCTCCTGCCGGCTGTGTGCATGTCAGGGGTGCGCGTTTGCCCGGCCCGCACGTGACCGTCACGGCAGTCCGAACGCGGCGCCGTCGCGACGGATGTCAGCGCCGCCGGTCATCAGGCCGGTAGCGGGGTCGATGGCCAGGCCGTGGCCACCGCCGACGAGGATATCGTGCGCGCCGATCAGCTCGATCTGGTGACCGCGCTCGCTCAGGGCTGATATTACCGTCGGATCGAAGCGGCTCTCGACCTGGATGCCGTGGCCTGGCGCAGCGGCCAGTTTCAGGCGCGGCGCCTCGATCGCCGCCTGGATGTTCAGGCCGAAGTCGAGCACGTTGAGCAGCATCTGCGCGATCGTTTGCGGGATGCCGAATGAGCCGGGCGTGCCGATCGCCAGCACCAGCCGGTTGTCGCGCAGCACGTGGACCGGTCCCATCGGGTCTTCCATGCGCTTGCCGGGCGCCATGGCATTGGGGCTGGCTTGGTCGATGTCCAACCAGTAGCCGAAATCATTGACCATGATGCCGGTGTCACCGGCCATGTAGCCGCAGCCGTAGGCGGCGCCCAGGCTGTGCGTCACCGACACGACCAGGCCATCCCGATCGGCAGCGCAGAAATGGGTCGTGTTCTCCGGCGCGCGCTCGACGGCGCCGGCCGCCAGCATGCCAGCGGGCTTGTCCACCAGGTAGCGGTCGCCCTCGACCAGCAGTGCGACCGCCGGGTCGATCAGCCGGCGGCGGTCGGCGACGTAGGCGTCCGTCAGCAGCATCTCAACGTGGTGGCGCGGCCCCAGCGCGTGGCGGGCGCGGTCGGTGCGCGCCAATTTGAGCGCTTCGAGCAGGATGTGGAAGTAGTCGGTCGGCGTCGCGGCCAGCGCCGCCAGGTCGTCACCCTCCAACAGGCGCAGTGTTTCAAGCGTCTGGAAGGCCGTCGATGGCGGCGGCGTACCGAGCAGCGTGTGGCCGCGGTAGCGGGTGCGCACCGGCTCCTGCCAGAGCAGCTTGAACTCGGCCAGGTCCCCCATCGTCAGGATGCCGCCCTGCGCCGCCAGCGCGGCGACGAACCGCTCGCCTAATTCGCCGTGGTAGAAGACGTCCGAGCCGCGCTCGGCGACGAGGCGGAACGAGGCGGCGACCGCCGGTTGCCGGATTATCGTCCCGATTGCCGGCGGCTGGCCGCCCGGCAGGAACGTCGCCCGGGCTTGGTCGCTTTGCCGCAGCGCGCCGGCTGCGCCGGCGGTGACGCGGGCGAACAGCGGCGTCACCGGCGCGCCCCGCTCGGCCAGCCGAATGGCAGGTGCGAACACCTGGGCGCGGTCGAGCCGGCCCCAGCGCGCGTGCGCCGCCAGCCAGCCGGCGATCATGCCTGGCACGCACGGTGAGCGTGGGCTGGTGCGGACCTCCTCCTGGTCGCGGTAGGCGCCAGCGTCGGTCGCGCGCGGCGCCTGTCCGAGGTAGTCAAGCGCCTCGGTCGTGCCGTCGGCCGACGTGACGAGCATGATGCCGCCGCCGCCGCCCAGGCTGGACATGTACGGCTCGACAACGGTGAGAGCCGCCGCGACGGCGACGGCCGCGTCGACGGCGCTGCCGCCGGCCGCTAGCATCTCGACACCGGCGGCCGTGGCCAGCCCGTGGGCGCTGGCGACCATGCCGCCGTAGCCGTAGGCGGGCGGCCGGAAAGCGCCGCCGTGTGGTCCGGTCAGATAGTGGGGTGGCGTGCCGGACCGGGAATTGGCGCTCATCCGGGCATCGGCTCCTTTTGGTTGCCCAGGCTGGCCCGGGCAGTCCAGACGGCGAGATGTGGCGGCGGGACGGCCACGGTCGGCCGAATCGGCATTAGGGTGCCGGAGCCTCCACGATTTCAAATGTGGCCACGCCGTAGGCGTCGCTGTCGAGGCCGTAGAGGCTGAGCGCCCAGCCACCTGGCTCGAGGTCCGGTCGGGTGACGGTGCGCGTGAACCGGACCACGCCGTCGCGCTCGGCGACCACCTCGGCAGTCCCCCGCGCGGCGCTGCCATCCGGCAGCGTGAACCAGTAGCTGACGCGCTCCTCGCGCCGGAAGCCTTCGCCGGTCACCGTCACTGTGTCGCCCAGGCGCAGTGACGTGGCCGACATCGTGACCGTTGCATTGGCTTCACGACCGGCATAGTCAAAGAACGTGATCACCTCGCGCCCGCTCCGCTGACCGACGACCGTGATCGCCCAGCGGCCTGGCTGGAAGTGGCGCAGCATGAACAGCCGAAAGTCGGCCCGGCCGTTGTCGCCGGTCTCGTAGTCGTTCGTTCGAAACACCTGCTCGCTCGGCCCGGTTAGCCAGGTGCTGAGATTCTCCGTCCGGAAGAAGCCGCGCATCCTGACCTTGTACCACCCCGGTTGCGACATCTCATCGACCGTCACCGTCGCCGCGGCCGACGCGGGCGCCGGCGTGACCGCCAGCAGCGGCACGCTCACGAGGCACGCGAGCGCGACCCGGCCGAGGCCACGAATGCCAAGACCCACCATGGTTCCTCCCGCTACCGATCGGTCCTGATCCGCCGGTCTCGTCACCGGCGCTAGCATCTCGGGGCTGCCGGGATGATAATGCCAGCCGGCCATCGAGGGCAAGCAGAGGAGAAGGCCGATGAAGGTACTGATGGTTGGCTACGGTTCGATCGCAATGGCGCACGCCCGCAGCCTTGTGCGCGAGGGTGTGACGCTCGCGAGTGTTTGGGGGCGTGACCCGGCAAAAGCGGCGGCCTTCGCCCAGGAGTTCGGCGTCCGGCGCGTCGCCGCATCGTTGGACGAGGCGCTGGCGCAGGACGATATTGAGGTGGCGGTTATCTGCTCACCGAGCGCCGCCCACGCCGCGCAGGCCGAGGCCGCGCTGCGAGCCGGTAAGCACGTGCTGGTGGAGATCCCGCTGGCGATGAGCTACACCGAGGCGGCGACGTTGGCCGATCTGGCGCGCGCCACCGGTCGGGTGCTGATGGTCGCCCACACCCAGCGCTTCTACCGGCCGCTGTTGGAGGCGCGCCGACGCGTGGCCAGCGGCGAGTTGACGTTGCACAGCCTGATATGCCGCTATGGCTTCCTGCGCCGCAAGAACGAGGACTGGCAGGGCCGGCCGCGCACCTGGACCGACAACCTGCTGTGGCACCATGGCTGCCACGTCGTCGACGCCGCACTTTGGCTGCTCGGTATCGACCAGCCGGGACTCGTCACGGCCACTGGTCAGGTGGCGCTGCCCGATCAGCGCATGGGCATCCCGATGGACCTGGCGCTGACACTGAGGACGCCCAGCGATCAGCTCGTGTCTATCGCCATGTCCTACAACACCCATTTGCCAGTTCATGACTACCTGCTGATTGGGCGCGAGGACACGCTCCAGTACATCGACAAGGGTCTCATTGGCAGCCAGGGCGTCATCGTCGGCGCTGGCGACATGCGTCAGGAGGGCGACGACGGCAACTTGCTGCAGGATCAGGAGTTCCTGGCGGCCATTCGCGAGGGCCGGCCAGCGGCAGTCAGCGCCGACGCTGTGCTGCCAGCCTATCGGGCGCTGCAGGACATCCAGGACCAGGCTGATGCCGCCGCTCCACCCGGCGCCGTCCATCCCATCGCGCCCTGATGCACGCGCCGGGCGCCACCGGACCCAGGCACGCCACGTGGCTACGCGCCGGCCGGCGGCGGTGGCTGGCTGGCCTGTGGGCCGAGGACCTCATCGACGCCGACGATCAGGGTGGGGAGCCTGCCCGAGACGATCGTCTCCCCGCGCTCGAAGACTTCGACGTGGCGGTAGGCATCATCACGCGGGTCGGTGTAGCGCTCGATTTGCTCGCCACCAAGGTCGACGACCCAGACCTCGGCTACCTCGAAGCAAGCGTAGAGCGTGAGCTTCTCGCCGCGATCGTAAGCGAGCGACGAGTCGGCGACTTCGATCACCAGCAGGATGTCGGCCGGCGTCGGGTGAGCCATGGCGTAGGTGTCGGCGCGAGGCCGGAGCACCGACAGGTCAGGCTGCGGCTCCGTTCGCCCGCCAAGCACGATTGGGTTCTGCACTGCCACCAGCGCAGCATCGCCAGCGAGCCGGTTGAGCAAACGGTTGAGTCGTGTCACACAGGCAGCATGCGCCGTGCCGATCGGATTCATTTCGACAATCTCGCCGTCAATCAGCTCGATCCGCTCGTCCTCATGGAGGATGCCGGCGGCAGCCATCTGCTCGTACTCGGCCACGGTGAAGCGTCGCCGCGGACGGTGGTGGACGGCAGGCGGGGCGGGGGCAACAGCCGCCTGGACAGCGGGAGGGGCAGGAGCAGCGGTCTGGATAACCATGACCTTCCTCCTCGCAGCCGGCTGGCGCCGGCCTCACTGGGCGATGTCGACGACCAGATAGCGGCCCTCTTCGCTGACCGGATACGTCTCGGCCACGTAAGGGCCTTTGACCATACCCGGCGCGGGCGCGTCCGGGTCGGGCGCCGCCGCCGGATCGACCATGGCATTGCCGCCTTCAACGCTGACTTCGTAGCGGCGCACGCGCAGCTTCACCGGGTCGCACCAGGACTGGCCGGTGCGTATGTCAAACTCCCAGCCATGCCAGATGCAGGCTAGGATCTCGCCCGGCCGGCTGTACTCGAATTCGCCTGGCCGGTCAGCCGTCAGCGCGCCCCAGGTCTTACCCTCGCACAGCGGGCCGCCCTGATGCGGGCAGCGGTTGCGCAGCGCGAAGAACTCGCCATTGACGTTGAAGACGCCGATCGAGCGGCCAGCGACGTCGACGATCTTGCGTCCGCCGGGCGGCACCTCGTCGATCTCGGCCACGACATAGCGCGCCATGCGTGATCAGACCTCCAGGCCGTACAACCTGGCCGCGTTGTCGACCAGGATCGCCCGCTCGATCGCTGGCGGCAGGCTGACCGGGAAGGCCATATCGGGCGCGTCCCAGTCCCAGTGCGGATAGTCCGTCGCGAACATGACCCGGTCGTTCGCGCCAAACATCGCCAGCGTCTGCAGGAAGTGCTGCCGCTTGTGCGGCTCCTCCATCGGCTGGGTCGAGAGGTAGACGCGCTCGCGAATGTACTCCGACGGCGCCCGCTTCAGGTGCGGCGTCTCGCTCTTGAGGAGGGACCAGGCCGCGTCGAGGCGCCACATGAGCGACGGCAGCCAGAAGAACCCGTTCTCGACTGAGACGACGTTGAGCGTCGGGAAGGTCTCGAAGACGCCTTCGAGGACCATGCTGGAGACGTTGCCCTGCATCGCCTGAGCCGGCCCAACATGGTCCTCGATGTAGAAGGACGGCCAGCCAGTGCCAGTGATCGGGTTGCCGTAGGAGCCAAAGGCGTGCGACATGACCGCCAGGCCATGCTCGACGCAGGCCTCGTAGATTGGCCAGTAGCGCCGGCGGCCCATCGGCTCCTGCGGCCGACCACTGAACTGCACCTGGACGAAGCGCTTGTCGCCAGCGCGGCGCTTGATTTCCGCCACAGCCGCCGGCGTGTCCTCGTGCGAGATAATGATCGATGACCGGTAGCGCGGCTCCGGGTCGAGCCACTCGGCCACTAGCCAGTCATTGGTGGCTGTGGCGAGCGCGGCGCTCAGATCATGATTGAGCTGGCGGCCGGCCGGCGACAGCGGTGTCAGGATGCCATAGGCCATGTTCCAACGGTCGAGAAAGTTGGTCTTGACGAACGCGTACTCGGAGCCGCTGCGACGCCCCGACGGCGGCCGAGCATCCTCGATGTGGTCCATGAAGCGTGGGTAGAAACCGCCGGCCGCGCCGCGTGCGCCGTAGGTATCGATGTGATCGCGCCAGCGCTGCGCCAGGAACGGGTAGAGGTCCTTGACGCTGTCGAGCTCCGGATGGTGGTCGCAGTCGATGAAGGCCGGGCCGACGCGGCGCTGGCCCGGCGCGGCCTCAACCGGCCGGTCGGTGGTCGTGGGGGGCAACGTCGTGGCCATCGGTGTCCCTCCTGTCGGTCGGTCGGCGGTGCACCCCGGCTTACGCCAGCCGGTACCAGGCGCGGGCGTTCTCTGACAGCACCTTCCGGGCCAAGGCGGGGTCCAGCACCGGCGCGAGGACCGCCGCCGGGTCGGATACGTGCAGGTGAGGGTAGTCGCTGGCGTAGAGCAGCATGTCATCAGAGCCGAGTTGGTCAATGATCTGGCGCAGTTGGCCGACCTCAGGCGGTGCATCCAGTGGCTGGACGGTGACGCGGATGTGATCGCGCATGTACTCCGAGGGCGCACGCTTCACCCAGGGCACTAGCCGCCGCAGATTCTTCCACTCCTTGTCGAAGCGCCACATGTGGGCCGGGATCCAGGTGAACCCCGACTCCAGCAGCGTGACTCGCAGGTTTGGCCACAGGTCGAACACGCCCTCGCTGATGATGCTGGTCACCTGGGTGGCGAAAGTCTGGGCCATGGCGGCGTACTCTTCGATGAAGTAGGACGGCCAGCCGGAGGGCGTCGGCGGATTGCCCGGCACGCCGCCGAAGTGAATGCCGGCGACGAGATCATGGCGCGAGATCGCCTCCCACAGCGGGTGGTAGATGCGGTTGCCGAGCGGCAGCATCGTCCGCGCCGGCAACAGCACCTGGACCAAGCCGGGATGGCCGGCCATCCGATCGATTTCGCGCGCTGCCAGCGCCGGGTGCTGCACCGGTACGACGATCGAGGCGCGCAGGCGCGGTTCATGGGCCAGCCACTCGGCAATTTGCCAATCATTGACGGCACTGGCCAGCGCTATGGCGGCATCCGGGTGATGCAGGCTATCGATGCTGTAGGCGCAGGCCAGGATGACCACCTCGACTCCTGGCTCGTCGAGCGCCTGCGCGCGCAGCAGGCCGAGGTCGGAGCCGGCCGGACCGGCCTCGGGCTTGCTGCCGGGCCGGGCCGCGACCGGCGAGTTCGGTGGATAAACAGTATCGACCGGCCCCTTGAACAGCGACTGCGTGATGTGCTCGCGCCAGTGCGCGGGCAGGTAAGGAAAGAGCGCCTCGATGCGCGGCACCTCGTTGTGAACGTCGCAATCGATCATCGCTGGCTGCTTTCGATCCCGGCGCGTGGCTGGTACGTCCGCCGTACGGGATATCGGGCGCCGCCGACACGTCAAGCGACCAGTCGGCGCAAGCGGGTCACCGTCGCTCCGTCACGTGCCCGCGTGTGGCTATGGTAGCACTCGCGCGCGGGAAAAAGAAGAGCGGCTCGCGGCAAACCCAGGGCAATCGCATCTTCTTTGTTGAGGCAATCGAGGATATGAACGGATCTAGAATGCGTCGTGATAGGGCGACCACCTCCGGATGTCGCTGCCTCGTCTTGTCCTGACCCGTCGCCGGCTCCACGCTTTGGTCCGAGTGCGGGATCGTGGAGGCTCAGTGGGGATGCTGATCCGGGTGACGGGCATTCCTGGGTACTTGGTGGGGCGTCCGCCCTAATTTAGATGCGATTGCCCTGGCGGCAAACCAGGACCGATTACAGCGCCAACGATGCCGTAATGCGATCATAGGTGCTGGCCAGTTGCGTGCCGAACACGGTCAGCGTCACAAACACGGCCAACGCGATCAGCAGGATGATCAAGGCATACTCGACCAGACCCTGTCCGGTCGCATGCCGGCCACCACTGCGCCATGTCATGTCAGCCCCGTACTCGGCCATGCGCAACTCCCGTCCGATAGAGGGGCGCACCTGTTGCATTCTATACGCTCGGATGGGCGTTGTGTTTTGCGACGGCAGCCGCGCGAACGAGGTTGCCTGACGCTCGTTCGCGCGGCGATTGGCGCGATCAGGACTTGAAGAAGAAGGTGACCGGTCGCGAGATGCCCGGCGTCTTGCCGTCGGGGCTATTGTAGTGACGGCCCGGCACGTTGCCGATGTTTGTCTTTACCAGGCGGATACCGTTGGCGGCGCCGCCCAGCCCCACGACACCGATCGAGTAGACCTCGTCGGCGGCGATCTTCCAGATGTCCTTGCCCAGTTGCACGCGCCCAGCCTCCGGCTCACCGAACGCTTTGCGCCATTTCTCCATCAGCTCACGTAGGCGTGCCGGCGGCTCCTTGCCCTGCTTCCCGGCCGACTGGAACCATGTTCCAAAGAGCGGGCCGCCGGCGCTGAGGCCGTTGAACGGGAAGACGTGGTCAGGGAAGGTGTAGAGGTGCTCGCTGCCGTCGTTGTTCCAGGTAAACATCTGCAGTTCGTTGGCGGCGGCGCGCGTCTCGCCGAGGCTGCGCTCGACCTCCTTGACATCCAGGTCGATGCCGATCTTCTTCCAGTGACCGCGAATCATCTCCATGATCTTGGTGTACTGGACGAACTGACCGCCGTACGTCGTAACCTCGACGCGGAGCCGGCCCTTGCCGTCGGAGCGCAGGCGGTAGCCCTCGCCATCCTTCTTGTCCAGCCCAATCTTGTCGAGCAGGTCGGTGGCCGCCTTCGGGTCGAGCGTCGACCAGAGTTTGCGGAACTCTGGGCCAGGGTTGTACTTGTTGTGGTCAGCCGGCACGACCGAGCCGGGTGTGCCAGTGCCGAGCCAGAACGTCTCGTTGATCTGGTCGCGATCAATGCCCAACGACAGCGCCCGCCGGAAGTCGGTATTGGCGAGCCACTTGGCGACCTCGGGGTCGGCCTCGTAGCTGAGATTGAACTTGATGATCATGTCGCAATAGTCGCCGGGGTCCAGGTAGACTCTGTAGCCGCCCTTCTGCTGGTTCTGCAAGAACACCGGCAACTTGCCGATATCGATGTGCCGCTCTTGCCAGTCGTACTCACCGGCGATCGCGCGCAGGTTGAGTACTTCCAGGTTCTCGGCGACCGACATCACGATCTTATCGATGTACGGCAATTGGTTGCCCTGAGTGTCGACCCAGACGCTGTAGGGATTGCGCTCCAGCACCCAGGTCGGGTTGTTGATCGGCGTCGTCGTCTTCCAGGCCGACAGCACTGGCAGGTCCGGGTTGATGGCCCAGTCGTTGCGGTTCTTGAACAGCAGTGGCCACTTTTCGATCTTGGCTTCCTGGAGGCGCTTGTCCAACTCATCCTTGGAGGCGTACTTCGGGTGGAATTGCTTGAGGTAGTGCGCTGGCGCGCAGGCGCCCATGGCGTTGACGCCGTTGAGCGAGTGGCCGCCGAGCGCCGTCGAGCCGGCCAACACCTCCGGGAACAGGTGATATGGCTCGGGGAAGACGAACTTGACACTGTACTGGTCGACCTTCTCGACGGCGCCCTGCTTGCCATTGATGGCCATTGTTGAGGACTTAGTCGGGTTGAGGTCGTCGTTCTTGTAGAGGTCCTCGAACCAGAAGATGATGTCGTCGGCGGTGAAGGGTTTGCCATCGCTCCACCGCATGCCGCGTCGCAGCGACACGGTGAACGACTTGCCGCCGTCGCCAGCCTCGATCGAGCGAGCGATGTTGGGCATGACTTTCTCGCCGGTGTAGTCCCAGAAGAAGAGGTTGTCCGGGCCGGCGGCGACGCGGTAGCCGTTCCACTTGTCGCCGGGACCGGTGAAGCCGCGCCGCCAGGCGCCGCCGTACTTGCCGATCTCGTGGACCGGTTTGACGACCAGCGGGTCCTGACCGATGCGCTCGGCAACCGGCGGCAGCTTGCCGGCCTTGACCAGCTCGGCCAGCACCGGCGCCTCGTTGAACTGCTTCGGGAACTGAGCTGCGTCGACGAGGATCTCCGGTCCCTCGGCCTTGCCGATGAGCTGCTTGCCCGGCGCCGTCGCTGCATCCGGCTTGGCCGGCGCAGCCGTCACCGGTGCGGCTACGGTGGTCGGCTGGCTGGCGGCCGGGGCAGTGGTGGCAGCCGGGGCTGGTTGGCTCGCCGGTGGTGCGGTCGTCGCTGCCGCGATCGGCGCCTTGGCCGGCTCGGTCGCCTTGGCGGCCGGCGACGGCGGCGCCCCGCCGCACGCGGCCAGCAGACTGGCCGCGCCAATGCCTCCCAGCATCACCCAGCTCAGCGCCGTGCGCCGCGAGACCCGATTGCCGTCACTCATGATCGCGTCCCCCTGTCTGCTAGCAGCCCGCCACGGCGCGCATGCGCCGGCGAGACGGCAAGGCACAGCCGACGCCGGCCAGGACCGGACGCGGTGCCCCATCGTCACCACGGCACGACCATGCCGTCAGCTCGGTCGCGAGTGCCGGGCGCGAGGGTGATGCCTTGCCTATCTTGCCTGAAGCATATATATCCGAGGAAGCGCCGTCAAGTCGCTTTGATCAGGCGGATGTGTGACCGCACACGCTGATCAAGGCACGGGACTTGATCGACCGTCCGGAACCCGGTAGGGTGCGCGATATCGCACTGTGCCGTCGAGAAACGGCGGCTCGATGCCACGCCAAGGAGGAAATTGGTGTCAGGGGGGATCATTGGATTCGGGCACGTCACGATCGTCGTCAACGATCTGGCGGCGACGAAGCGCTTCTATGGCGACCTACTCGGGCTGCCCGAGGCGAAGCGCCCTGACTGGGTGGCGCCGGGGGCGTGGTACCAACTCGGTGCGGGGCAGCTCCACATCCAGGTGAAGCCGGAGTTCGTCCCGCACGATTACCCGGTCGGGCCGCATTTCGCCATGTTCACCGCGCCAGAACGCTACCACCAGGTGATTGCGGACCTGGAGCGGGCCGGCGTCGTCTTTCATGTGCCACCACATCAGGATGCATCGGACGGCCAGTGGCGTGCCTTCTGCAAAGACCCCACTGGCAACAACGTCGAGGTCACCGACCATAACCCGATGCCGCGCTGACCGCCGCGGCGTGAACTGGCGAGGGTCCAGCATGGAGGCAGCGGCATGGCTGACCGGCTGAGGGATCAGGTTGCCGTCATTACGGGGGGCAGCAGCGGCATCGGGCGGGCCATCGCGCTAAGCTTCGCCGCCGAGGGCGCTGACACTGCCATCGTGGCTCGTGGCCCGGCGGTCGAGTCGGTAGTGGCCCAGGTGTGCGGCCTGGGCCGGCGCGCGCTGGCAGTGCGTTGCGATGTGACTGACCCCGACGCGGTGGCGGTCACCATTGCGGCAGTCGAGCGCGAGCTGGGGCCAATAACACTGCTGGTCAATGCCGCTGGTGGCACGCCATCCGGTTGGTCGGACCGGCCACTGTGGGAGACGCCGGTCGAGGAGTGGGATGCCTACGTTGCGCTGAATCTGCGGTCAGTCTTCCTCGTCACGCGCGCCGTCCTGAGGGCCGGACTGCTGGCTCGTAGGCAGGGCCGCATCATCACCATTGGGTCCGCCGCCGGCCGGCGGCCGTCGAACATCTCACCCTACACAGCGGCCAAGCATGGCGTGACCGGCCTGATGGCCCGCCTTGCGGTGGAGCTGCTCGACCATGGCATCGCTGCTAACACCATCTGTCCGACGGCCGTCGACACACCCCTGATGGCCACCAGCGGCGGCCGCGACCGCCGTGATGCCTGGCTGTACCCCGAGGAGGTCGCCGCGGCGGCGCTCTACCTGGCCGCCGGTGCGCCGCCGCACATGACGGGCCAGTGCCTGGACCTGTATCCAGCTGGGCCGCCAACTCTCCCGCCGCGGCGTACCCGTCCGGCCGACTCGTGACGGGCCGTCACAAGGAGGGCGGTCGGACGAGCGATGGTGCCAGACGGCGGGGCGGTTAGCGCGTTGCGTGCCGTGACGTGCTTTAGAAACCGGGTGGTCGCCGGCCAGCCCATAACCCGGCGCGCTCTATCGTACGGGCGAGGCGCAATACGCCGACCTCGTCCCACGGCCGCCCGATCACTTGGGTCGCCAGGGGAAGGCCGTCGCCGGTGAGGCCGGTCGGCACGACCACGGCCGGCCAGCCAAGGGCATTGAATGGCACCATGAAGCGCGTGTTGCTGCGCGGGTCGCCCAGCGCGGGGGCGCCGTAGCCGAGCGCCGGCGTCGACAGGAAGTCGACGCGCTCCCACAACCGGTCGAGGCGTGCGCGGAGCCGGGCGCGCATCTGCTGCGCCTGGACGTACGCCGCCGGGCCGTAGGCGTAGCCGACGAGGAGCCGGTGGAGCGGAGATGGCCCGTACTCCTGCCGCCGCGATTGCAGCCACGGCTCGTGGAAGGCCAACGCTTCGAGGTTGATGATGGGTCCACCCGCGACGCGCAGTTCCTCCAGGTCCGGCACATCCAGATCGACGATCGTAGCGCCGGCATCGCGCAGCGCTGCTAGCCCAGCCTCCCAGGCTGCCTGCGCAGCCGGCTCCGGCGCACCCACGGCAGAGCCATCTTCCCGGATGGCGCCGACGCGCACGTTGCGCAACGGAGTCGGCCCGCCCAACCCAGACGCGACGTCTGGCACAGCCCCTGGGCGGGTACGCAGGTCGGCCGGGTCGTGCCCGGCCAGCACGTTCAGCGCCAGGGCCGCGTCCAGCATCGACCGAGTCATCGGTCCCAGGTGATCGAACGACCAGGAGAGCGTCACCGCACCGGCCAAGCTGACGCGGCCGAAGGTCGGCTTCAGGCCGACGATGCCGCACAGGGCCGCGGGTGTCCGGATCGAGCAGCCGGTGTCGGAGCCGAGCGCCAGGTAGGCCAGCCCGGCCGCCACCGCCGCCGCCGAACCCGAGCTGGAGCCGCCAGTGTCGTGACCCGCACGCCAGGGATTCTGGGTCGGTCCGAAGTGCGCGTTGGTCGACGTCGGATTGTAGGCGAACTCGCTCATCCGTGTCGTGCCGACGATGACCGCGCCGGCCTGCCGCAACGCGCGCACGGCCGTGGCGTCGGTGGCAGCGACCTGATCCGCCAGGATGATCGAGCCGGCGGTCGTCGGCAGCCCTTCGACAGCGAGCAGGTCTTTGACCGCGACCGGCACGCCGTGCAGCGGGCCGCGGTAGGCGCCGGCGACGATCTCACGCTCGGCCATCACGGCTGCCGCGCGCGCCTCGTCAGCCAGCACGCGCTGGAAGACGTTGAGGCTGCGGTCGTGCCGGGCTATGCGCGTCAGGATGCGCTCGGTCACCTCCACCGGCGAGACGTGTCGGTTGGCCAGCGCCGCCGCGACGACATGCAGGGGCGCGAAGGGATCGAGGGGATCATCCGTCGCGACTAACCCAGGTTCGGCCTCAGTGACGAGCCCACCGTCCACCGGGCGCCAATCCTTGAGCGTGTCGGGCGGCCTGTCGGACTCGCCACGGACCACCAGGCGCTCGAAGGCGTCGACATTCATAAGGAACGGCCCGGCGGTGATCGCCGCCAGCTCGTCGTCGGTCAGGGTGATGCCGGCCCGCGCGGCATTGGCGCGCAGGCGGTCGAGCGCCGTCGGCCGATTCATGGACTCGCCCATCGCTACCCCTTCGCCAGCGCCGCTGGCCGCACGCTCTCGCGAGCGTCATGGACGGAGACCTGGACGGAGACCTGGAAAAGTAGGCCTGGAGGGACTCGAACCCCCGACATGCGGATTAGAAGTCCGCTGTTCTATCCACTGAACTACAGGCCCGCGCTCAGCGTGCGCTGATGGACAAGGACAGTATATCGGTGCGATGCCGGGCGGGCCAAAGGCGATGCGCTGAGGTCAGCGCCCGTTGAGAGGCAGCCAGTGAATCGTTAGTGGCACCAGCACAATCGTCATGATGATGCGCAGCAGGTGAATGACGGCGACGATGCCGCCGTTCGCGCCAGTGGCCTCAGCCGTGGCGGCGATGTAGTTCATGCCTCCGGGTGCTAGGCTGAACAGCGCCGTCGGTGTGTCAACGCCCGACAGGCGGGCCAGCAGCAGACCCAGCCCGTAGCTGAGCACCAGCAGCAGCACCAGCGCCAGCAAGCTCGGCAGCAGCATCGTCTGGATCTGGCGCAGCGTGCCGACAGTGAAACCAATGCCGAGCAGCGCGCCGAGCACGATTTGCGCGCCCGTCACGAGTGGCGCCGGCAGTGGCGCCGGCGCCTCCGAGCTGAGCAGCGCGTAGGCAGCCACCGCCAGCATCGAGCCGAGCATGACGCCGCCCGGCACCCGGAAGTGCTGCGCTGCCAAACCGCCGACTATTGCCAGTGCCGCCACCCAGATCATCCCCATGCCTGTGCCTCCCGCGCTCACCGTTGCTCGCTGCCACCGTGTGATAGCCGGCGCAGGATAGGTGGCCGAGGGAGCCGGCGCAACCGAACGCTATCAGACGACCCGCATCGCGCCTGTGAGGGGTATGGTCTCACGCCTCATCGCCGTGTCTGCCCATGGTACAACCCCACGCGTGCAGGCGGCCCCATGGCGCCGCCGCGTCCACACGGGGTGACGTGAGTCGCCGGGTCGGTGCCCACCACGCGCATACCCCTCTTTACTCAAGCGCGCCGGCCGGCTACGCTCGTGCGGGAGGAGGCGCGCATGAGTGACGATGTTGAGGCTCGCAAACGAGCGGCAGCGGTGGCGGCGGTGGGCCAGGTGACCGATGGCATGGTGCTGGGTCTGGGTACCGGCTCGACGGCGGCGCTGGCGCTGCGGGCACTGGCGGAGCGCATGGCCGGGGGGCTGCGGGTCGCCGGTGTGCCATCGTCGCAGGCCACTGCGGCGCTGGCGCGCGAGCTGGGCATCCCGCTGACGACTCTCGACGAGCACGACACGCTGGACCTGACCATCGACGGCGCGGATGAGGTGGACCCGGCGCTCCGGCTGATCAAGGGCGCTGGTGGCGCGCTGCTGCGGGAGAAGGTGCTGGCCAGTAGCAGCCGGCAACTGGCGATCGTCGTCGACGACGCGAAACTGGTCAGCCAGTTGGGCCAGCGGTCGGCGCTGCCGGTGGAGGTCGTGCCGTTCGCCGTGCCGGCCGTCGTCGCCGTGCTGCGGGCGAGAGGCTTGCAGCCGCAGGTCCGCCATCAGGCTGACCGGCTGGCCGTCACCGACAATGGGAATCAAATCGTCGACTGTCGCACCGGGCCGATTGCCGATCCGGTGGCGCTCGACCGGGAGTTGCTGGCGCTGCCGGGCGTCGTCGATCACGGCCTGTTTATCGGTCTGACCAGCGTCGTCTATGTTGGGCATGCCGGTGGCCGAGTGAGCGTGCATCACGCCGGCGAGCCGCCTGCCTGGTAGGCACTGGCCGCGCGAGCCTGGGTCGCTACGGCACGGCGATGGTGACCGGATCGCCGCGTGCCAGTCCGAAGTGGGTCGCGGCGTCACCATCGCGTACTGCCAACTCCAGGGCGCCGAATGAGCCGAACAGACTCACCGGTGTACCGGGCGCCACGCCGGCGTAGGTGCGGTCGATAGCCTTGACCGCAAAGCGGCCGCAGGTCACGCGACACGCCGGCGGCAGCGCCGGCAGGTCCGTGGGTGTCACGTCGGTGATGGCATTGCCGAAGTGGTCGATGTGGATGACGTGCCCGAGTACCCCGCCAGCCGTTGCCTCCACCGCCGGCATCGGTAGTCGGAGCGGCTCGGCTAGTGCCGGCCCGAATCGCTCCGGCGCGACACCGGCCGCCAGGTGCGCCGCCACCGGGGCGAACACGTCGCGACCATGGAAGGTGGCGCTGACCGGCGCGCGCCAGAAGCCCTTCTCGGCCAGCCGCCAGGCGCGCACCGGCTCGCCACGTGCCTCCGCGACGCGGGCGAGGGCGCTCCAGCCGCCATTGTCGGGGCCGACGAACCATGCCGCACCGACGGTAGCCACCAGGCCCGCCCGCGCCGTGCCGACCGTTGGGTCGACGACCAGGACGTGGACCGTGCCGGCGGGAAACGCGCCGGCGGCGGCGGCCAGCAGGAGACCGCCGACAGCCACAGCTTGTGGTGGCACGGCGTGACTGATGTCGACGACCCGCGCGGCAGGATTGATGCCCAGGATGACACCGATCATCTGCCCGACGTAGCCGTCGGCCAGGCCGAAGTCCGTGGTCAGGGTGATGATGCCGCTGCTGGTCATGGCTCCCGTCGCGGGCGGTCCCGCACGAGCGCAGCTAGCGCGCCTGAGTCAGCTCCAGCGCTCGCGCCAACACGGCTCGCGCGTCATCATGTGTCAACCGGGTGAGCGCCTCACGCTGGCTGAAGAGGAACGTGTCGCGCCCGAAATGGCGATTCCAGGTTGGCAGGTGGCCATCGGCGCGCAGGAGATAGTAGCGGACAATTCGCTCCTGGTTGCGGAACGTGAACCGAAGCTCATCAATGAATGGCCCGAGCGCGCCGCTCAAACCCATCTCCTCAGCCACCTCGCGCACGGCGGCCTGCTCCGCCGACTCGCCCACCTCGATGTGGCCCTTGGGCAGCACCCAGGTCTGGTCCTTCGCCAGCCGCAGCGCGACCTTGTCGCGCACGAGCACGACGGCCCCGGCCTGATAGACCGGCGCGAGGGCTGAAGGTGCGGATTCGGGAGTGATAGTTTCGGGTTCGGTGGGCTGGCCCGCTTCGGTGGCATCCACTGGCAAAGCCGCCGTCGCGGCCACGTCACCGATCACGCTCCCGGCCGTCACCGCGGCCGGCTCGTCAATGCTCAGCGCCTCAGCGGCCGGCATCACCACCGCGGCGACAGCACCGGGAGCGTCGGTTCCCGGGCTGCCATCGACAGTCGCGGCGTCGAAGACGGCCGCTGGTTCCGATGCTGTCGCTGGGAGCGCGCTGGATGCGGCGACTGCGTACCGATCGATAGTTGCCGCTGGCACAGCACGGTCAGTGACCGCACGGTCATCCGCCGGCGTGTCCTCACCATCGGCCACCGTAACCGGCGAGGTCGACTCGCTGTCGTCATCGGCGGCCACGGTGGTCGGCTCATCACTGGTGGCAGCGGCGGCAGGGGCCAGCACGGGTGCAGCGGCGGCAAGCTCACCGACGTCGCCCTGGAGCGCGTGGCGCAGCCGGGCATACGTGTCTGGCACCAACTCGGGCAGGACCTTGGTCGCACCCAGCACCGGCATGAAGTTCGTGTCACCAGTCCAGCGCGGCACGACGTGCAGGTGGAGATGATCGGGCAGTCCCGCGCCGGCGGCCGCGCCAATGTTCAGGCCGATGTTGAAGCCATCCGGCCGCAGTGTTGCGCGCAGCGCGAGCGTCACCCGGCGCAGCAGATCGCCCACCTCCGCCCATTCGTCGGCGGTCAGGTCGGCCGGCTCGGCCACGCGACGGTAGGGGATGATCATGAGGTGGCCGGTGTTGTAGGGAAATAGGTTCATCAGAACGTAGCACAGGCGGCCGCGCAGCAAGACCAGATTGGTCTCATCGTCGGTATCGGCGGCCAGGGATTCAAACACGGTGCCACCGGCGCGCTGGTCGCCGGTGACATAACTGTGCCGCCAGGGAGTCCACAGGCGCTCCACGCTCGCTCCTTGGCCGGGGCTTCCCGGCGAACTGGCATCGCAACGGTTCCGGCTGTCGACGACCAACTCTCCTGGTCTGCTGGCGCCACAACGCCCACTGGCTACAATCGACCGGCCACCGGCTGCCGTGTCCGCCGCTGCTGGCGCTGACGCCAGGCGCTCCAATCGCGGCGACGAGTCGTCGTGGCGGTGACCGGTCCCAGTTCGGCCAGCGCCGCCTGCAGCACCGGCTCCGCCACCGGGATGAATCGGACCAGCCAGTCGATTACAGCGGCTTGCACTTCGACGGTGAGGCTCGGGGCATGGAACACATGGAAAATATGGCCCCAAGCAGCGGTCCACTGCTCCAACTCGACCGCGCCGTCGACTGCGGCCGCCAGCGCCACCATGTGCGGATCGAACCAGTCGAGTAGACGCTTGTTGACATCGGCCGTGGCTTCGAAGTGCAAGCCGACCTCGATCAGGCCGCGCCCGGCCACCGGCCAGACCTCGTAGTGCAGGCGAGGCTCGGCGTACCACAGCTTGAGGAGATGGGACTGCCGGCGTGCCTGAAACGACTGCCAGTCGGCCGGCAGGTCCACCCGCAGGTAAGCGGGGATGGTATCCAGGAAGTCGGTCTGGCGCAGTGTGCTCATGGCCACCAGCATAGCACACCCGCCACTAACACCGCCAGCATGTTGACACACATCGTATCAGACTGTATACTACTGACCGTGAACAAGCGCGTGCTGGGGACCGAGTGCCCGGCCATCGGCGTTTGGAAAGGAACCACGTCCGATGCGCGAAAACGAGGGACTGTATATAATCAGCGTCGCCGCGCGCCTGCTGGAGATGCATCAGCAGACGCTGCGCAAGTACGAGCGCGCCGGATTTATCCGGCCGCAGCGCACAGGCGGCAATTTGCGCCTGTACTCAGTTGAGGATGTCGAGCGCCTGCGCCAGATCAAGTATCTGGTCGACGTGCTTGGCATGAACCTTGACGGGGTTGAGACGATGCTGACGCTGACCGGCCGGCTGCGCCGCCTCTACCGGTCGCTCGCACCGGACCTGAGCCCCGATGAGGTCGACCAGGCCCGCGCCGAAGTGGCGCACATGCTGGCGATGCTCGGCGTCGAGCAAGAGACGGTGGTCGAGCCACCGGCCG
This sequence comes from Chloroflexota bacterium, assembly GCA_020849725.1. Next base: position 19,955 of record JADLAZ010000229.1, read on the forward strand.
CCGCGGCTGGTGAGCGGCGCGGGCACTAGGTCCGCGCGGGGAGGCCGGGGTGGAGTACAAGGACTACTACAAGACCCTGGGCGTGGCGAAGACAGCGACCGCCAAGGAGATCAAGGGTGCGTTCCGGAAGCTGGCGCGCCAGTACCATCCAGATGTGAACAAGGACAAGCCCAACGCCGAGGCTCGCTTCAAAGAAGTGAACGAGGCCTACGAAGTACTGGGCGATTCGGACAAGCGCCAGAAGTACGACCAGCTCGGCGCCAACTGGCAGGCTTACGAGCAGTGGCAGCGGGCCGGTGGCCAGGGCGCGCCGTTCGACTTCGGCGGCGTCAGTGGTGGCGGTGGCGGCCGAGGTGGCGGGCGGCCGATCTCCGAGGCCGAGTTGCGCGACCTGTTCGGCAACCTGGGCGGCGACGGCGCCGGCGCCGGTGGCTTCTCCGATTTCTTCCGCACCTTCTTCGACCTGGGCGCGTCTGGTCCAACCGCCAGCCGCGCGCGACGGACGCCGTCGGTCCCGCCGCAGGCCGGCGCCGACCTGGAGCACGAGCTGGAGCTGTCATTGGACGAGGCGTTTGCCGGCACGACGCGCATTCTGCAACTGGTCGGCGCCGACGGCACGGCGCGGCGTTTGGAAATCCAGCTGCCGGCAGGGGTCAATGATGGCAAGGGCATCCGCTACAGCGGCCAGGGCAGTCCTGGCTATGCCGGCGGACCGGCCGGCGACCTGATCGTGCGCGTGCGCATCCGGCCGCACGATCGCTTCATGCGCGACGGTGACGACCTGTCGACCAAGCTCGCCGTACCACTCACGACGCTGGTGCTGGGCGGCGAGGTGGAGGTGCCGACGCTGGCCGGCCGGCGCCTGCTGCGCATTCCGGCCGAGACGGGTGATGGCCGTCGGTTCCGCCTATCCGGTCAGGGCATGCCGCGCCTGGGGCGCGACGGCGAGCGTGGCGATCTCTATGTCGAGGTTCACGCGCAGTTGCCACGCAATCTGAGCCGACGCCAGCAGGCGCTGTTCGAGGAGTTGGCTCAACTCGAGCGTGGCGACCAGAGTTCCGCCGCCGACTGACGAAGTTGGGGTGGGTGCGTTGGCGCGGGCATCGGCAGCTGTGAGCGAGCGCTCGTGCCGGTCGGCCTTGTTCACGATTGCTCGCAAGCGTAGAATGGCGGCGACCGCTCAGTGGGGTGGTCGGTGGTGGTGGGCACTCGGTTGGCGGTGGGCCGCTGGGAGGACGTAGCGCGGTGGACATCGTGCTCCAACTGGCGCAGGCCGTGCTGGTAGTCGTCATCCTGATCGCGGTCATCGTCGTCATGCCGTTCCTGTTCCTGATCGTCTTCAGCTTCGCCTATGGTCCGCCTACCGGACCAAGGTCGACACGCCAGGCGACGACCCCGCCTGCCCCCGGCTCCGACGAAGAAGGGCCGCTCCCATAGCCGGTCGCGCCGCCTATGCGCCGGCAGCCGGATTGTCGCCCTGCTCCGAGTCGGCGATCAGCGCGATGAACACGTCTTCCAGGCTGGCCGGGATGGCCGCCAGGGCCACTGGCTCGACGCCAGCCGACCGCAACAGGTCTGCCGCCCCGTCTGATGCGAGTGGCTCCGTCGTCCGCACGTGTAGCGCCACCCCGTGCAACGTGACGTCGGCCACGCCAGGGCGGCCGAGCAGCGCCGCCACCGCCGCCAGCGGCGCCGCCGCCTCGACTTCCCAGAGCGTGCCGGCTGCCACGCGCGCCCGCAGGCCGGCCGGCGTGTCGATCGCGATCAGCCGGCCGGCACGCATCAAGCTCACCCGGTCGGCCTGCTCGGCCTCATCCATCGCGTGCGTCGTGACGAACACCGTCACGCCCGTGCCAGCCAGGGTATAGATCAGGTCCCAGAAGCGCCGCCGGGCCAGTGGGTCCACCCCCGCCGTCGGTTCGTCGAGAAAGAGGACACGCGGCTGGTGCAGGATGGCGCAGCCGAGCGCCAGCCGCTGTCGCCAACCGGTCGCCAGTGCGCCGGCCGGTGCGTCAGCCGCGGTCGTCAAGCCGGTGATCTCCAGCACTTCGTCCAGGCGTGTGGGCAGCCGTTGGCGGGGCACGCCGTAGGCGCCGCCGTAGAATCGCAAGTTCTCCCGCGCCGTCAGGTCGTCGTAGAGGGCGAATCGCTGCGACATGTAGCCCAGGTGCCGGCGGATGGCCTCGCTCTGGTGCGCGATCGACAGCCCCAGCACCCAGCCCTCGCCCGATGACGGCCTCAGGATGCCGCACAGCATGCGGATGGTCGTACTCTTGCCGCTCCCGTTTGGCCCCAGGAATGCGAAAATCTCTCCCGGCTCAACGACAAACGACACCCGATCGACGGCGACCATATCACCAAAGACCTTCGTCAGATCACGTGCCTCGACTGCGGGCGCGTCCGGCCGCTCGCTCGCCGTCGCGCCGATCATGGTGACGCCGTCTCCCGGGCTGCCATCAGCCAGATGACCGCATCCTCCAGCGTCGGCGCCACCGGCCGCAGCGCCTCGGTTGTCACACCGCCGGTCACCAGCGCGCCGGCAAGCGTCGCCATCGCCAGCGTCACCGCCGTGCCGGGGGCGAACGCGACTTGCAGACGGCTGCCAAGCAGCCGTGCGTCGACGACTGACGGCAGCGACTGCGCTAGCGCCTGGGCGAGCTGGCGCGGACGCACCGTCACCTCGACTAAGGGCGTGTCGACGGCGGCGCGCAGCGCGGCCGGCGTTGCCGTGGCCAGCAGTCGCCCGTCGACCAGCACGCCGACCCGACCACACAGCTCGGCCTCGTCCAGATAGGCGGTCGACACGAGTACCGTCGCGCCATCGGCGCGCAACCCGGTCAGCAGGCGCCAGAACTCGCGCCGGGCAATCGGGTCGACACCGTTGGTCGGCTCGTCCAACACCAGCAAATCCGGCGCATGCACCAGCGCACAGGCTAGCGCCAGCTTCTGGCGCATGCCGCCGGACAACTGCTGCGCCAGACGGTCGCGCGCGCCGGTCAGGTCCACCAGACGGAGCAAGTCGGTGGCCCGCGATCGCGCCGTTGCCGCCGGCACACCGTAGAGCGAGGCGGTCAGGGTGAGGTTCTCCATGACGGTCAGGTCACCGTACAGCGAAAAGCGCTGCGGCACGTAGCCGAGGCGCGCGCGGACCGCGTCGAGCTGTGCCGGCACCAGCTGGCCGGCGATGCGGATCGTGCCCTCGTCGGGCGTCAACACGCCGATCAGCAGGCGCAGCGCCGTCGTCTTCCCGGCTCCATCGGGGCCGACCAGTCCGAACAACTCACCCCGGGCGACCGTTAGGTCCAGGCCGTCGACGGCCGTCACCGCCCCGAAGCGACGCGTCAACCCCGCCACCTCCACAACCGCGTCCGGCCCAATTCCTGTTGCAGTCATTCGCGTTCATTCGCGTTCATTCGCGGTTTCCGTTCGTCTCGGCGGCGCTCAGTCGAGGCGCTTGCGGAACCGCAGCGCGCTGAGTGTGAAGATGGCCACGCCGAAGAGCGCCAGTACGCCAACCTGGCTCCACAGCGCACCGATGTCGTTGCCCTTGAGAATGATGCCGCGCAGCACTTGCAAGTAGTAGGTCAGCGGCAACAGCCGGGTCAGTACCTGGATCACCGGCGGCATCGCCTCGGTCGGGAACATGAACCCCGACAGGAGGATCGACGGCAGCATAACGAACAGAGACGCCTGCATCGCCTGGGCCTGCGTCGACGACACACTCGAGATCAGCAACCCGATGCCGAGAGCGCTGGCCAGGAAGACGAGCGACAGCGCCAGCAGCAGGACGACGCTGCCGTTGATCGGCACCCGGAACCAGAGCGTGCCCATCATCAGCGCCAGTCCGATCTGCAGAAACGTGATGACGATGAACGGGATGATCTTGCCCAGCATCAACTCGCCCGACCGGATCGGCGTGACGATCAGTTGCTCCAGCGTGCCGCGCTCGCGCTCGCGCACGACGGCGAACGAGGTCAGAATCACTGCTTGCGTCTGGAGGATCAGGCCGATCAGGCCAGGTATCATGTAGTTGACGCTTTCCATGCTCGGGTTGTAGAGAACCGATGGACGGAGGTCGATACCGCCCGGGTCACCACCCACCTGCCCGAGGCGCTGCCGCCGCTCGTCCGCCAGCTCAGCGCCCTGGGCGCGCACCACTTGCGCGCCAGCGAACAGCGCCGTGCTGGCGGTGTTTGGGTCCGAGCCGTCGACCAGCATGAGCACACTGGCCGCGCGGCCAGCCAGCACGTCCGCGCCAAAGTCCGGTGGCACGATCAGCGCCACTTTGGCCCGCCCGAGGTCGATCGCCTGTCGCGCCTCGGCCGGGCCATCCACGTGGCCGACCAGCGTGAAGTACGTTGAATTGACCAGTGCCTGCGCCAGTGCCCGGCTGTCGGCCGAGCGCGCGAGATCGGCAACGACGAGCGGGATGTGGTCGATCGTCGTCGTGATGGCGTAGCCGAACAGCAGCAACTGCATGACCGGCATTACCAGCACCAGCGCCAGCGTGCGCGGATCACGCCGGACCTGAATGAACTCCTTGACGATGATGGCCGCCAGCCGCCGCCACATGCGCTCGCTCCATCTTCCGCACCGGTAGCGCCATGGGCTACCGGCGTGCTTCCCGCCTGACCCGGCTGCTCCTACTCATTGATGACTGCGTCGACCGGCATACCCGGCTTCAGCCGCCCACTGTCGTCGGTGACGCGCGCCCAGACGGCGAACACGAGCAGCGCTCGGTCCTTCGGCGCCTGCACGTTGCGTGGCGTGAATTCGGCGCTGGCGCCGATCGACTCGACCTGGCCGGCAAAGCGCTCGCTAGGCAGCGAGTCGGTCGTGAAGGTCACGCCCTGTCCCACCTGCACCCGGCCGATCTGGCCCTCGGAGACATACATCACTAGCCGCAGGTCGCGCGCCCGCTCAATCAGGAGCAGTGGCGCGCCGGGCATCGCCAACTCGCCTGGCTCGATCGCTCGTTCGGCGATGATCCCGTCCACCGGCGCACGTAGTTGAAGCTTCTCCAGCTGCAGTGCCAGCGTCTGCTGTTCCGGTCCGTTGGCTGGCGCCTGGCGCTGGCGCAAGCGCAGGTCGCGGTCGTCGAGTTGCACCAGCGGCTGACCGCGCTCGACGCTGGCCCCACGGGCAACGAACACCTGCACCACGCGCGCGTTGACCTCAGCGGCGACGACGACACGCGTGCCTTCGAGCATGCCAGTGGCCGTCACACTGTCGACGACCGGCGCGCGGCCGGTCCACCACAGGTAACCGGCTGCGGCCAGACCGAGCGTGACCGCGACCACCAGCACGGGAACTGCTCGATGATGCATTGCCGTCTCCCTGGTCGGGCGTCGCCGGCAGTTACGGCTGAGATTGAGATGGCCGCGCTGCGTCGGTCAGGACGCCCTCGAAGAACACAGTCGACACGGTGTGAAAGACCTCGGCGGTCGACACCGGCGCTTCGGCCAGCGTGTCGGGACTGGCAACGCGCTCGATCAGCGCCAGCAGCACCAGCACGAGAACCTCGGGTTGGAGATCGGGCCGGACCATGCCGGCGGCACGACCGGTGTCGAGCAGGCGCGTGAGCTGGGTCAGGATGACCTGGCGGCGGAGCGTTTCCAGATGGCGCCAGCCGCGCGGCGCGGTCCGCCGCAGGTCCTGCAAGGCACGCCCTTGAATCCCACCGACGCGCCGGCCGACCGTGGCCAGCACACGGCGGAGTCGCTCGGGGAACGCGAGCGTCGGATCGGTCAACACCGCGTCGAGCTGTGCCTGGATCTCGGCGAAGAAGGCGTCAAGCGCGGCCAGGAGGAGTTCTTCCTTGCCGGAGAACTCCTGGTAGATCGTCTTCTTGCTGATGCCCAACTCGGTCGCGATGTCGGCCATCGTGACCTTGGAGTAACCCTGCGTCAGGAACAAGGTCGCCGCCGCGTCCAGCAACCGCTGGCGCGTGCTGACAGTGGGTGTTGCCAGCGGTCCGACTGCTGCGACCATGTGCCCTGCTCTGCGCCTTCTATGATCCTATGGAAACCAAAATGGACTTCTTGGTTTCTATGGTAACGACCTGATGGCGCGCTGTCAAGGCCAACGCCGGCAGGCTGGCCCGCAACCGGCGCCTTTAGCATCGCCCTCGTTGGGACTGGGGGGAGAGTCGCCTGCGCGGCCGTGTCGGCGCCACCGCCGGACCGACTGTTGGCTGCGCCAGGGCGCTAGTGCCACCGCACGCTTCGCCGCATTCCACTGCCCACGACCAGCAGCAGCCCGCCCACCGTCATCGCCAGCCCAAGAATGACCGTCGGTCCCGGCGTCTCGCCAAGCAGCGCCCACGCGAGCAGAACGCCCAGCGTGACCTCTTGCGTCGCGACGGTGTTGACGGTCGCGGCCGGTGTGTGCGCCAATGCCGCATTGTAGAGCGTGTGGCCCAGGCCGAGCGGCACCAGTCCCAGCGCGACCAGCACCAGGCTGTTGGTCAGCGTGTAGCGACTCGGATCGAACACGAGTGCCGCTGGGATAAGCAGCCAGAGTGCGGCGCTGCCGTAGATGGCCGCCGTGTAGGCCAGCAGCGCTACTCGCTGCTGAAGGAGCCGGCCAGCGACTGAGTAGACTCCGAACGTCACCGCTGACAGCAGCGCCAGGCCGTCGCCGAGAGCCATCTGCGCGTCCATCCGGGGCTCGAACCCGGTTAGCACGGCCACGCCGGCGATGACGATGACCATGCCGACCACCTGCGACCGACGCGGCCGCTCGCGCAGGCGCCACGCCGCCAGCGCCGCGACGAACAGCGGCGCGGTATAGGTCAGCGCCAGTGCATGGGCGATCGTCGTGTACACCACGGCCGCGATGTAGGCCAGGAAATGCAGCGCCGTCACTAACCCGACGCCAGCCAGCGCCAGCCGGTCGGCCGGTGCGTACCGCAGTGGCACGCGCCGCGCGCGGGCGAGGGTGATCACGAAGACAGCGGCGATCAGCAGCCGCCAGAAGGCGATCTCGATGCTGCTGACAGGCGCGGCCCAGCGCACGAAGACCGAGGCTGCGGCGATACAGGCGACCGCACCGGCCGCCAGCAGCAGGCCGAGGCGCGGATTGATCGGCCGGCCGCGCTCGGGTTGGGCGCCGGCCCTGGTTGCGGCCGCCGTGGGGGTCTCCACCTTGCCTCCCACGCCTTGATGCCGCCGATCATCTGGCGGCGCATAATCATAGCGCGGGCCGCGGCGACGGGGCGGAGGCCTTAGCCGACAGGCGCCGACGTGGCCGCCCCGGTCTGGGCCGTGGCGACCTCGACGTCGCGCTGCAACCGGTTGGCGACGGCGACGCTGCCGCCCTGGCGCACGAGTGCCCGCATCACGTCGTAGCGTCCACGGCGTTCCAGGTCATGCGGCGTGGGGAAGCGCCCAAGCTCGCTCGTCAGCGCGATCAGCGTCTGGCGAAGGGTTGGCCAGGAATCGAGCGGCTCCTGCCGGCGGCCGGGTGTGCGCTGCTTGGACATATTGCTACCCTCCGTGCTGTGCGTGGAACAGAGCTGACCATCGCTTGGACTATCGTCCGGCCCGGACGGCGGCTAAAGGCGAGCGCCGTGCGGCTGCGGCACGGCTATAATGGCCTGGCCCGTGGCCAGTACAGTGTTGCGCCGGGCGCCGTTGATCAGCAGCGAAAGGAGCCGAGGCATGACCGTCGCCAGCCTGCGCGCCGAGGTCCAGGCCGTCACCGCCGACACGGTCGCGCTGCGACGTGAGTTGCACATGCATCCGGAGCTAGGCTTCCAGGAGGTCGAAACTAGCCGCATCGTCGCCGAGCGGCTGCGGGCGCTGGGACTGGAGGTGCAGACTGGCATAGCCGGCACCGGCGTTGTCGGGTTGCTGCGTGGCGCGCGGCCAGGCCGGTGCGTCCTGTTGCGCGCCGACATGGATGCGCTGCCGATCCACGAGGAGAACGACGTCGCCTACCGCTCGCGTGTCGATGGCGTGATGCATGCCTGCGGTCACGACGGTCACACTGCCGGCTTGCTGGCGGTGGCGCAGGTCCTCGCCGGGCAGCGTGACCGCCTGTCAGGTACGGTCAAGTTCGTCTTTCAGCCGTGCGAGGAAAGCCCACCGGGTGGCGCGAAGCCAATGATCGAGGCTGGCGTGCTGGAAGACCCGCACGTCGACGCCTGCTTCGGCTTGCACATCTGGCAGAGCCTGCCGGTCGGGCAGATCGGCGTCATCACTGGCCCGGCCATGGCGCACTCTGACCGCTTCCTCATCCGTGTGCAGGGGCGTGGCGGCCATGCGGCCCAGCCGCACCTGACGGTCGACTCGGTCGTCGTCGCGAGCCAAATCGTCGTCGCGCTGCAGACGGTCGTCGCACGCAGCGCCTCGCCCCTCCACCCGGCGGTGGTGACTGTCGGCAGCCTGCACGCCGGCACGACCTATAATGTCATCGCCGACAGCGCCGAGCTGCGTGGCACGATCCGCAGCTTCGACGATGAGACTCGGTCGCTGCTGCCACGGCGCGTGGAAGCGGTCGCCCGTGGCATCGCGGCGGCGTTTGGCGCTGAGATCACGTGGGAGTACCTCCAGGGCTATCCAGCCTGCGTGAATGATGCTGCCATGGCCGATCTCGTGCGCGCCGCCTGTCGCGAGGTTGTCGGCGCCGAGGGGGTGGTGCAGCCAGAGCCGACGATGGGCGGCGAGGATTTCGCCTATTTCTTGCGGGCGCGGCCGGGCTGCTTCTGGTTCGTCGGCTCGCGCAACGAGGCGCGCGGGCTGACCTTCGGTCACCATCATCCACGCTTCGACATTGACGAGGCGGCATTGCCGATCGCGATCGAGTCGCTCGTGGCGGTGACACTGCGCTACCTGCGCGACACCGCCGGCTGACTCTCTGCCGGTCACAGCGCCGAGGGCTAGTCGCGGCTGGCGGCCGCGGCCGGCTCGGCGCGGGCGCCCTCGACCGGCACGTCGAGGACGCGGAACGGGAAGGCGTTAATGATCTCGGTCTGGCCATACGTTGCCCGGTAGGGCGCGTTGCGGTTGTACAGGTGAATGTGGCCGTGCACCATGTACCGCGGGCGATACCGGTCGAGGAATGTCAGGAAAGTCGGGAACCCCTGGTGGCAGATGTCTTCCTGATCGTTGATGCCCCGCGGCGGCGCATGCGTCACTAGGATGTCGCAGCCCCGCCCGCGCTGCTGCCGGCGCCGTAGCAGCGCTGGCTCGAGGCGGAGCATGCGCCAGCGCATCTCGAAGTCGCTGTACTGATCGGCCTTGTCGTTGTAGCGGCGGCTGCCGCCGAGGCCGGCGATCACCAGGCCGTTGTGGGTAACGACGTGACCATCGATCGACGTGCAGCCGCCGGGCGGCCGGAGCTGGCCGTCGCCGTCGGGCGCCATCAGCTCATGATCGTGGTTACCGCGCACGTAGTAGACGGGCACATCCAGCATGGTGACGATGAACTCAAGGTAGTAGGGCGGCAGGTCACCGCAGCCGAGCACCAGCTCAACGTCGGCGAAGCGCTGCTTGATCGCGGCGCTGTAGACGGCTTGATCGACGGCGTCGGTGACAACCAGGATCTTCATCAGGCACTCTCGCGACGCCGGGCGGGCGCGACCGGCGCGTTGCCGTCACGACGTCCGCCGCTCTGCGGGCGCCGGCATCGGCTCCTCGCGCACGGCGATGGTCCCCGTCGCCGGGGGCAGCTCGACCGTCGCGCCGGGCCGGTGCTGCTGGACCCACTCGGCGGCGCGCTGGGCGAGTGCGCGCAGGTCGTGGCCGGTGGGGAGCCGGCCCTCGTGGTAGTAGTAGTGCGCCGCCATGCCGATCGCGAGCGTGCCCCCGTAGGCGATGCCGACCCGTGGGATCATTCCCACCGGGCCGGGAATCAGCCCGAGCACGCTGCGCGCGACCGTGCGCCAGGCCAGGCCCGCGCCGACGACGGACCCCATCTCGAGGTAGAGCTTCGTCCGATCATCCAGGTCGCGCCCGTGTATCGCTGCCAGCTTGAACAGCATCAGGACCTGGTTCTTGGTCAGCACCAGGAAGTCCCCGCCCACTGACAGCAGCGTGCCCAGCAGCGGCAGCAGCCCGGCCGCGGCGGACAGCCCGGAGAACTGGGCGTTGACGCGGGCCGTGGCGAGGACCAACTCGCGCGCCGTGACCTGACGCATCGTGGGCAGGTAGCGGCCCAGCGCCGGCCAGCGCGCCTCGTCGATCACATGAACCAGCGCGGTGCGCGCCTCGTCGACGGACACCTCCGGGTCGGCCGGCCAGCCGGTGATGTGCAGGCCGGTGAGGTCCGCCGGCGGCGGTGCGAGCGTCGTGCTGACGACAAGCACCGGCCAGCCGTGCTGGCGCGCGGTCGCGATGTGGGCGCGCAGGGCCGACGCGTTGGCGCCGGACCAGACGAGCAAGACGGCCTCAAAGGCAGCCGCAGAGTCGGTCGGCGGGGTGTCGGCCACGCTCATGAAGTAGTCACACTCGGGGCCGAGCAGCGTGCCCGTCAGTTGCCGCCCCTCACCCGGCGTCGCGACACAGAGCAGGCGGGGTGGTTGCTGCGCGTCACCAGCGACGGCATCGAGGCTGACTTCCCTCACGATCGTGGCGAACTGGGATACCGTTTGAACCATGCCGCCTCCGGTGGCAGATACGGTCAGCGCTCGTGGCTGGTGCGAAAGATGCGGACGAGCGCACTGAAACCGGCTTCACCCTGGTCCTCGCGCGGCCGGAACACGAGTTCCAGCTGCTCGTCGCCGCAATCGTGGTCGACATGCACGGTGCGGACCACGCGCCGCCGCCGGCCGATGGCCGCGCCGAGCGCCACACCCAGCGGCCCCGTGCGGGCGCCGCCGATCGCGGCAGTCATCACGGCCTCATCGAGCGTCGTCTCGCACGTGCGCTGACACGATACCGAGCGAACTGAACTGATTGGGATGGCGATCCGTGGCGGTCGGGCTGGCCACCAACCTGGCCAGCTCATGGTGACCTGAGCGGCGTCCCGCGTCAGGATGACCCGTCCGCTACTCGACAGCCGGGGATGGCCGCCCAGATAGTGGGCGACCACTCGACGCGGCGGCCGGGACGGCGCGGCCGGCTCAATCGCCAGCAGCGCCTCGCGCTCCTCGACCCAGGCGTCGCGGCGCCCAGGGTACCAGCCGGTCTGCTCCAGGTAGCCATGCCAGGCCGCGCGGCCGCGTGCCCAGACCCGCCCCAACTCGGACAGGTTGCGGCCGCAGGTGGGGCAGACGTGGGCGTTGTTGCGGCTGGTCGTTTGACAGGCGAAACAGACCTGGGCCATGGGTTTCCCCCGCGTGGCTGGCGTGCTCGCTTCACCTGACGCGTGTCGTTCACGGTCTCGCCGCATTGTACCATGGCATTGCGCGGTCGCAGCCGGCAGAGTGAAGGAGGCACGGCCGGCCGCCGGCATTCGTCCACCCTGGCGTTGCCGAGCAATGGCGGTCGGCGTCAGGAGCGACACCGCTCGGAGAGGAGGCACAGGTGAACTTGCCACTGCGCGTGTCGAATGCCACGCGCGGGACGGTGCTGGCCGAGCGGGCGACCATGGCAGCCAGCCCATGGGCGCGCGCGCGCGGCTTGCTAGGGCGGCGCGATCTACCGCCGGGCGAGGGACTGATCATCCGCCCCTGCAACAGTGTCCACAGCTTTTTCATGGCCTTTCCGATCGACGTGATCTATGTTGATGGCGACAGCGTTGTAGTGGCGGTGACGCCCTCGCTGGCGCCGAACCGAGTTGGTCCGATAGTGTGGCGGGCGCGCGACGTCATCGAGGTGCCGGCTGGGATGAGCCACGCCACCGCGACCCAGGTTGGTGATCGACTGCTCGTCGAGCCAGTCTGAGACCACGGACCCGGCTGAGATCGACGACCGCGCGCTGGTTTCGAACCCGCGCCAGCGTGCGCGCGTATATGCGTTCAGTGCCGATTGACCGGGCGGCCTGGGACGCACTCGCCCGCCAGAATGGAGTCGACCGATGGTGTGGTGGAGGCGGTGGGGCGTGGCCTGGCTCGTGGCGGTGCTGGCGGCCACGCTGGTGACTGGCTGCGGCACCGACTCGAACCAGCCCGGCGGCCTGGAAGGCCAGGTGCTGGGCATGCTCAGCCCAACCGAGCAGCCGGTGCTGCTGGAGGGCGCGGTGATCGCGCTGTCGGGACCGGGCGGTAGCCAGGTGACGCAGACCGACGCCGACGGCCGGTACCGCTTCGACGCGCTCCGGCCCGGAGCCTACGGTTTCGCTGCGTCCTACACTGGACCACTGTCCAGTGGCCGGCCGCTCCAGTCCGAGGAGCGCCGCTTCACCGTGTCGCCCGGCCAGGACGAAACCATCAGCGTCGTGCTGCTGGCCGATGGGATCACCCCGCCGCCAGCGCCGCCCGACGCGCCGGTGGCAGGCAACGCGGCGACATCGGCCGTCTCCGGCGGCGGTGGTGGGCTGACGGGCAATCCGTTCTTCTGGTACTTCCTCTTCAATCAGCCGTGGGCGTATGGCTACGGCCGTGCGCCGGTCATCGTCCGCGATCCGGGCGGCCCCGTCGTCGTCGACCGCTCCCAGCCGCAGCGATCGACCGCCGGCCGGCCCTATTCCGATTACGATCCAACCGGCAGCGTCGGTACGCGCACCAAGGCGCCGCCCGAAGTGACCAGCAAAGGCACGACACGGCCGGGTGCGACCGGCGGTGGCGCCGCGCGGCCAGCCGTTGGGGCGACGCCCGCGATCCGGCCGCCGGCGTCTGGCGGCTCGGCGCCAGCGGCGAAGCCACCCACGTCAGGCTCCGATTCGAAAGGGGTGACGCGACCGGGTAGCAACTCCGCGCCGTCGGTGAAGCCCCCGACTTCGCGTCCGCCGGCGGTCCGCCCGCCGAGTATCGGTCGGCGGCGGTAGTCGTAGCTCTCGACACCAGGGCTGGATGAGGGGGGCGCGTGTGCAAGGCCTGAGCTGGTTGATCCTCATCGCCGTCGTCATCGCGCTGGTGGTGGCGGCCATGGTGCTGTGGCCGCGCTTGCGCGGGCAAGTGCCTGCCGCAGTCCCGCCGACGTCACGCGCACGGTCACCTCGCCAGGATGACCCGGATCAGGTCGACGAAGCAGTCCAGATCGTCAGCGCCATCGGCGGCCAGGTGCGGCCGGGCGACGCGATGACGATCCAGATCGCCGATCCCGTGCCCTGGGGACTGGCCGGCTTCGAGTTGGATGTGTTGGTGGCGGCGGTGAGCCACGTCGAGATCCGCGACGCCAGCGGCTTGTTCTCGTTCATGACCTATTGGATGCCGGAGGATCAGGAGGCGGCCATCGTCGCTATCGAGGGCGATGTGCCGGTGCTGGCCGAGGTGTTCGTGGGTCGACGCGTGCTCGAGCCGGCGCTGGCCGAGACACTCATCTGGTGCCGCGATCGCTATCTGGCCGACACGGACCACGCCGAGTTGGACTTCGATCTCAGCGAGCATGGCCTCGGGTCGTGGACGGCCTACGCCGCGCGCGAAGGCGGCTCGCTGCGCGTGGAGAGCGGCACGGCACCGCTGGCGCCGGCCGGTGCGGCGATGGGCAGCGGCCTCCCCTATCGCGACTGCCTGCTGCATCCGGGCCGCCGCGAGGACTCGCCACGGTTGCGGCTGGTGCAGATCGGCGCCTACGCCTACGCCTTTCAGGGTGAAATCGTGCCCGTGCGGGCCGTCAGCGTGCTGCGCCGGACGACGGGCGACCCGGCTTGACCGGCTCGGCGAAACGCCGCGGCGCTTGCCACGCGGCGTGGCTCAGGCAGTGCCGGGGCGGCTGAATGTCCGCCGCACCACGGCTTGCCCTGGGGTGCCAAGCCGTCCCTGGGGCACGCCATTGAGTACCAATTCAATGGCATCGGCCCGTCCGGCGTGGATGAACAACTCGGTGCGGGCACTGAATGTGCGCTCGGCGCCTTGAGGGAGCGTGCCACTGAAAGTGACCACGCCGTCCGTGCGGACCTGGACCCACGACGGCGCATCGACGACTTTGACCTTCAAGGCCATCGCGCTCGACACCACGGTCGCGGTGGCCGTGCCGCGGGTAGCGGGTGTGCCAGCCGGCGTCACCGTGCCGACCGGCGCGACAGCGACTAGGAGCGGTGTTGGACTGGGCAGCGGCGTCGGACTCGGAGGCGCGGTGGTGGGAAGGACGGCCGCCACGGGCGCACTTGTGGCGGTTGGACTGGCGACGACCAGCGCCACCAGTGCCGTGGGGGTCGGTACGACTGGCGTCGGCAGCCGCGTCGCCCGCGCGGGCTCGTTCGCGAAGAGCGCGCTGTACAGCCAGACGAAGAGGATGCCAGCGATGGCCAGCGTCACACCGATCGCGGCAACGTTGGGTACGATCAGGCCGGCAATCCGGACGGGATGGCGCGCCGCGAGCTGGACTGGTTGCGGCCGGTAGCCGATCGCCTCGTCGTACAGGCGAACCATAGTCGCGGCGTCAAGACCCAGGAACTCAGCATAGTTGCGCACGAAGCCACGCGTGTACACCGGCGGCGGCAAACTGCGGAAGTCATCGGTTTCGAGCGCGCTCAGGTGCGCCGCGCGGATCCGGGTCTCCCGCTCGACCTGCTCGATGGTCAGCCCACTCTGCCGGCGCGCGGCCTGCAGCGTTTCCGCGAGCCTGGTCATGATGGACTCCGACGGCTGGACCGGCACGACCGCTGGCCGCCGCCACGAGGCGGGGCGCACCTAAGCATACCGGGCGCCCCCCGCCTCAGACCACCGCACGGCCATCTTACGACGGGCGTCGGCCCCGCCGCGACTCCCGCAGGAGCTGGATCAACCCATCGGCAAGGGGCGTGGGCTGGTCCGTCGCGGCGCCCACTTTGCTTTGCCAGCCGGCATCGGATTCGACCCACCAGTTGCCCAGGCCCGTCAGGCAGGCCAGATCGTCGCCGGCGACCAATTGCTGGGTCGGAAAAGCATTAGGGTTGACACACCAGCCGCGCCCGGGTGTGTCGGAGGCCCGGAAGCTGCGGCACGATGCGCAGCGTCGCTCGGGCATCGTCTGCAATTGCTCGTTGCGCCACTCCTCATGCCGGGCCTGCATGTCCGCGATCAGGTCAGCGCTCGGCTCATCGTTGCTGCTGTAGCTGGCGCGCGGCGCCGGTGCACTGGCCGGCCGGACACTTGGCACTGGAGGGGTGGTCGCACGCGGTGTCGGTGTGGGCGTGGTGGCGCGGGTCAGTGCAACTGCGGCGATCCCGGCCACCACCGGTGCAGCTGGCGGTCGCTCGCGGCGCGGCTCTGGGGCAGCGCCCAGCGTGGCGGTGGCCGCGACAGTCAACCTGGCCGGCGCCGTGGCGGTCGAATTGGCCGCGGTCGGCGTGGGCCGTGTGGCAATGGTCGCTGACGCGAGTGCTGGCGAAGGCGGCGGTTCCGGGCCGGGTTCGGGAAGCGCCTCCGGCGCAGCCGGGCGCGGCGGGCGCGGCCGGCCTTTGACCCGGCTGTGGACGTCGGCGACAGCACCCTTCCGGCGAGTGATGGGAATGCCGTTCGTGTCAAGTTCCCGGGCGCCTGGCTGGGCGACACCGCCGATCTGCACGCTGGGCGCCGCGCCCAGGTAGCCGTTGCGCCGACGCACCGACGTGTCAGCGCCCGTGTCCACCGATGCAACAGCCGGTTGTGGCGCGGTGCTGGTGGCTTCATCCGCGGCAGCGAGAGGCGCCAGGCTGGCCGGTGGTGATGATATGTGTCGAGCCGGTATCTGCTGGTCCGGTGCGCGTACTGCCACAGCCGCCTCCCAATCGTCTTCTGTCAGCGATCGCCGGCAGCCCAGCTCGACCTGTCGGACGACTAGCCTGCCAGCAGGCGTCTGCCGATTCGGGTGGGCGCACTCACCCATCGTGCCGGCCGCACCGACTACGAAGTGCTTGCATGTGCCGCACACGCGCTGAGTCACCCACCTGCCCTCATGCGCTTCGCGGCCCCCGGCTCCCCCACCGGAGGCCGCACCATTGTAGCACGACTATAATCGCCGCACGCGCCGCACCTGACCTGATCACGGTCGAGTCTAGACCGGCTTCAGTGGCTCGTGCGGCTGAGCCGGGAGGTCGACCACGACGGCATCGCCGGCATGGAGCTCGCCACCGGTGATGACGATTGCCATCACCCCCGCCTTGCGTATGATGTTCCCCTCGGCATCCTTGTCAAGGACCGCGTTCATCAATCCGGGTTGCACCCCGTTCAACTGGTCGCAGGGGTTGCGCAAGCCGGTCAGCTCGACGACCGCGACCTCGCCCAGACGCAGTCGCGTGCCTGTCGGCAAGGCGAGGAGATCGACATGGCGGGTAGTGACATTTTCCCCCATCTCGCCCGGCCCGACGGTGAACCCGCCGGCGCGCAGCTCGTCATGCAGTTCGCCATGAATAAGATGGACCTGCCGCAGGTTGGGCTGCGTTGGGTCGCGCTGGACCCGCGAGCGATGACGCACGGTGATTCCCTGGTGCGCGTCGCCTTCGACGCCCAATCCGGCCAGAAGGCGGATGGTCGCGTGCGTGGGCTTGACCATCGTGTGCGTTGAGCTGGCGCTCACAGCTTCGATGCGTCCTTCCATCGGTGTCCTCCAGTGTGACTTAGGGGCGGCGACCGTGACTGCCGTTACAACCGGCGCTGGCGATAGTAACCGATGTGGTCATCGCTCGGCGCGGACAATCACCGTCTTCGGCCACGCGGAGCCAAGCCTGGTAGCTTCAGACGGACACGCGACCCGAGCGGCGTCGGATCGTCTCGATCAGCACTAACCCGGCGAAGTGCGGCAGGGCTAACTGCCGTCGCCAGCGCCATGGCTCGGTCACCAGCCGGAATAGCCAACCCAGGCCGACATGTTGCACCCGGCGCGGCGGCCGTCGGCTGATGCCGGCGATGAAGTTGAACGTGCCGCCGACACCAATGCCGACGGTCGCACCACAGGCCACCAGATTGCGGGCTAACCAGCGCTCCTGCCGTGGCGCGCCATAGGCGACGAGCAGCAGGTCCACCGGCGCGGCGGCGACGATTGCCTGGCGGGTCTGTGGGTCATGGCTGGCCTCTGGCTCGCCGGCCAGGGCGCCGGCGATGATGAGACCTGGATGGCGCTCGCGGAGGCGCGTGGCGGCGATCTCAGCCACGCCGGGCGCGCCACCGAGCAGGAACCAGCGGTGCCCACGTGCGGCGGCATGCGGCGCCAGCGCCTCGACGAGATCGACGCCGGGGACGGCGCCGCGCAATGGCTCACCGAGCATCCGGGCGGCTAGCACCAGTCCGATGCCATCCGGCACGGCCAGCGCCGCCGCCTGCAGGATGGCCGCGACGCCCGCATCGCGCCGGGCGGCCATCACGATCTCGGGATTTGGCGTGACCACCAGCCGGGGCGCTCCCGCTGCCACCCATCCCAGCACCAACTCGACCGCTTCGACCATGGACACATCGTCCACTCGCACACCCAGAATGTCGGCCGAGCGGCGCGATGGTGGCACCGACACTCCTCATCACTCGTGCTGGATGATAGCATGCAGCTGCCGGTGGGACCCGGGACCGAGCGACGAACGTATGCTCATTGCAGGGGTGGACCAACCGCGCTAGGCTGGCGGCGTGGGGCGCCACAAAGACGAAGGAGACGACACCGGCCATGACAATTGTGCGGTACGAGACGATGCCGATCGACCCAGGCGATGCCGGTGTTGCCGCGCGGCGCATGGTCACGACAAGCACTGGCGCGCGGACGATCACCATGGGGATCTCGGAGTTTGAGCCGGGCGCGAGCATCTTCCTCCACACGCATCCGTGTGAGGAGACGGTCGTCATCCTGGCCGGTGAAGCCATGGCCGAAGTCGATGGCGAAGTGTTTCGTCTCGGCCAGTACGACACGTCGTTCGTCCCGCCACTGGTGCCGCATCGCTTCTGGAATGCCAGCAGCCAGCCGATGACGATGTGTTACTTCTACCCGATGGCTGACCCGAGCCGTGACCCGGTCGAGCCGGTCGCTGCCGAATGATCGACCTCGTGGTCGCTGCCCGCATCGCGAGCGACCGCGTGCTAGAATGGCGCCAACATCATGCACCACACGGTCGCCAACCTGTGTGTGGCCACGTCTGCCGCGTCAGCGCGCTGATGAGCTTACAATACCAGTGGAAATTGTGGACCATGGCGCGAGGAGACCCGTAGGCAGTCTCGTATTGGTCAGGCGGCGGCGCCATGTGGGACGGTCGCGCCGTCGTGTTGCCCTCTTGCCGCCGCTGACGCATACGCCTCTCCGCAAGTATCACCTGTCGTTCAGGCCCCTCTCGCGAGTGTGGGAACCATGCACGTCGTCATGACGACCGATGCCACCGGTAGCAGCGGTGTTTGGAGCTTTAGCCTGACCCTCGCCGCCGCGCTTTTCCGCATCTGGCGCCATAAGGTGACGCTCGTGAGCATCGGTCAGCCCCCCAGTCCCGCGCAAGTGGCCGCTGTCCCGACCAGCGCCCGGCTGATCGTCACCGAGTACAAATTGGAATGGCAGGAGGGTTTGAACGGCGACGTGGCCCTCTCCAGCGCATTCATTGCCCGGCTGGTCGACGATATGCGACCGGATATCGTCCACTCCAACCACTACTGCTACGGCTCGTTGGCCACCGGCGTGCCGAAAGTCGTCGTCGCTCACAGCGATCTGCTGAGTCGCCTCACCTGGTGCCGCTATGACGGTGATATCTCGCGGCTGGTCGTGCCGCCGCAACTCCTGGACTACCGGGTATTCGTCGAGGAAGGGTTGGCCAGTGCCCAGGTCGTTGTCTGCCCGTCGCGCTTCATGGCTGGCGCGCTGGCGGCCCATTACCAGGCACGCCCCGTGACCGTCGTCATTCCCAACGGCGTCGAGGTACCGGTCCAACCTCCGCCGGCGCGTCCACCGGGCCGGCCGCTGACGGCCATCATCGCCGGGCGGCTCTGGGACGATGCCAAGAATATCGATCTGGCCATCGACGGCGTCCACCTGGCCACCGCCCCGACGCGGCTGCTGGCGGTCGGTCCCACGCTCAGCCCAGACGGCCTCGAGCGTCCGATCGCCCGCGATGCGCGCGTCGAGCCGCTCGGACTGCTGACCCCGGTGGGCGTGCATGATGCCTATCAGCAGGCCGACGTCTACCTCGCCGTTTCGCGGTACGAGCCGTTCGGGCTGGGGCCGGTCGAGGCCGCGCTGGCCGGCTGTGCCGTGATCTGCAATGATCTCCCCTCGTATCGTGAGGTCTGGGGCGACGTCGCGATCTACATCCGGCGCAATGATGCGGCCGATCTGGCGCGTCAACTTGACACCCTGGCCGCCGATCCCGACCTGCTGCGGGAGCATCAGCAGCGTGCGCGCGATCGTGCCCAGCATTTCACCGCCGAAGCGATGGCCGCGCGATATCTGGAGGTCTACGAGCACCTGATCGACCGCACACCGCTGCATGTCGCCGGGGTGAGCGATGGCAGCGCCGGCCTGTCCGGCAGCGACCGGCCGTTGAACTAACCCCGATCACTGCCGCGATGACCACGGCCGTGCGCTAGGCGCTCGCCGACCTGCCGGCGGCATGGAGCGCCAGGGAACGGATGTGATGCGGGCTAGCCCACGGCGGAGAACCGCGTCCGGCCGGATCCGGTATACTCCGCGCGGACTGGAGCCGCGCGCCGTGGAGGGCTGGCTGGTGGCGCTGACTGATGCCGACGTCGTCCATGTCGCCGAGCTGGCGCGGCTGGCGCTTGACGCTGCCGAGCGGGCACGCCTGGTCGAGCAATTGACGTCCATCCTTGGCTACATGGACGTCCTCAACGAGTTGGACACCAGCGCCATTCTGCCCACGGCGCAGGTGATCGCCGGCGCGTCCGTCATGCGGGATGATGTCGTGACGCCGTCGCTGCCCCACGCCCAGGTGCTGCTGAATGCCCCCGCCGTCGAAGGCGGCTGCTTCAGAGTCGCCGCTGTGCTGGACACCGAATAACCGCCGGTCGCCCCGGGTGGCGATGGGCCGGCCGGCTGCTGGCCCACCCGCAGGCTGCACAAGAGGTACCACTCGTGACGGACCTGACATCCCTGACCTGGGCCGAGGCCCGCGCCGCGCTTGACCGGCGCGAGATCAGCGCGGTCGAGTTGACCGAGGCCACGCTGGCGCGCGTCCGTGCCCTCAACCCGTCGCTGGCGGCCTATCTGTATGTGATGGATGACACCGCGCGCGCGCAGGCGGCGGCGGCGGACCGGCGCATCGCCCTCGGTGATGCTCGCCCGCTGACGGGCATCCCGGTGGCGCTGAAGGATGTGCTCTGCACGACGGACGCACCGACGACGTGCGGGTCTCGCATCCTCGCGGGCTACCGCTCGCCGTTCGACGCGACCGTGGTTGCCCGCTTGAGGGAGCAAGATGCTGTCTTCATCGGCAAGACGAACACCGACGAGTTCGCGATGGGGTCATCCACCGAGAACTCAGCCTACGGTCCGACGCGCAACCCCTGGGACCTGGAGCGCGTCCCCGGCGGTAGCTCCGGTGGCTCGGCCGCGGCCGTGGCGTCGAGCCTGGCCATCATCGGCCTGGGCTCGGATACCGGCGGCAGCATCCGGCAGCCGGCCGGCTTCTGCGGCATCGTCGGCCTGAAGCCGACCTACGGCCGCGTGTCGCGCTATGGACTGGTCGCCTTCGCCAGTAGCCTCGACCAGATCGGGCCGTTCGCCCGCACGGTCGAAGACGCCGCCGCCATGCTCGGCGCCATCGCCGGGCACGATCGGCGCGACTCGACCTCGCAGAATCAGCCCGTGCCAGACTACCTGGCCGAGCTGGCCGGCGGTGTCCGGGGCATGCGCGTCGGCGTGCCCCGCGAGTACGCGGTCGCTGGCGCCGATGCGGCTGTCGAAGCCGCCTGCGACGAGGCGATCCGGCAACTCGAGCGCCTCGGCGCGCGGGTGCGTCCGGTCTCGCTGCCGCACACCAAGTACGCTCTGCCGACCTACTACATCATCGCCCCAGCCGAGGCCAGCGCCAATCTCGCCCGCTTCGACGGCATCAAGTATGGGCTGTCGGTCAAGGCCGGCTCGCTGCTCGACTCATACAAGGCCACGCGCGGCCAGGGCTTCGGGGCCGAAGTCAAGCGGCGGGTCATGCTCGGGACCTATGCGCTCAGCAGCGGCTATTACGATGCCTACTACGTCAAGGCGCAGAAAGTGCGCACGCTGCTCAAGCAAGACTTCGACCGCGCCTTTCAAGAGGTGGATGTGATCGTCGCACCGACATCGCCAACGGTCGCGTTTCGAATCGGCGAGCGCAGCGATGATCCACTGCAAATGTACCTGTCCGATGTCTGGACCATCCCGGCCAACATGGCTGGCATTCCCGGTGTGGCCGTGCCATGCGGCCTGGCTCACGGCTTGCCGGTGAGCCTCCAGTTCTTCGGTCCGGCATTCGGCGAGGCGACGGTCCTGCGGGCCGCGCACGCCTACGAGCGTGCCACCGAGTGGCATCGACACCGGCCACCGGTCGGTTACACCGCCACCAACTGACTGCTCACCCGGCGCCCGGCCGGTGGAGTTACCGCAACGATCGACAGGTGCTATGTCGCTGACGAAACGGCAACGCAATCGGCTTTGGAATGGCTACATCGTCGGCATGGTCGTGTTCTATGCCGTAACGTTTGGCGTGGCGACGCTGGTGTCCGGATCCGCGGCGATCGGATTCGTAGCCGGCTTCGCGAGCCTGTTCGTCAGCATGATCGGCTTTCTGGTCGTCATGCGCCGGATGGCGGCGCCGCCCACCTCATCGTCGCCGGACCGGCATACCTCCGGCCCGACCCGCTCGTAATGCACTCGGCACGGTCAGACGCTGCCGTCACAGCCGGCTGAGCCAGGTGATCAGCAACCCCAGGCCGGCGATGACGACGAAGGTCACGACGAGCGCCGTCAGGAAATCGCTCAGCCCGAACACGACGAAGTACAGCCCAATGCAGAAGACCGTGTAGGCCCACCACATGCCCACACGCTGGCGCTCGGAGAAGCGCCGCCGCCTCACCGAGGCCTCCTGGTGTATCGGCTCACGATGGGCGATAGAGGACTCGAACCTCTGACAACCACGGTGTAAACGTGGCACTCTACCAACTGAGTTAATCGCCCCTGTGTGGCGAGGTGGCCGACTGCGTCGCTGCGCCCGCCACAACGCCCTTGCTCGACCGCGATTCTAGTGTTCCGGCGGTCGTCTGTCAACCCAACCATCGAGCCAGAGGAGGCGCCATGCACCCGGCCATGACCACGTTGCGAAAGTCGCTCGCCGCCGACGGCTACGACGGCGTGCTGGTGTCGCACCCGTCGAACCGCTTCTACCTGAGCGGCTTCCGCGCCGGCGACATCCCGCCCGACGAGAGCGCCGGCTTCCTGCTGGTGACAGCTGACCGGCAATTCATCATCACCAGCTTCCTGAACATGGACGAGGCGACGGTGGAGGCGCCGGCGTTCGAGCCAGTGCGGCGCGAACGCCAGATCGGCGTCACCGTCGGCAACCTGCTCAAAGACCTCGGTCTGCGCCGCGTCGCCTTTGAAGACGAGGCGATGCTGGTGAGCTGGCTGCGGCAGATCCAGGAGCATGCCGGCGCTGAGGTCGCGCTCGAGCCAACCAGTGCCTACGTCAGCCGGTTGCGCGTCAGCAAGACCGACACCGAGATCACCGCCGTCGCCCGCGCGCTGCAGGTGACGGACCTGGCCTTCGGCGACGTCGCACCGGCGATCCGGGCCGGCATGACCGAGCGCCAAGTGAGTTGGATGCTGGAAGAGGCGATGCGCCGGCACGGCGCCCAGGGGCCGGCGTTCGAGACGATCGTCGCCGCCGGTCTCAACGCGGCCCGCCCCCACCACCGGCCGACCGACCGGGTGCTGGCCGCGGGCGAGCCGATCATCATCGACGTTGGCGCGGCCGTCGACGGCTGGATGGGCGATCTGACGCGCACGCTCATTCTTGGCGAGCCGGATGCTCGCTTTCGCGAGATCTACACCATTGTCCTGCGCGCCCAGGAGGCCTGCCTGAGCCAGATCCGCGCCGGCATGACCGGTGAGGCCGCCGACGCGATCGCCCGCGACATCATCACCGCCGCCGGCTACGGCGATGCCTTCGGCCACAGCCTCGGCCACGGCCTGGGCGTGCGCGTCCACGAGGCGCCCAACGCCGCCAAGACGGTGACGACGCTGCTGCCCCCGAACAGTATCCTGACGATTGAGCCAGGCATCTACCTGAGCGACTGGGGCGGCGTGCGCATCGAGGACGTCGGCCACATCACTGAGAGCGGCGTTCGCAACCTGACCGGCGCGCCCAAGCTGCGCTGGTGAGCGCATGACGCCCCCGGACCGCGTTGACCAAAGACGCCAGCGCGCGCGGTCCGGGGTCGTGTCGTCGCGGCCGTCAGCCGACTGATGCCCGCAACGCCGTCAGCGACTCCTCGACGATGTCGACCATCTGATGCAGGCTGGCCTCGGGCGTGGTCAGCGGTGGCGCGAAGCAGAGGAAATCGCGGCCGATGCGGGCGATCAGGCCCCGCTCCTTGCACAGATGCTCGAGGCGCGGCCCGGGCGTCGGACCATAGACACTCGGGTCGAGGTCCAGCCCCTGGAGCAGCCCGACGCCGCGCACGTTGCGCAGACCCGGCAGCGTGGCGGCGAGCTGGTCCAGTCGCGCGCGGAGGACAGTTTGGCCGACTTCGGCGGCACGCTCGACCAATCGCTCCTGACGGATGAGGCGCAGCACCGCCAATCCAGCCGCACTGGACAGTGGATTGCCGCCGAAGGTGTGGCCGTGGTGGAACTCACGCCGCTGGCCCGGCTCGCCCAGGAACGCCTGGCGGACATGCTCAGCGATCAACACCGCCGCCAGTGGCGAGTAGCCGCCCGACATGCCCTTGCCGCAGGTGATCAGGTCCGGCGCGACGCCGTAATACTCGGCGCCGAACCGCGTGCCCAGCCGGCCGAAGCCGGTGATGATTTCGTCGAAGATGAGCAGCACCTTGTGCTTGTCACAGGTGGCGCGCAGCATCTGAAAATACTCGACTGGCGGCACGGTGAAGCCGGCCGACGACACAGAGATCGGCTCCATGATGACCGCCGCCACTGTCTCCGGATCCTCGGCCTCGATCGTCCGCTCGACGTGGCGGGCGCAGGTGAACAGGTCGTGGGCGCGGCACTCGCTCAGGGTATGATCGAAGGGGCAGCGCTGACAGGCCGGCGGGTGGACGTGCAGGAAGCCGGCGACGAGCGGCTCGAAAACACTCTTGCGCTCCCAGCCGCCGGTGGCCGACAGCGCACCCATCGTCGCGCCGTGGTAGCCGCCATAGCGCGCCAGCACCTTGAACTTGCGTGGATGCCCGGCCTGCTGCCAGTACTGCCGCGCCAGCTTCAGTGCCGCTTCGTTGGCCTCCGAGCCGCCCGACAGAAGCTTCACCGCCCCGTACTGACCCGGAAGCGCCTCGTCCGCGAACGACAGCAACTCCCGCGCCAGCGCCAGCGCTGGCGGGTTTGTGCCGTGGAGCGGCGGCGCGAACGCCAGGTGGTCGAGTTGCTCCTGAATGGCCTGGACGACGCGGGGGTGGCGGTGGCCGATAGAGGCGACGAAGACACCGGACAGGCCATCGAGATAAGTGTTTCCCCGGTGATCGGTGAGGGTAACGCCGTCACCCCCGACGAAGATGAATGGGTCCTCGGCAAAGGCGCTCATCTGGCGGAAGTCGAGAATCTGGCGAGCGATCAGGTCCGGGTCCAACAGCGTGTCGTCCAACAGCGGCGCATGTCCAGGCTCGTCCGGGTGGCTCGCGCCCGACCGGTCGATCGTCGTCGTCATCTGATTGCTCCTCCTCGCCGGTGGGCCGCTACGCTGCGGCAGTCTCATTGCGCCGGAATCACGCATCCATCGTAACATCGCTCCGAGGGCCGGGCAAAGCGCCCCGGCTCGCAGCTCGCCCACGATGACAGCGGCGCCTGACAGACTGGCCAGGGCCTGAGGGGAGTGATACGGATGCGCCTCACACCGGAGATCCTGCTGATCGGCAGCGGACAACTGGGCTTCAACCTGACCGATCCGCTCGACTGCCATGTCTACGCCGTCGATGGCGGCGACGAGATCGCGATCATCGATGCCGGGCTGGGCCGCCAGACTGAGCGACTCCTGGCCACACTGGAGGCTGATGGCCTCGACCGTCGCCGCGTCTCGACGATCGTGCTCACCCACGCCCACGGCGACCACGCCGGCGGACTGGCGCGGCTGCAGGCGCAAACCGGGGCGCGCGTGGTCGTGCCGGCCGAGGCAGCGCCATGGGTGGCTGCGGCCGACGAGGCGAAGATCAGCCTCGACCGCGCCCGTGCCGTTGGCATGTACCCGCGCGACTTTCGCTGGCAACCGTGCCCTGTCGACCAGCTGGTCGCCGGCGGTGACGTCGTGCGGGTCGGCCATCTGGCGCTGCGGGCGATTGACACACCCGGCCACGCCCGCGGTCATTGCTCCTATCTGATGGAAGGGCAGACCGGTCGCGCCCTTTTCGCCGGCGATCTGGTTTTCTGGGGCGGGCGAGTATCGCTGCAAAATATCTGGGACTGCTCGATCCAAGACCTGGCGGAAAGCCTGGCAAAGCTGTCCGGGTTGAATGTGACGGCCTTGCTGCCCGGCCACGGATTACTGCCCTTGACCGATGGGCAGAGCCATATCGACCGAGCCATTGAGATCATGCGCCGCCTCGGCGTCCCACCCAATCTATCCTGATCGGCCATGCCGGCGCGCCCCGGCGCACTGACGCGCCATGACGATCGACCGTGCGGCCTGGTTTGCCGCTGGCGCGTTACACTCCTAGCGAGGTGGGAACAAGTCCCTGCCGCTGCACGTACCAATGGTACGGATGCGGCCCTTGACGGCTTCGCCGCTGGGCACCATTCTTAATTAGCGAGGCTCTGGTCGCGACGCGTCTCGTTGATCGCGCCGCCTCCGGGCATGGCCATCCAGGAGGGCACGTCGTTGCACTTCGATCTTGCCGAGATCATCCGGGCGGTCGGCTACGTCGGCCTGTGGCTCATCGTCTTTGCTGAGACGGGATTGCTCGTCGGCTTCTTCTTGCCCGGCGACAGCCTGTTGTTCACCGCCGGCTTCCTGGCCTCGCAAGGCTTCTTCAACATCTTCATCCTCGTGCTTGTCTTTGTGAGCGCCGCCATCATCGGCGACTCGGTCGGCTACGCAATTGGCAACCGCTATGGCCGCCGGCTGTTCGACCGCGAGGACTCGCGCTACTTCAAGCGCAAGTACCTCGTTGCGACAGAGGCGTTCTACGAGAAGCATGGCGGCAAGACCCTCATCCTGGCCCGCTTCGTGCCGATTATTCGAACGTTCGCGCCGACCGTAGCCGGGGTCGCCGGCATGCCGTACTCGCGCTTTCTCACCTACAACGTCGTCGGTGGAGTGCTGTGGGGACTCGGGGTGCCGGTGGCTGGGTTCTGGCTCGGCAGCGTCATTCCCGATGTCGACAAGTACCTGCTGCCTATCATCGCCGTCATTATCATTGTGTCGCTCATCCCGACTGGTATTCACATTTGGAGGGAGCATCGGGAGGACCTGGTCCAACTCCTCCCGTGGCGGCGACAGTCGGTTGCCGTCGAAGTGGACAATCCCGAGGCTTAGGCCGGATGTGGTCGAGCCGATTCGGTGGCGACAGCAACCGCGGTGCCGCACGCTGACAACGATCGCATCCTCTGGCCCAGTGATGCGCCGGTTCGGCGTGGATTTCATCAAGACCCAACCGGTGGCTGGCTCGTGGCGGTGTCGGTGCCACGGGCAGGGTGGGCAAGAGAACAAAAGAGGGCGCACTCATGACACTCGGCGCGCACGGGTCATCCAATGGTCATCATCCCGCGAACGGGGCGCCTGAGGGCGTCGTGCATGCGGGGCTGCGCGCCCTGCTCAGCAACTACTACTGGTGCTGGGACGAGGCGATCGGTGAGGTCTTTGCTGACCTACCGACCTTCCACGGCTCGCCCTACGCCGCGCTGGCGTCTCTGACCGCCGAGCAACGGCGTCGCCTTGAAACACCAGCGTGGCAGGAAAAGGTGGACACGGCACGCGCGCGGCAGCGCGCCTATCTGGCTGGCCGGCCGGAGCAGCGGACGATCGCCTACTTCTCGGCTGAGTTCGGTGTCACCGAGACACTGCCGATCTACTCCGGCGGCCTGGGCGTGCTGGCTGGCGACCACATCAAGGCCGCTTCGGACCTGGGGTTGCCGCTGGTCGCGGTCGGCCTGCTCTACCGGCGCGGCTACTTCCGGCAGGTGATTGACCCGGCTGGCTGGCAGCGCGAGGAGTACCCGGAGCTGCGTGAGGAGCGAACGGGCCTGCAGCCGGAACTCACCGACGACGGCTCTCCGGTAATCGTCACCGTCCCGATGGGTGATCACGACGTGGCGGTGCGCGTCTGGCGCGCTGACATCGGCCGGGTGCCGCTGTACCTGCTCGACACACGCGTCGAGCAGAACGCCGACATCGATCACTGGATTACCGCACATTTGTACGGTGGCGATCAGGATACGCGCATCCGCCAGGAGATCGTGCTGGGTATCGGCGGCGTGCGGGCGCTGCGGGAGCTGGGCTACGATGCGCTCGCCACCTACCACATGAACGAGGGACACGCCGCCTTCCTGGCACTGGAGCTGATCCGCGAGCGGATCGCCGGCGGCCTCGACTTCGCCGCGGCCAGTGCGCTGGTGCGCGAGCAGTGCGTCTTCACGACTCACACGCCGGTGCCGGCCGGCCACGATGCGTTTCCGCGCGAGTTGGTCCTGCGCTATCTCGGCCTCTACCGCGAGCGGATGCTCGGTTGCTCTGAGTTCGAGTTGCTGACCTTGGGCGGCTGGGGCGCCTTCTCGATGACCGAACTGGCGCTCCACCTGGCACGGTCGGCCAACGGTGTCTCGCGCAAGCATGGCGAGGTCAGCCAGGCGATGTTCCCCGGCCGGAACATTGGCTCGATCACCAACGGCGTCCACCACCTGACCTGGACCGCCGTCCCGTTCCGCCGCCTGTACGATCAGTACCTGCCCGGCTGGCGGCAGGAACCAGACCGGCTGCGGGAGGCCGAGCGGCTCCCCGGCGATGCCGTGCGGATGGCCCACGACGAGACGAAGACCCGGCTGATCGCTTACATCAACGAGCACCATCCTGAGTCCGCGTTCGACCCGGACACGCTGACGATCGGCTTCGCGCGCCGCTTCGCCACCTACAAGCGGGGCACGCTGCTATTCCGTGACGCGGAGCGCCTGGCGCGCGTCGCGGGCCGGCGGCTCCAGCTCGTCTTCGCCGGCAAGGCCCATCCGCGCGATGACCTGGGTAAGACGTTCATTCAGTCCATCATTCGCGAGATTGGCCAGGGGCCCGTGCGTGCCGTCTTCCTGAAGGACTATGACATCCGCCTCGGACGTCTGCTGACATCGGGCGTCGACGTCTGGCTCAACAACCCGCGCCGGCCGCTCGAGGCATCCGGCACCTCGGGCATGAAGTGCCTGCTCAACGGCATTCCCAACCTGTCGGTGCTGGACGGCTGGTGGCTGGAGGGCTACGACGCGACCAATGGCTGGGCGATCGGCGCCGACTACGCCGGGGGCGATGAGGACGAACACGATGCCGAAAGCCTCTATACCCTGCTGGAGATGGCCGTCATCCCCGAGTACTACGCTGGTGACGAGGCCTGGCTGCGCCGAATGCGCCGAGCCATCGTCACGGCCGCCGACTTCACGGCGCAACGCATGGTGTCCGAGTACGCGACTGACGTGTACCATGTCGGCCAGGCTGCCCGTGCGTAGCATTTTCGCCACAGCAGCCCCTGCCAGCCCTTTCGGCCGCCGCGCGGGACCATAGCTCAGCCAGCGAGGGATAGCGCACCCCTGCACGTGGACGCAACGGACATAGTTGGCGCGGCGCCAGCGGCGTGTGCCACAGCCTGCTAGCGGTCGGCCGCCGTCGTGAATATGTAGGCCAGCTCGGCGGCGTGCGCCTTCAGGTCGCTGAGGCGCACCGACTCGTCGTTGCCATGGGCGCGGCTTTCGGCGCGCCGGCCGGGTCCGACCATCGCGATCGCGTCGGTCGCCAGCACCCGCGCCAGATCGGCCATGTCGGTCGAGCCGCCCATGCCGGTGGCGACGAACTCGTCGGCGCGGTAGCCATGCGCGAGCTGCAGCGCGTTGACGACGCGCTCGGCCAGGGGGTGGTCGGCGCTCTGGTAGTAACTCGGGTAGATGTGCATGACCTCCACCTGGACGTCGAGTGCCCGCGAGCGTGCCCGACCCCGTGCAACGGCCGCCTCCACTTCAACGACCACGCTCTCGAAACGCTCCTCGGGGATGTAGCGACGATTGACGATCAGCGTACACTCGCCGGGCACGATGTTGCTCTTCGAGCCAGCCCGGATCACATCCAGGTTGAACATCGGACTCAGGTGGGTCGGCGCCTGTGGCACGTCGGGGTCCGGGGCGATCGGCAGCGCCGAGCGACGAGCCTCGACCTCGATCTTCAGCGCCAGCAGTTCCTGCATGATGGGGACCATCTCCTCGAGCGCATTGACGCCGAGGTAGTTGCGGCCCGAGTGGCAACTGCGGCCGATCGTCGTGATCGTGAAATCGACGGCGCCGTTGCCACCCAGCACCCGCACCGGGTCTTGACCGCCCTCCAGACACAGGATCGGCGGCTGGACGTAGCCCTGCTCGGCCAGGTAACGCGCGCCGGCGTAGACGCCGATCTCCTCGTCAGTGCACAGGATGTACGTGATCTCGTAGGCCGGCTCAAGTCCGAGGTCACGCATGACGGTCAGTGCTGTCAGCACGGTCGCGATCGTGCCCTTCATATCGGCCACACCGCGCCCATAGACGCGGCCGTCAACGAGTGAGCCGGCCCATGGGTCGTGGGTCCAACCGGCGTCGACCGGCACGACGTCCATGTGCGAGTAGACCGTCAGCGCCGGCTTGCCCGGCGCCGGCAGCGTTGCCACCAGGTTGACCCGCTCACCCTCCAGCGGCAGCGGGATCGCCCGCCACAACGGCTCCGGCAGGATCACCCGCTCGGTGCGGCAGCCCAGCCGGTTGAATTCCGGCTCGACTGCATCGACCACCTCGGAGTAACCCCGGCCCGGCGGCACGGTCGTGTTGATGGCGATGACGCGGCGCAGCCGCTCCAGGAGCGCCGCTTCCTGCGCCTCCACCGCCGCCGCGATCGCCGGCCAGCGCGTGCCATCGTCGGTCATGGCTCGACCTCCTGCCGTGCCGGGCACTGGGCGGCTGATGGCCACTCCGTCAGCCGCACCCCGGTTGCTCATCGCTACAGGCGGGGCATCGCCCCGCCGACGCCGAGGTCGGCGGCGGTCTTGCCGATCGCCTCCCAGGTCGCTTCGGCCACCGGCACCCCGGCCGCCCGCCGCTCGCCCTCGCGCCGCTCTGGCTCGCCCGGCAGCAGCACCTCCGCCACGCCATCCGCTGGCGGCACTGCCTTCACCTGATCGATCATCCAATCGACCCGCTGCCCATACTCGGCCGCCGGCGTGAATGCACTTGCGTCGACAGCCCAGACATAGAAGCCCAGTCCCGATGGCTGGCCAGGCAGCGGCAACTCACCGGTGACGGCCTGCGACAGGACCGCCGCCACCAGCGCCAGGCCGAAGCCCTTGTGGCCGCCGAAGGTCAGCATCGTGCCGCCGTCGTAGAGGTCGTTGGGGTTGACCGAGGGCCGGCCGTGCTTGTCCATGATCGC
>JADLAZ010000230.1 GCA_020849725.1 Chloroflexota bacterium
CCGGTGCGGGTCATCAACCTGATGGGCGTCGTTCACATGGCCGAACTGGACAATCCATTCCGCGTCATCGATGCTTACCTGCAAGAGACCGCGCGCTGCCCGGTGACGATTGTCGACTTCCACGCCGAGGTGACATCCGAGAAGGTGGCGATGGGCTGGCATCTCGACGGCCGGGTCAGCGCGGTGCTTGGCACCCACACGCACGTGCCGACCGCCGATGCTCGGCTGCTGCCCGCAGGCGCTGCCGTCGTCACCGACGTTGGCATGGTCGGACCGCTGCACTCGGTCATCGGCGCCGGCATCGAGCCAGTGCTGCAGCGCTTCCTCACCCACCTGCCGGTGCGGTTGACCGTGCCGGGCGGGCCGGTGATGTTCAATGCCGTGCTCGTGACCGTCGACGAGACCAGCGGTCGCGCCACGGCGATCGAGCGCATCGATCGGAGCTGGACCGCGCCATAGGTGGTGGTGGGCAACGCTGGCCCATCCGCCGGCATGGTCGGGGGGCGCAGGGGAGCAAAGCGGGATGGAGGGTGCGAGGCTCCCGCCCCCCAGCCCGTCCATGGACGATTCCGGTGAAGGCTGTTAGGCTTAAGCCTTCGGTGGGCCAGGCGTGGCCGCGATGCCGTAGACGCCAGCCGCGGCCGACGCGACCATTGCCGCCGGGGAGGATGACCGTGCTGCTGGCGCTGCGGTTCTTCGGCCTGATCGCCGGGGGGATCGTCGGCTGGCAGGTGGGAGCGTACCTCAGCGCGCCGCAAGGCTCGCCCGACTTGCTGCTGATCGTGGCGCTGGCGACGATCGGCGCGGCGCTGGGCGCGGTCGTCGCGCCGTTCGTCACCCTCTACCCGGTGCGCTGGGCACGCCGGCAGATCGATGCCCGCTCGGCGCTCGATCTGCTCGCCGCCGGCGTCGGCCTGATGATTGGCCTGCTGCTGGCGGCGCTGCTGGCGCTGCCGCTGGCGCTGCTGCCGCCGCCGTTCAGTCAGTTCCTGCCGATCGCCGCGGCGGCCATCTTCGGCTACCTCGGCGTCACCGTGCTGGTTGCCCACAAGCGCGATATTGTCAATCTCGTCCGACGCGGGCCGGCTGCCGCGCCGGCCGCGCGCGCGCTGTTGCTCGATACCAGCGCCATCATTGACGGTCGCATCGCCGACGTGAGCCAGACCGGCTTTCTGGATGGCGAGTTGCTCGTGCCGCGCTTCGTGCTGGAGGAGTTGCAACTCATCGCCGACTCGGCCGATGTGCTGCGCCGCAATCGAGGCCGGCGCGGTCTGGAGATGCTGAACCGGCTCCAGCGCGAGTCGACGGCGTCGGTGCGCGTACTCGAAACCCCGGGCAGCGAAGGCCAGCCGGTCGATGCCGCCCTGGTGCGGCTGGCGCGCGAGCAGCAGTGCGCGATCATCACCAACGACTACAACCTGAACCGGGTTGCCGAGCTGCAGGGCGTGCGCGTCCTCAACCTGAACGAGCTGGCCAACGCCGTCCGGCCGGTGGTGCTGCCGGGCGAGGAATTAACCGTGCGGCTGGTGCAGGAGGGCAAGGAGCCGGGCCAGGGCGTCGCCTACCTCGACGACGGCACGATGATCGTCGTCGATCAGGGACGCAAGGCGGTGGGGAGCGAGCGGCGCGTCGTCGTCACCCGCGTGCTGCAGACCGTGGCCGGCCGCATGATCTTCGCCGCGCTGCGCGAAGAAGCAGCCGCCGCTCCGCGCTCCCGCGGCGCCGAGCGATCGTGATGGTGCTGGGTGTTGGGTGCTGGGGTAGGGGCGTTGGCTGAGCGGCGATGGCTCCGGCTGCGCTCAGCCACCGGGGAGGTCCCTCACCCTCACCCTCTCCCTCTCCCAGAGGGAGATGGAACGGATCGTGGTGATCGGGAGCCGTCGGTTCCCTCGCCCACCGCGGTGGGCGAGGGCGAGGGTGAGGGTTCCTATCCTCACGCATCACGCATCACGCATCACGCATCACTTTCCCAGCCCCCATCCCTCGGTGTCGTCGTGGTGGCGGCTGGGCGCAGCGCGCGCATGGGTGGGCAGGACAAGCTGCTGGCACTGCTGGCGGGCCAGCCAGTGCTGGCCTACTGCCTGACGGTCATCGCTCGCCATCCGGCCGTGACGGCGCTGGTTGTCGTCGCCACGCCCGACCGGCTAGCGGCGGTCGGTGAGGTGGCGGCGGTGGCAGCTGGCGCGCGGCTAACGGCAGTGGTGGCTGGCGGCGCGCGCCGGCAGGACTCAGTGCGCGCCGGCGTGGCGGCATTGCCATCGTGCGACGCCATCGCCATCCATGACGGCGCGCGGCCGTTCCTGACGGCGGCGATGCTCGACCGGGGACTGGCGGCGCTGGCCGCGGCTGGAGCGGCGCTGGCGGTGGCGCCGGTGATCGACACGATCAAGGAGGTCGATACCGCTGGGCGCGTGCTGGCGACACCGCCGCGAGCCGCGCTGCGCGCCGCCCAGACGCCGCAATTCTTCCGGGCCGCCACGCTGCGCGCCGCCTACGCCGCCGCCGACTGGAGCCGCGAGGTCACCGACGAGGCGATGCTGGTCGAGGCGCTCGGTGAGCCGGTGCTGGTGGTCGAGGGCAGCCCGCTCAACCACAAAATCACGACGCCGGTGGACCTGGTGATCGCGGCGGCGCTGCTGCGTGCCGGGCTGGTCGGCACATGAGTGCCCCCATGATGCGCGTCGGCGTTGGCTACGATGTCCACCGTCTCGCGGCTGGCCGCCGGCTCGTGCTGGGCGGTGTCGAGATCGTGTCGCCGCTGGGGCTGCTGGGGCATTCCGATGCCGACGTGCTGACACACGCCATCATGGACGCGCTGCTGGGCGCGGCGGCGCTGGGCGACATCGGCCAGCACTTCCCGCCCAGCGACGAGCAGTGGCGCGATGCCGACAGCCTGGCGCTGCTGGCGCGGGTGACGGCGCTGCTGGTGGCGCGGGGCTGGCGGGTCGGCAACGTCGATGCGACGGTCGTGCTGGAGCGGCCAAAGCTCGCGCCGCACGTGCCGGCGATGCGCGCCCGGCTGGCCGAGGCGATGGGCGTCACCCCGGCTGGCGTCAGTGTCAAGGCGACGACCAACGAGAGCATGGGCTTCATCGGCCGTGAGGAGGGCGCCGCCGCCCACGCCGTGGCGCTGATCGTTGCCAGGGCGTAAGGCGTAAGACGCAGCGACGGCCGCTCGTCAATAAGACAAGCGGCCGTCTGCGAGTACGCCGAGCAGGATTCGAACCTGCGGCCTCTTGCTCCGGAGGCAAGCGCTCTATCCTCTGAGCTACCGGCGCATCGGTGTCACTATACGGCATCCGTGCCGGCCTGACAAGACCAGGTCAGGCCGGCAGCCTGCGACGGGACCAGGGAGCAGGGGAGTGGCTCAGCCGTGGCGCGATGCTAGTTCGGACAAAATGTACGAACATCCATCAGCCGGCAAGAATCTGGGATGCCTGAGCGGCTGATGGGCTGCCAGGCCAGCAATTATCGTTTTGCTGTGTGAGACCACTTATCTCCTGGGCCGTTTCAGCCGACAGCAGAGTGAGCGGTGACGATCGACGGGCAGCCTACGAGTGTGGGCGGCGCTGGTGTCGGTCGCAGTGGAAGGAGTACGCGATGCTCAACGGGATTCTGCCCCTGCTCGACGACAGGACAGTCCTGATGCAGCAGAGTGGCGGCGGCGCGGCCGCGGGTGGGTTCATGTCGATCATCTGGCTGGCGATCGTGGTCGTCGTCATCGCTGGCCTGTGGAAGGTCTTCACCAAGGCCGGTCAGCCGGGCTGGGCCGCCATCATCCCGATCTACAACACCCTTGTGTGGCTCCGAATCATTGACCGGCCGTGGTGGTGGCTGTTGCTCATGTTCGTGCCGTTCGTGAATTTTGTCATTCTCATCATCATGTGCAATGATCTGTCGAAGGCGTATGGGCATGGCGTCGGCTTCACCCTCGGCCTGATCTTCCTGAGCTTCATCTTCATCCCCATCCTTGGCTTCGGCCCCAGCCAGTACATCGGGCGCCTCGGCGCGGGCGGGCAGTCGGTGGCTGTGCCGGCCTGACGCCACCCTGTCTGCTAGTGGCGCTCGTCACGGAGGGCGACCGGCGATGACGGTTCCACCCCCGCCACGCCGGTCGCCGGCCGCGCCCGTCACCGTCCTGCTGGTCGGGCGTGGCATCCTGAGGATGGCGGATGATCTGCGCGCCACCGCGCCCACTGTCCGCTTCGTCCTCGCCCCGGATGCCGCCGCCGGCGAGGCCGCACTGCCCGAGGCCGACGCCGCCATCATGGCTGATCGCGTGCGGCCAGCCTACCTGACCGCGCCGCGCCTGCGCTGGCTGCACCTGATCGGGGCCGGTGTCGATGGCTTCTCGATTGGCGGTCTGCGCGATGTCCCCTTCGCCGTCACCCACAAAGTCGATGCCTCAGTCGTGCCCATGGCCGAGTACGTCATGGCCCAGATCCTCGTCATCGCCCGCCGCGCCCACGAGTACCGCCAGTTGCAGGCCCAGCGCCGCTGGGCGCCGCACGACGCCTGGCCGACGACCGCGCTCATCGAGGTGCGCGGCAGCACGCTCGGCATCGTCGGGCTGGGTCGCGCCGGGCAGGCGCTGGCGCGCCGCGCGCGCGCGTTCGACATGCGCGTCATCGGCACGCGCCGCCAGGCCGACCAGCGCCCGCCACACATCGCGGCCGTCTATCCACCCGAGCGGCTGCATGCCGTGCTGGCCGAGGCGGACTTCGTCGCCGTTCTGGCGCCGCTCACCGACGCCACCCACCACCTGATCGACGCGGCGGCGCTGCGGGCGATGCGACCAACCGCCTACCTGATCAACATCAGCCGTGGCCCGATCGTCGACCAGGCGGCGCTGATCGAGGCGCTGCGCGCCGGCTGGATCGCCGGCGCGTCGATCGATGTCTTCGAGCAGGAGCCGCTCGACCCGGCCAGCCCGCTGTGGACGCTGCCGACCGCGATCATCACGCCGCACTGCGGCGGCGTCGGTCCGTACCTCGCCCGCGACACGACCGCCGAGATCGCCGACAACCTGCGCCGCTTCGTCGCCGGCCGCCCGCTGCGTCGCCTGCTGAACCGCGCCGACGTCGTCACCACCTTCGCGCCGCCCAGCCACTAGCACCACCTTCCTCGCCGACCTCAACCGCGCCGCTCGACCATCGCCATGGTCAACGACACCTGAGGCAACCTGATAAAGTTGACGCAACGGTCTTGGCAGGGCTAGCACCCTGCCAACCGACACCTCACCGCCGGCCGCCCAGGGCGCCGCCCGGTATCAGGTGGGAGTGCGCAACGCGCTGTGCGGCCGTTGCCGCGACCGCGCCTTCGACCTCGGGGCGGGCGACCCACGGGTTGGCGCGTCGCCTTCGAGGACACGCCGTAGACACTGCTCGCTGCTGGTGGAGTTTGGCCTGTGGCCGGCTGGCCACACCCACTCCGGCGGGCATGGCTTCGTCCGGACAAGCGCCGGCCCGCTGGTACCGTCGTGGCTGCCTCTGCCGTACAATGCTGGCCGACCGTTCCGCCTGCTGTCGGCGTCCGACGTCGACCCATTCGCGCCCATTCGCGGTTCGAACCGCGGCGGCCGCATCCATCCTCCAGGAGAGCGTCATGCGCTATCGCCCCTTCGGCGGCACCGGCCTCACCGTCTCAACTGTGTCGATGGGCTGCAACCGGCTGGGCGACCCCGGCACCGACTGGGCGCAGTGGCCGCCGGTCGTGCGCCAGGCGCTGGAGCTGGGCGTCACCTTCTTCGATACCTCCAACAGCTACAACCAGGGCCGCAGCGAGTCTGTCCTCGGCGAGGTGCTCAGCGCGCACCCGGCGCCGGTCGTCGTGTCGACCAAGGGCGGCGTGCCGGTCGAGACGAACGACTTCCCGCGCCGCGAGTTCACGGCGGCGACGATCCTGGCCGCGGCCGAGGACAGCCTGCACCGGTTGCGGCGTGACACGATCGACCTCTACATGCTCCACAGCCCGTCGGTTGCCCAACTGGAGCGCGACGACTGGGCCATCGCCATCGACCAGCTCAAGGCGCGGGGCAAGGTGCGCTGCTTTGGCATCTCCACCCACGATCACGCCTCCGGCATCTGGGCGCTGCAGCACGGCGCCGAGTTTCTCCAGATCGAGTACGACCTGCTGAACCCGACCGCCGCGGACGCGTTATTGCCGCTGGCCGAGCGCCTTGGCGCCGGCATCATGGTGCGCACGCCGCTGGCGCGTGGGCTGCTGAGCGGCAAGTTCCCGGTCGGGCAGCCGTTGCCGGCAGAGCAGCAGTGGCGCCGGCCCAGCGGCGATCAGTTGCAGTTGCGGCTGCGGCGCATTGAGCAACTGCGCTTCCTGGAGCGGCCTGGCCAGACGCTGGCACAGGCGGCCATCCGCTTCGTTCTCAGCCATCCGGCCATTCATTGCGCCATCCCCGGCGCGAACTCTCTGGCCCAGTTGGCCGACAACGTCAGCGCCGCTGACGCCGATCTCACGACTGACGAGCTCGCCCGCATTCGGGCGCTCCACGCCGCCTGGCGTGCCGAGGGCCACTGGTAGCCGCTCGGCGGGGCACGTCACCCACGCTGATGCCACCGCCGACCGCTGGCCAACCGATCAAGCCCATGGCCTGATCCGTTGGCCGTCCGACCGTGCCTGATCGGCGGATGAGCCGTGCGCGGCGCCTGACTAGGGTGAGAGACAGCCGCCGCGGGCGGTGGGCATCGACAGACGATGCCGATAGACCTCCGGAGAAGGGGAAGACGATGGAGATCCTCACGCCGCTGCTGGCGTTGCTGGCGCTCGCCATCGCCGCCGCGCGGTGGGGCGTCGACAGCCGTGACGACCTCAACAGTGCTGAATGGTCGCGACGTCGTGGCTGGTCTGGCTTCGGCCGCTAGCGCCGCCCGGCGACACCGACAAGGAGACGACAATGTTCATGTCCGATATCTATCTGGCGCAGACGAGGATCGATGACCTGCATCGCGAGGCCGCACAGTCGCGTCTGGCCAACCAGGCCCGTCAGCGGCCCACCCTCCCGGTGGGCCGGCCCATCGTCCGGTTCCTGAGCCGGCGCAAGCCTGCCCCGACGCCCCGGTCGCGCGCCGCCTGACCGCCACGAGCCGATAGGAGGCATCCCATGTCTGTCTATGCGCTGGCTAAGTTCCTACACATCGCTGGTGTCCTGCTTCTGTTTGGCGCGACGGCGATCGAGTTGGCCGGGCTGTACGGCCTGTACACCGCCGGCACGACCGGCGCCGCCCGCTCGGTGCTGCGGTCGATGGCGGTGCTGGGGCGGCTCTTTCCGATCGCCTCGCTGGCGATCCTGGCCAGTGGTCTGATCATGGTCGTCACGGTCTGGGGCTGGACGACGCCCTGGATCCTCATCGGCCTGGCAGTGCTGGTTGGCGCCAGCGCGGTCGCGCCCCGCATCACTGGTCCGCGCTTCGGCGCGATCGCTGGCGCGGCGGCCGGTGGCTCGCCCGACGACCCGGTATCGAG
Organism: Chloroflexota bacterium; assembly: GCA_020849725.1. Next base: position 7,480 of record JADLAZ010000230.1, read on the forward strand.
CACCTTGCGGGCGGCCATCATCGATCCCGTTCTGCGGGCGACCCTCCTGACGCTGCTGGCTACCGACCTGGGTGTCGTCTACCTGATGACCGCCAAGCCGGCGCTGGTCGAGGCGCTGACGGCGATGGCCATCGCCATCGGGCTCGGGCTGGCGGTCAGTTGGCGCCGGCCTGGCCGGCAAGCGCGGCCGGTGGCGCTACCGGTCGGTGATCTCGCTCACCACGGTCGGTGAGGGCCGCGACGAGCGAGCCATCTGCTGCCACGACCGTCATCCCGGCCCAGACCGGGGTGACGGTCCGTGGTGTCGCCTTCGCTCAGCCAGCGAGCGCACCCTCACCCTCCCTCACACGGCTCGGCAGAGGCGATTGGAGAGTCTCTAACCGCCCCTCCCCGTCACCCCATGCTGGTCATAACCCCGCCGTCGGCCGAGAACGCCAATGCCACGATGGTGGTCGCACCGTAGCCTTGGAAGGCGAGCGCCTCCTCGCGCGGGCCGACCCAGGCCCGGCTAAAGCCGCCCGCGGCGAGCATCAGGGCGCGCTCACGCGGCGCCAGCAGGCCCGCCTCGTTGATCGCCCCGCGCCGGACCTGCAGGAAGTAGGCGCGGTCGTCGGCCGTCCGCACCCGGTAGACCCAGGCCAGGGCGTCGTGACCGAGCGGCAGGAAGGCAAGGTCGGCGACGGCCAGGCCATAGGCGGCACTCAGCCCGGCGCGCAGCGTCGCGTCGGCCAGACCACTCGGCGGCTCGCGCATGGACCCCGCAGCCCTTTCCGCCCGCGTCAGGTGGTGTCGAAGTAGCGGTCGAGCTCCCAGGAGCTGACGTGGCGGCGGTAGTCGCGCCACTGGCGGCGCTGCGCCTCGGCCAGCCGCTCGCAGACATAGCC
>JADLAZ010000231.1 GCA_020849725.1 Chloroflexota bacterium
ACGCGCTTGACGGCGGCCTCGACGGCGGCGGCCTCGCGCTCCAGGCCGAGCGACAGCCGCAGCAGCATCGCCGCGCTGAGGACCATCGCCAGCGGGTTGGCGACGCCCTGGCCGGCGATATCCGGCGCGCTGCCGTGGATCGGTTCGTACAGGCCGTACTGGACACCACCGCTGCCAGGCCGCGCCGGCGGTCGCCCGTTCAGACTGGCCGACGGCAGCATGCCCATCGAGCCGGCCAGCATCGCCGCCTCATCGGTCAGGATGTCGCCAAACATGTTCTCGGTGACGATGACGTCGAACTGGCGCGGGTGGCGGATCAGCGCCATCGCTGTCGAGTCGACCAGTGCGTGCTCGAGCGTGACGTCGGGGAAGTCGCGAGCGACCTCGCCGGCGACCTCGCGCCACAGCCGCGACGTTGCCAACACGTTGGCCTTGTCGACGCTGGTGACTTTCTTGCGCCGGCCGCGTGCCAGCTCGCAGGCCAGCCGGACGACGCGGGCGATTTCGTGCTCGTAGTAGGTCATCGTATCGATCGCTTCGCGACCGTCGGCGGTGGTGCGCCGCTCGCTTGGCCGGCCGAAGTAGATGCCGCCGGTCAGCTCGCGCACGACGACCAGATCGACGCCGCTGACGACGTCTGGCCGCAGCGTCGACGCCTCGGCCAGCGCCGGCCACATCGTCACGGGCCGCAGATTGGCGAACAGGCCCAGCCCCTTGCGCAGCGCCAGTAACCCCTGCTCCGGCCGCACCGTTGCGGCCGGGTTGTCCCAGCGTGGCCCGCCGACCGCACCGAACAGAATGGCGTCGCACTCGCGGGCGGCGGCGAGATCCCCCTCGCGGAGCGCCGTGCCGTGGGCGTCGATGGCCGCGCCGCCGACGAGCGCCGACTCGAAGGTGAAGCGGTGGCCGAAGCCCTGGCCAACGGCGGCGAGGATCTTGCGGCCCTCGGCGATGACCTCCGGCCCGACACCGTCGCCGGGCATGAGCATGATGCGGTAGTCGCCCACGGGTTGCTCCTTGGATAGCCGTGCCGGTCAGCCCCGCGACGCCTGGTTGTGCCTGTGTCACGTCTTCGCTGGCGGTGGCCGACCGCACGACCTGTCGTAGCGGCGCGATTCATCGCGCCCTCGTTCCTGTGGCAAGGCTGGCGGGCGCGATTCATTGCGCCCCTACGGGGGCGTTAGCCGACGCCTTCGACGACCCGCTCGCGGATGCCGGCGGTGAGCGCCAGCTTGTTCAATGCCTGGAGATAAGCCAGCGCGCTCGCCTCGACGACGTCGGTCGCCAGCCCGCGGCCAGCGCTGATGCGGTCGCCGGCGCGAATCACGACATGAACCTCGCCCTGGGCGTCCTCGCCAGGGGTGACCGCCTGAATGGCGTACGACTGGAGTGCCGTCTCGACGCCGGTGAGCGAGTCGATTGCCCGATACATCGCCTCGACCGGACCGTTACCGGTGCCGCCCGCCGTCTGGGCGACGCCATCGACGACGACCGTCACCGTCGCCGAGGCCCGGCCGCCGCTGGCCGACTGGAAGCTGAAATGCTCCAGTGCGTAGCGGTCTTCCTGTGGGCCATGCGCCAGCTCGTTCTCGGCGATGGCGATCAGGTCGGCCTCGGTGACGATCTTCTTGCGGTCGGTCAACTCGGTGAAGCGCTGGTAGATTTGCTGAAGGTGGTCGCCCTCCAGCACATAGCCCATCTCCTTCAGCCGCGCGCTCAGCGCGTGGCGGCCAGAGTGCTTGCCCAGCACCAGCTTGGAAGCGTCCCAGCCGACCGACTGCGGCGCCATGATCTCGTAGGTGCCGGCATGCTTGAGTATGCCATCCTGGTGAATGCCCGACTCGTGGGCGAAGGCATTGGCGCCGACGATCGCCTTGTTCGGCTGGACGACGATGCTGGTCAGTCGACTTACCAGCCGGCTGGTCGGCACCAACCGCTCTGATACGACCCGCGTCCGGCAGTCGCGGTAGAAGTCGGCGCGCGTCCGCAGCGCCATCACGATCTCTTCCAGCGAGGTGTTGCCGGCCCGCTCACCGATGCCGTTGACCGTCACTTCGATCTGGTTCGCCCCGGCCAGCACACCGGCCAGCGTGTTGGCGGTCGCCAGCCCCAGGTCATCGTGGCAATGAACGCTCCAGGTGACACGGTCGCCGCCCGGTGTCTGCTCGATCAGGTCGCGCATGAATCGGTAGAACTCGTCGGGCGTAGCGTAGCCAACGGTATCGGGGATGTTGACCGTCGTCGCGCCAGCGGCGATGGCGATGCCGCACAGTTTGGCGACGAAAGCCGGGTCGGCGCGGGTGGCGTCCATCGGCGAGAACTCAATGTCAGCCACGTAGCCCTTCGCCCGCCGGACGCAGGCATCGGCCGTCTCCAACACACGCTCGCGCGTGCTGCGGAGTTGGTGCTGGATCTGGATATCGGAGGCGTTGACGAAGGTGTGGATGCGTGGGCTTTCGGCCGGGCGCACGCCCTCGGCGACGGCGTCGATATCGGCGAAGACGCAGCGTGCCAGCCCGGCGACCGTCGCGCCCCGCACTCGCGCGGCGATCGAGCGCACCGCCTCCAGATCGCCCGGCGAGGCGATCGGGAAGCCGGCCTCGATGATGTCAACGCCGAGCGCCACCAGCGCGTCAGCGACCTCCAGCTTCTCGGGAACGGTCAGCGTTGCGCCGGGCGATTGCTCGCCATCGCGCAGCGTCGTGTCAAAGATCAGAATATCGCGCGGCATCGCCGTGGTCTCCTTCCGTGCGGTCCCGGCCCTGGCCATGCCAGGGCGTCGATCGGCCCATCACCAGCCCGCTGCGGGCCGGCTAAGGCGAGCGATGCCGCCATCGGTGCCGCGATCTGCGCCATTGGTCAGGGAAACGGCCCTCACCTTCGCCCCCTCCCGCGCACGGGAGAGGGGACCGGCGCTGGCGTACCGCCATGTGTCTCCTCTCCCACCGTGGCGGGAGAGGGTGAGGGCGCCCATGGGTACGTCTACTTCTTCAGCCATGGCATCATCGCTCGCATGCGCTTGCCGACCTCGGCTAACTGGGAGTTGGCCTCGTTGCGGCGCACGGCGTTGAAGCCGGGCCGGCCGGTGGCGTTCTCCAGGATCCAGTTGCGGGCGAAGGCGCCGTTCTGAATCTCGGTCAGCACCTGCTTCATCTCCGCC
>JADLAZ010000232.1 GCA_020849725.1 Chloroflexota bacterium
GGCGACCCCAGCAGGCGGCCACCGTCCGCGATTGGCTCGCCGCCCATCCCGGCCGCGTCGCTCTCCCCCAGGAGGTCGCCGCTTGATGTTGTTCTCACCGCTCACTGCCCTTAAGTTCGCGCCTATGACGCCCATCCCCGCCCGAGCGGCGGCCCGGTCCTGAGTTCTGCCTTTGGCGCGTTCCTTCATGTAGAGTCGTACCTCCGCGTCGGTTTTCATGACGCCCTCCTGCTGGACGCCATGCTAGACCGGCCCTGCGGCGCTCGACTCCACCGGCAATTCTAGTTATCGCCGGCCGGCAGACCTAATGATCCTTCAACAGGTGTTGGGGGAGCAGTTCAGCGGCACACTGGTGGCCGACTTCTACGCCGCCTATGATCACTACCCGGGGCTGAAGCAGCGCTGCTGGGCGCACCTGCTGCGCGACATCGACGACCTGTGCCGGGCGCACCCCAAGGACGTTGGCCTGGCCGGCTGGGCGGCGGCGGTGCGGGCCGTGTGGGCGCGGGCGCGCGGGGCCTGCCCGCTGCCGGCCGCGCGAGAGCACCAGCAGCGCGCCTTCGAGCGGGAACTGCTGGCGCTGTGCCAGCCGTATCTGGCAGCCGAGGAGCAGCCGCCGCAGGCGGTGCTGTGTCGGCGCATCGAGAAGTACCTGAGCGAGTTGTTCGTCTTCGTGGCCGACCCGCGCGTGCCGCCGACCAACAACGCCGCTGAGCGCAGCCTGCGCCCGGCGGTGACGGCGCGCAAGATCAGCGGCGGCACGCGCGCACCGGCGGGAACCCAGACCAAGATGGCCCTGGCGACGGTCTTCGGTACCTGGCGGGCGCGCGGCCTCAATCCCTTCGCCGAGTGCCTCCGCCTCCTCATCACCCCACTGCCCGCCCAAGTCTGAACTGTTACTGAAGCCGTGCGGATCTTGACATCGCGATCTGGCCGAAGTATAGTAGGCCAGACATCAGACCAGATGACATCAGTCCGTCACATCAGGATAACCATGCGTCAGCCGCTCGCATGCGTCGGTGTTCGGCGTGCCCCTGTGGGGCGGCGCTCTCGCGAGGGATGCCATGTTCGAGTCGCGCCACCTGGCCCCGATCCCGCGCACGACCGTCACCGCGGAGATCAGCAAGCGGCTGCTCGCGCTGGTCCTGGAAGAGGGCCTGCGCCCCGGCGACAAGCTCCCGTCCGAACGGGCGCTCATGACCCGTCTGGCCGTCGGCCGCTCCTCCCTGCGCGAGGCCATCAAGGCGCTCAGCGCGCTCGGGCTGGTGCGCATCGCGCCAGGCGTGGGCGCCTTCGTCAGCGCCGGCGACATCGCCGCCCTGGCTCGGCCGCTCTCCTGGAGCCTCCTCATGAGCGAGCAGAGCGCGCACGAGGTGATCGAGGCGCGCCGGACGATCGAGACCGAGATGGCCGGGTTGGCGGCTGAGCGGGCGACCGCTGCCGACCTGAGCGCCATCGCCAAGCACCTGGAGGCGATGCGCGCCAGCGTGCGCCACGCCGAGGAGTTCAGTCGACACGACGTCGCTTTCCATCTGGCGATCGCGAGCGCGGCGCGCAATCAGGTGTTGCTCCACATCCTCACCGCCCTGCGCGGCCTGCTCCACATCTGGATCGTTCGGGTCCAGACCAGCTTCGCCGACCCGCAACAGGGCTTCGCGGGCCATGAGCCCATCTACCTGGCGATCCGCGAGCACGACGCCGCCGCCGCGCGGCAAGCGATGACGGCGCATCTGAACGCGGCCGGCGCCCAACTCCTCACGCTCGTTGCCGACGCGCTGGATGGCGACCGGCTCGCCCATGCGACCCCGTGAGGCGCCGCCGGCCTGGTCGGATCGCGACCCGGCGTGCGCCGAGAGTCTGTTAACTCCGTGATCTAGCCACGCGACAGGAGGTGATGGCCAGCAGGCAAGGTCGAGGCCACCAGCACGTGACGGCTTCCGACGCTCAGTTGATTAGGAAGGAGACGAGACAGATGACGCCTCAGCCTCACCCGCGCGCGGTCTCACGGCGGTCCCTGCTCCAGATCGGCATCGGGTCGGTCGCGCTCCCGCTCCTGGCCGCCTGCGGCGTGGCGGCCACGCCCACCGCGGCGCCCGCCAAGCCGGCCGCCGAGCCGACCAAACCGGCGGTAGCCCCGGCCGCCACGCCGACCACCGCCGCGGCGGCAGCCAAGCCGGCCGCCGAGCCGACGAAGCCGGCGGCGGCCCCGGCCGCGACGAGCGCGCCGGCCCCGGCCGCCGGCGCCACGACCTACAGCCCGTCGACCCAGAAAGCGATCGACGAAGCTAAGAAGTTCAAGGGCGAGACGGTCACCGTCGCCTGGGAGAGCGGCCTGCAGGCCCAGGATCCGCTCCTGTTCAGCGGCCCGAAGTTCGAGGAGTTGACCGGCGTCAAGGTCAAGGTCGTCGAGATGACCGGCGGCAACGAGAGCTTCTCCAAGCTGATGGCCGAGCACCTCGCCGGCAGCAGCGCCATCGACTGCGCCGGCATCCAGCCAGCCTGGCTGCCGGACATGGTGTCAGCCAACGCGCTGCTTCCAATCGACGACTACATCAAGCGATGGCTCGACCCGAAGGTGCTCGACGACTACCTGCCAATCTACAAGGCGATCGCCACCTGGGATGGCAAGATCTATGGCTTCTTCGACGACGGCGACGCCCTGGTCTGGTACTACCGCAAGGACCTGTTCGAGGACCCGAAGACCCAGGCTGACTTCAAGAGCAAGTACGGCCGCGATCTCGGCACGCCCAAGACCTACGACTTCCAGCAGTACGTCGACGCCGCCACCTTCTTGACCGAGCAGGGCAAGGGCAAGTTCCACGGCGTCGGCCTGCTCAACGCCGGCGCCAGTTGGGCCTGGTTCCAGGCCTGGTTCCGGATGAACGGCGGCCAGTTCTTCGACCCGGAGACGATGAAGCCCGGCATCAACAGCCCGGCCGCCATCAAGACGATGGAGAACATCCTCCTGGCGCGCAAGGCGATGCCACCCGGCGCCGAGCAACTCGACGCCGTGTCCCTGTTCACCGCCTACCTGTCCGGGCAACTGGCGATGACCAGCTTCTGGGCGCCGCTGGGCCGCTGGGCCGAGGGCTACGGCGGCCGGCCGAAGCAGCTCTCGTTCGTGCCGGAGACGCAGGTGGCCGGCAAGACCGGCTACGCGCCGCTGCCCGGCGGCTACACCGAGATGGCCGGCGGCTTCTACCTGAGCGTCCTGAGCAACAGCAAGAAGAAGGACCTGGCCTACGCCTACATCCAGTGGATGACCAGCCCCGAGGTCAGTCTGGAGCGGGTGATGCTGCCGTATGCTCTGCGTGACCCGTACCGCATCAGCCACATCGAGTCGCCGCTCTTCCGCAAGGCCTGGGCGAACGCGTCCGACTACCTCGACACGCTCAAGCTGCTCGGCTCGGGCAAGGCCTTCCTCGACATGATCATGCCGGGCTACTCCGAGTACAGCCAGGCCTATGCCGAGGCGCAGACGGCCATCCTCAGCGGCAAGGACATCAAGGGTAGTCTGGACGAGACGGCGGCCAAGTGGGAGAAAACGACCGATCGGCTCGGTCGCGACAAACAGCAGAAGGCGTACCGGAACTACCTGGCCATGCCTGGCTCGACGCTCCAGTCGCTCACGCGCTGAGCCAGCCGACGCCCAGCCGGGCGAGGAGGTCCGCCATGGGTGACACCCGCTCGATCTCGGCCGCCGGGGTACGCCTGCGCCCCGGCTGGCTGGGCGGTTGGCTGACCGGCGCCACGCTCTTCGTGCTGCCCTGCGTGCTGCTGATCCTGGCGGTGACGATCTTCCCCAGCCTGTGGGCCTTCGGCCTGAGCTTCTTCCGCTGGGACCTTCAGGTCGAGGACCACTCATTCATCGGCCTGGGCAACTACCTGGCGGTGCTGACCGACCCGCTCACCTGGAACGCCGTGCGCTTCACGCTGACGATGGCGGTGCTCACCGTCGTCGTCGACCTGGTCGCCGGCATGACGCTCGCGCTCACGCTGGCCGAGGAGTTGCCTGGCAAGCGGCTTTTTATGGCGATCTTTCTGCTGCCGATCATGGTCTCGCCGGTGGTGGCCGGCTACGGCTGGCGGATGCTGTTTGACACCCGCCTCGGCGCGATCAACCACCTCATCTCCCTCGTGCGCGGCGAGCCGACCTTCATCCCCTGGCTCAACGACCCGACGCTGGCGCTCATCGCCGTCCTGTGCGTCAACGTCTGGCAATCGACGCCGTTCATGTTCATGATCCTGCTGGCCGGGCTGAGCGCCGTCGAGCCGGACCTGTACGAGGCAGCCGGCATCGACGGCGCCAATGCCTGGCAGCGCTTCTGGCGGATCACCATCCCGGTCATCCGGCCGGTGCTGCTGGTCGCCGTCCTCTTCCGCGTCATCGGCGCGCTGAACATGTTCGGCGAGGTCTTCGTCATCACGCAGGGGGGGCCGGGGACGTCCACTCAGACGATCGCCTGGCACATCTTCCAGCAGGGCTTCCGCAACTTCCGCTGGGGCTACACTGCCGCCGCCTCGTTCCTCTTTCTCGCTGGCGCGGCGCTGCTCGTCGGGCTCCTCTTGCAGCGGGTTCGGGAGACGTAACGTCGCCGCGCTTGGGTGCGGCCTTGTCGTCCCGCTCAGGCGATCAATCCACTCACCGCAGGAGGGCCTTGCCGATGACCGCCGCGACGCCGCCCCGAGCGACACTCCGGGAGGCGCCCGCCACTGTCGGGCACCTCCGGCGCGCCCGGCTGCGCCCGGGACTGATCTTCAAGTACCTCTACCTCTGCCTGTTCTCGCTATTCTTCTTGTTCCCGATCTACTGGATGCTCATCAATGCCTTCAAGCTACCGCGCGACATCCTGATCTATCCGCCGGTGTGGGTGCCGAGCGAGCTGACGCTGGAGAACTTCGACGTCGCCGTCACCCGCTACGCCGGCCTGCGGGCGCTGACGAACAGCTTGGTCGCCGCCGGCGGCTCGACGGTGCTGGCGCTGGTGGTCGGCACGCTGGCTGGCTACAGCATGGCCCGCTTCAACACCGGCGGCCGCCAGCTCTCCTTCTGGTTGCTAACCCAGCGCATGATCCCGGCCGTCTCGCTGATCTTTCCCAGCTTCCTCCTCTTCAAGGAGATCGGCTGGATCGACACACCGCAGGCGCTCATCGCGCTCTACGCCGTCGCGGCGCTGCCGTTCACCGTCTGGATGACGCGCGGCTACATCGTCGAGATCCCCCATGAGGTCGAGGAGAGTGCGCTCGTCGACGGGTGCAATCGGCTCCAGGTACTGTGGCGCATCACGCTGCCGCTGGCGGCGCCCGGCCTGGCCGCCACCGCCATCTTCGTCTTCGTCTTCGGCTGGACCGAGTTCCTGTTCGCCGCCATCCTCGCCCGCACCGAGATGATGACCTTGCCGGTCGTCATCTCCAGCTTCTACGGCACCCAGGCGTCGATCTACGGCGTCGCCTCGGCGCTGGCGCTGATGGCGATGGTGCCGGTCTTCATTCTGGCGCTAGCAATGCAGCGCCACCTCGTCCGCGGGCTGACGCTCGGGGCGGTCAAGGGCTGATGGCTCCGCCGGCGCCGGCGGAGCCACGCGGAGAAAGGACTCGGCAGCATGGGCGATCTGGCGGGGAAGGTGGCGGTCGTGACGGGCGCCAGCAGCGGCATCGGGCGTGGCATCGCGCGCGGCCTGGCGCGTGCTGGGGCGGCGGTAGTCATCGCCGCCCGCCGGTCGGGCGAGTTGGCCGCCGTCGAGCGCGAGTTGACCGGGGCCGGCAGCGAGGCGCTGGCCGTCCTCACGGACGTCACCGACGAGGGGCAGGTCGCGCGGCTGTTCGAGCAGGCGCTGGCGCGCTTCGGCCGGGTTGATATCCTGGTGAATAATGCCGGCGCCTTCGGCGGCGGCCCGATCGACCAGTTGAGCCTGGAGGGGTGGCAGTGTGTCATCGCCACCAATCTAACCGGCCCCTTCCTGTGCACGCGGGCGGTGTTCCCGACTATGAAGCGTCAGGGGGGCGGCCGGATCATCAACATCGGCAGCATCTCGGCCCAACGCGTCCGGCCCGGCTCGGCCGCCTACTCGGCCAGCAAGCACGGCATCTGGGGCCTGACCCAGGTGACGGCGCTGGAGGGCCGCGCGCACGGCATCGCCTGCGGCTGCCTCCACCCCGGCAACACGCATGTCGAGCGGCTCGAGCAGGGAGGGGACCGGACGCTGGACCCGCCCACCGAGCCGTTCATGACCGTCGACGAGATCGCGGCGGCGGCGGTCTACATGGCCACCCAGCCGCCGCATGTCACTGTGCTGGAGGCGATCGTCATGCCCATGACCCAGCCGTACATCGGCCGCGGCTAGGCCGGACCGTCTCCGAGGAGCCGAGGAGGAGCGATCGATGCCAATGCCGACGATGGACTTCGAGGCCTACCTGCCGAGCACCGCGCCGCCGGAGGAGCAGGCGCGCGCCCTGGCGGCAATCCTCGACAACGAGACGGCCGGCGGGATCGAGTACGCCGTGATCATGCCCTTCCCGATCCATCCCGACGGCCGGCTCGTCGAGCGTCCCGACAACCGCGCGCTGGCCGAGGCCGTCCGCCACGAGCGCCGCGTCCTGCCCTGCTGCCAGATCAACCCCAACTTCGGCGCCGAGAGCGTCCAGGAGCTGGAGACGGCGGCGACCGAGTGGGGCATGCGGATGCTCAAGCTGATGCCCATCCTCTACACCTGTCCGCTCGACAGCCCCCGAACCTTTGCGATGATGGACAAGGCGCGCGAGCTGGGCCTGATCGTCAACATCCACTCCGGCGGCCACCTCTGCCACCCGCTGGAGATCGGCGCGCTCGCGCGCCGGTACCCAGAGACGCCGATCATCATGGACCACATGGGCTACCGCACCTGGCAGCGCGAGGCCCACCTGGCGGCGCAGGCCAACCCCAACCTCTACCTGGGCACGACCGTCGCCGCGCACGAGCCGTCATTCGTGGCGCGGTCGGTCCAGGCGGTCGGCGCCGACCGCGTCATCTTCGGCTCGAACATGCCGCTGCTCTACGCCGACCTGGCCGCCGAGGCCATCCGCCGCCACGGTTTCGGCCGGGAAGTCGAGGCGTTGATCCTGGGCGGCAACCTGGCCCGGTTGTACGGGATGCTCTGAGGAGGGACAACATGGAGGCCCGATGCTGGAAGGTCGTCGCCGTCAACGTCCCCGACGGGTACGATTTCGGCCCGCATCAGGAGGCGCTCGACCCGCTCGGCGTGACCATCGAGCGCGTCCGCGCCGTCGACGAGGCGACCTACGCGACGGCGGCGGCCGATGCCGACGTCGTCATCCCGATGCTCGCCCGCACGCCGCGCGCGGTCATCGAGCGGCTGGGGCGCTGTCGACTGATCCCCTCCGGCGGCATCGGCTATGACTCGATCGACGCCGAGGCGGCGACGGATCACGGCATCCTGGTGACGAACATGGCCGACACCTTCACCGAGGATGTCGCCAACCACACCTGGATGCTGCTGCTGATGGTCGCGCGGCGCGGCGTCTGGTTGCACGAGATGTCGGTGACCGGCCGCTGGCGGGAGGCGGCCGAGCAGCTCTTCCCGGTGATGCAACTCAGCGTCCCGCGCGTCACCGGCCAGACGCTCGGCCTGATCGCCTTCGGCGGCATCGCCCGCGCCGTGGCCCGGCGCGCCCAGGCGTTCGGCATGGCCTGCCTGGCCTACGACCCGTACCTGCCGGACGCGGTCTTCGCCGGCGCGGGCGTCGAGCGGTCCGGCCTGGAGGAGGTCTGCCGGCGGGCGGACATCGTCTCCTGTCACCTGCCGCTGACGAAGGAGACGCGCCACGCCATCGGCGCCGACCACTTCCGGTGGATGAAACCCGGCGCGATCTTCCTCAACACCGGCCGCGGCAAGGTCGTCGACGAGGCGGCGCTGATCGCCGCACTGTGGGAGGGGCGCCTCTTCGGCGCCGGGCTGGACGTGCTGGAGCAGGAGCCGCCCGACCCGGCCAACCCGCTGCTGTCCATGCCGAATGTCGTCATCTCGCCGCACATCGGGTCGGCCTCCGACGTCGCCTATCTCGAGCGCCGGCGGCTGATGGGGCGGCAAATCGCCGACGCGCTGAGCGGGCGCGTGCCGAAGGGGGTCGTCAATCCGTCGGTGCTCGACCGCTGGCGCGGCACGGGCGTCGCCGCCCGCTGAGCGGCGACGCCCGTGCCGACGGAGGCGGACGAGGGGCGTCGCGAACAGGGCAATCGCACGTCAGAATTGAAGCACGCGGAGCAGATATTGCCCATTCCAGCCGGCTTTGAGCCGCTTGGCTTTGACCCCGATCTTGGCGGTGCGCTCCTGCCGTAGGAAGTTGAGCACTACCATACTTCGCCGTGACATGTCCGACACATAGTGGCAGTTGCCCGCCTTGGCTGACCTCATCGATGAGCGCGCCACCGACCTCAACTTGGGTGCGTCGTGGGCTGCCTCATAGCCTGACCGCGCTTTTTTGAGAAGGTACGTTGGCGCCATGCTATGCGTGGTCGTGATCTGGATGTGGGTACGGCTGGCCGCCGCGCATTGCCAGGACCTGGTCGGCACCCAGCCTGCTCGACATCGAGGCGCGGAGCGCGGCCGCGAGGAGGGACAACATGCAGTACGTGCGTCTCCACACCGGACCGGATGGTGAATCGCACTTCGAGGATGTGGCGGTTGCCCTCACCCCGGTCGACTTCGCGCCGCCCGCCCCGCCCCTCCACGTCTCGGCGTTCATGCCGGCCACGCGCGTCGGCTTCCTGACCGGTCCGCGTGACTGGCGCGGCGACGCCTGGCATCCGACGCCACGGCGGCAATTCCTCGTCTACCTGACCGGCGGTGCTGGGATTCAGACCAGCGACGGCGAGGTCCGCCACTTCCGTGCCGGCGATGTCGTGCTGCTGGAGGACACCACTGGGACGGGCCATCTCAGCTGGGCCGAGGGCAACGAGCAAATCTACCACCTCGTGGTGCAGCTGCCGGACGCCTGATCGCCGCGGCCCGGTCGAGTATCGCCCTGCACGCGTCAGGGCGTCCACATTCTCACGAGGAGGGGCCATGGATGCACGCCAACGTCGCGACGCTGACGCTCCAGCCCGGGACGACCGATCAGTGCTTAGCGATCCTGCGCGAATTGGTCCAGCCGCGCCTGCACGAGCAGCCTGGTTTCCAAGGCTGGCTGCTGCTGGGTGACGGGACGGCGACGGTAGTGTCCATCAGCCTGTGGGCAACCCGGGACGACCTGGAAGCGGCCGGTGGCAGCGCGCTGATGCGCGAGGCGATGACCGGTCTGGCGCCGCTGCTGGCCGGCATCCCCACCCGCCAGGCCTATCAGGTGCTGGCACAGACGGCGGAGCGGGGTCAGTGACGCGCAAGAAGGGATAGCCCGCGCCGCCTCATCCTGCCCGCCTGTCACTGGCGACCCAGTCGGCCGTTGTCGCAGTGGCAATCATGCTTCTGCACGACGGAGTGGCTGATGCCGCTGAGCCCGCGGACCCGCATCGAGCCGACGGATGACTGGCAGCAACTCGCGCTGCTGGTGCGGTCACACCTCGGGTCGGTCAGAGCGGTGAAGTGAGCGCGGATGCTCGCGTCGGGCACCGAGTCCATGCGGTTCCCCCGGTCGGTGAGTGGGCCTCGCACTCCGCGCCAGTATCCCCGACCCTGCACCACCCACACAATCCATTACCAGATGCGATTGCCCTGTGCAGCCGCCACCGGCTATTGACAGGCATCTCGCTCTGGACTATCCTTGTGGCATCTCGGAGTGAGAATAAGCAAGGAGGAATTCCGCGATGTCTGATGGCGCACTCGCATCGCGCATCTCCCGTCGCCGCCTCACCTGGCTGGCCGGCGCTGCCCTGACCGTCGCGCCAGCGCTGCTGGCCGCCTGCGGCGCACCGGCAGCCCCGACCGCGGCCCCGACCACCGCCCCGAAGCCGGCCGAGCCGAGCAAGCCGGTGGTGGACGCCACGACCGCGCCGGTGGCGGCGCCGACCCAGGCGGCGGCCAAACCAGCCGCCGGAACCAAGACCTACAAGATCACCTTCGCCAATGACTGGAACACCGGCATCCGCCAGGAGACGGTCAAGCTGGCGATCAGCGAGTTCCAGAAGCTCAACCCCAACGTCACGATCGAGGCGCTCCAGTTGGGTAGCGGCGCCGGCACCAGCAACCAGGGCGGCCTGGTCGAGGTCGTGGTGGCGCAGTTCGTCGCCGGCCAGGCGCCGGACGTTATCTTTGGCTGGCCGGAGATGGTCCCGATCTGGAACACTTACCTGGCCGATCTGACGCCGCTGTGGCGCGACAAGAAGGGTGATGACCTCGGCATCATCGACCACCCGCTGATCACCCAATACCAGGGCAAGCGGATGGCGATCGACTTCGCCCCATCGGTCTCCGGCTGGTTCATCAACACCACCATGTTCGAGAAGGCCGGCATCCCCCTGCCCAAGGAGGACTGGACCTGGGAGCAACAGCTCGACGCGGCGCGCAAACTGACGACACCGGACGGCAAGCAATGGGGCATCTGGTTCCGCCGGTCGTGGGATCTCGATTTCTGGCAGTACGTCGCGGCCAACCAGACCGAGCGGAGCTACTACGCCGACAAGGAGGAGACGAAGGTCGGCTACAACACGCCCGAGGCGCTCGAAGGCTTCCAGTGGTTTGTCGACCTGATCCATAAGCACAAGGTCGCTCCCAGCCCGGCCGCCGCCGCCGCCATGAAGACGGCCGAGACCACCGACCTGTTCATGCTCGGCATCGCGGCCATGACGGCGAACCACTATCAGAGCACGGGCACCGTGGTCCGCTTCGTCAATAACAAGTTCCAGTGGAAGCTGATGCCGCCGCCGCGCGCGCCCAAGAACGCGAAGCCCTTCCACGGCGGCCAGACCGAACCCAACTCTGTCTCCAAGGATAGCGAGAAGAAGGGCAATCTCGAGCCGGCCTTCGACTTCTCCCTCTTCCTGGGCGGCAACGAGATGATCCAGAAATACATCGCCGAGCCGGCCAATCGCCCCACCTTGCCGGTTAAGAAGAGCGTCCTCAACTCGCCGGCGATCCTCCAGGGTCCGCCGGAGAACATGCAGGCGGCCGTCAAACAACTCGAGGACGCGCCCAATGCGCTCAGCTTCCGCTACCCCAAGAAGTATTGGGCGGAGTGGATGCAGACAGTTATCACCGAGGCCGACCGGGCGATGATCGGCGAGGCCACGGGCGAGCAGGCCTGGAAGAGCCTGGTCGAGAAGACCCAGAAGGTCATGGACGCCAACAAGTAGCGGACGATCGGTCGGGTACGGGCGGGCCGCAGCGTCGCCGCTGCCCGCGACGCATACCCCGGAGAGTACCATGGGCGCCACGGTCGTCTTCACCGAGGCCCGCCTGCGCGGCCTATGCCAGGCGGCGCTGGAGGCCGCCGGCCTGCCGGCCGAGCACGCCGCCGACTGCGCCGACGCCGTCGTCTTCGCCAATCTGCGCGGCACCGACACTCACGGCGTCCGGCGCGTCCTTCCGGAGTTGCTGGAGAGCATCGCGCGCGGCGCGGTCGTGCCGGGGGCGGCGGCGCTGACGGTGCGCGACCGCGGCCCGATCGCCGTCCTGAAGGGGAACGGCACCCCCGGCCCGGTGATCGCCCGGCAGGCGATGGAACTGGCGATGACCAGGGCTGAGACGTACGGCGTCGGCGTCGTCTCGACCTTCAACTGCCCTCACTTCGGCGCCGGCGCGCGCTACGTCAACCTGGCGCTGGCCCGTGACCTCTTCGCGCTGCTGATGGCCAACGGCCAGCCGAACGTGGCGCCCCATGGCGGGCGGACCAGGGCTTTCGGCACGAACCCGATCGCCTACGCACTGCCGGCCGGCGAGGAGCGGCCGATCATCTTCGACGCCGGCACCCGCGCTTCCTCCGGCGACGGCATCGAGCGCGCCCGACGCCGTGGCGAGCCGCTGCCGCCCGACTGGGCCATCGACGCCGACGGCCTCCCGACGACCGATCCGACCCGCATCGCCGCGCTCCTGCCTTTCGGCGGCCACAAGGGCTACGGCTTCGCCCTCTTGCCCGGCATCCTGACCGGCGCGCTGGCCGGCTCGACCGCCGGTTGCGAGCTGACCCATACCCACCCCGACCCGGCCGTGCGCGGGCAATCATTCCTCTTCCTGGCGCTCGACCCTGACTTCTTCAGCTCGCGCGCCGCCTTCAAAGAATTGGTCGACCGGCAAATCCGGGCCATCCACGCCTCACCGCCGCGCCCCGGATTCGATGAGGTGCTCGTGCCAGGTGAACGCGCCTGGCGCGAGATGGAACGGCGACGGCGCGAGGGCATGCCGATCCCAGCCGAGGACTGGCAACGCGTCGTGGCGGCGCTAGAGCGCGCCCGCCTGCCGGTAGCTGACCTGTTGGCCCGCTACGGCCCAATCGAGGGAGCCGATGGCGATTCTGTTCACTGAGCGGCGTCTGCGCGACTTCGCGCGGGCGCCGCTGGCGACCGCCTGCGCCGACGCGGCCGTCTTCGCCGACCTGCGCGGCACAACCACCCATGGCGTGATGTACATCGTGCCGCGCACGCTAGATAGCATCCGACAGGGCAAGACGACACCGGGCGCGGCGGCGGCCATCGCGCGTCACCGCGGCGCCGCCGCGTTGCTCTGCGGCAACGGCCTCGTCGGGCCGGCCCTCGGGCGGCAAGCAATGCTGCTGGCGATCACCAATGCGCGGGAGTACGGCGTCGGCGCGGTCGCCACCCGCAACGGCAATCCGCTGGGCATGCTCGGTTACTATTCAGCGCTGGCGCTGCCCGAAGGGTTGATTGGCCTAGCGATGACCAACACCGCCCCGGCTGTGGCGCCCCACGGCAGCGGCGGTACGGTCTTCGGCCCAAACCCGATCTCCTTCGCCGTGCCGGCCGGCCGTGAGCCGGCCATTCTTTTCGACGCCGCCACCAGCGTCGTCGCCGCTGGCAAACTGAGGCAGACGCGGCGGCGAGGCGAGCCTCTCCCGGTCGATTGGGTGATGACGCCGCTGGCGCGCCGATCACCGAACCATGGCAGGCCGACGAGGGCGCGCTGCTGCCCTTCGGCGGCCACAAGGGGTCGGCCATCGTCGGCCTGGTCCACCTGCTTACCGGCGAGCTGGCTGGCACCACCGTCGGCGGCGAGGAGACGCACGATCATCCCGACCCGGATCGGCGCGGCCAGTCGGCCTCCTTCCTGGCGCTCGACCCGGACTTCTTCGGCACACGCGCGCTTCGCCGAGTTGGTCGATCGCCGTATCCAAGCGATCCACGCCGCGCCGCCGCTGCGGGGTGTGGCGGCGGTGCTGGCGCCGGGCGAGTGCGGCTGGCGGGAGGCCGAGCGGCGACAACAGGAAGGGATCACCCTAGCGGACGAGGATTGGTCAGCGCTGCTGGGCGCCATGCGCGAGGCCGGCCTGCCGGCCGACGAACTCGTCGCGCGTCACGGGCCGCATATCTCGGCCTGACGCCCCTGACCGCACGGCCCGGGCATGGCATAATGCCGTAGACGGACGAACATCGACAGAAGCGGCCCGGTGAGGCGGTGCCGGGAGCGCGCGGCGGCGCTGGCCGCCGCGAACCGCCAGCGGCCCCGGCGACAGGAGGAGGTATGCGCAGCACCATCGAGCAACCGGCCGCGCGCCTGCCGGCGGGTTCGGAGATCTGGCGCGTCCGCTGGCGCCGCTACCAGGGGATGCTGTTCATCCTGCCCTGGTTCGTCGGCTTCCTGATCTTCAGCTTCGGGCCGTTCCTGGCGTCGCTAGTCATCAGCTTCACTAACTGGAACATGGTCGACCCGCCGAAGTTCGTCGCGCTCGACAACTACACGCGCCTGTTCACCGACGAGAACTACATCAAGAGCCTGTTCAACACCCTCTACTACACGATCTTCCATGTGCCGGGCCAGATCATCCTGGCCTTCGGCATCGCCTGCCTGCTGAACCGACAGGTACACGGGCTGCCGCTCTTCCGGACCTGCTTCTATCTGCCGGCGATCACCAGTGGTGCGGCTACCGCCATTATCTGGCTCTTCCTCTTCCAGCCGAAGGGCCTGATCAACCAGGCGCTCGAAGCCGTCGGCCTGCCGGGGCCGAACTGGCTCGGCAGCACCCAGTGGGCGATGCCGACGCTGATCCTGATGAGCTTCTGGAATATCGGCACGCCCATGGTGCTCTTCCTGGCCGGCCTCCAGGGCGTGCCGCAGAGCCTCTACGAGGCGGCCGAGATCGACGGCGCCGGCTGGTGGGGCAAGCTGCGCTTCATCACCATCCCGATGATGACGCCGTACTTCTTCCTGACAGCGGTGTTAGGGGTGATCGGCTCCTTCCAGGTCTTCACGTCGGCGCTGCTAGTGACCGGCGGCGGCCCAGCCAACGCGACCCTCTTCCTGGTGCTCTACCTCTATTGGAACGGCTGGAGCTACTTCAAGATGGGCTACGCCTCGGCCATGGCCTGGATGCTGCTGGTGATGATCCTCCTGTTCACCGCCTTCCAGTTCTGGATCTCCAAGCGGTGGGTCTACTACGAAGGCGAGACGAGGAGGTAGGCATGGCCACCGCGACGCGCACCACCACCGGCGGCCTCTCCCTCCATCGCGTCTCGGCAGCGACGGCGACCGGTCTGACCTATCTCCTTCTCATCGCCGGCAGCGCCCTGTTCGCCCTCCCCTTCTACTGGATGGTCCGCACCTCGCTGATGGCGGTCGAGAACATCTTCCTCTACCCGCCGCAACTCATCCCCAACCCGATCGTCTGGGGCAACTACGCCGAGATGTGGCAGACCGGCCCCTTCCTCCACTGGCTCCGCAACTCGGCCATCGTCACGCTGACGACGATGGTCGGCGAAACGTTCACCAGCATGCTGGTCGCCTTCGGCTTCGCCCGGACGCGCTTCCCCGGCCGGGACAAGCTCTTCGTCTTCGTGCTGGCCTCGCTAATGATCCCCTACTACGTCGTGCTCGTGCCGCGCTACATCCTCTTCCGCGACCTGGGCTGGATCAACACGCTCTACCCGCTGATCGTCCCCGAACTCTTCGGCTCGGCCTTCTCGATCTTCGTCCTGCGCCAGTTCTTCCTGACGCTGCCGCTCGACCTGGACGAGGCGGCCACCGTCGACGGCGCCGGCCCGTGGACGATCCTCTGGCGGATCGTCGCGCCGCTGTCGAAGCCGGCGATCGCCACCGTCGCCGTCTTCTCCTTCATCAACCACTGGAACGACTTCGTCCAGCCGCTGATCTACCTCCAGACGCCGGAGGCGCTGACGCTGGCGGTCGGCATCCGCTGGTTCAACGGGCGGTTCGGCACCGAATTCCACCTGCTGATGGCGGTGTCGGTCGTGGCGCTGCTGCCGATCATCCTGATCTTCTTCTTCGCCCAGAAGCAGTTCATCCAGGGCATCGCCCTGACGGGGGTCAAGGGCTAGCGAGCGCTCCCGTGCCCGTATCCGTTCACGGGGTGAGGTGACAGGCGGCCATGGCCGGAGCAGACTGGCCGCATGACGAGCGAGCTTGGGCCACCCCAGCCGCAGACGCTGGCCGAGGCGCTGGTCCTGATCCAGGCGCTGTGGGCCGAGAATGCCCGGCTGCGCGATGCCGTCGCCCGCTTGGCGCAGCAGGTCCAGACCTTGGCGGCCCAGGTGGGCCAGGACTCGACCAACTCGTCGCGCCCCCCATCGGCCGACCCGCCCCGGAGGCCGCCCCCACCCCCGCGCCGGCCGACCGGCCGCCGCCGCGGCGCGCAGCCCGGTCATCTGGCCCACCAGCGGGCGGTGCTGCCCCCGGAACAGGTCGACCACACCGTCGACCACTACCCGCCGATCTGCCAGCACTGCCGAGCGCCACTGGCGCCCGACCTGGCCCAGACCGTCGGCGAGCCGGTGCGCCATCAGGTGGTGGAGGTGCCCCCGATGCGCGCCGAGGTCACCGACCACTACCTCTCCCGGCGGCGCTGTCCGCACTGCCGGGGCGAGACGCGCGCCGGCCTGCCGCCGGAGGCGCCCACCGGCCCCTTCGGCCCGCGCTTGCAGGCCATCGTGGCGGTGCTGTCGGGCCGCTCCCGCCTGTCAGAACCGGGGGGTTGACGGCGACGGTCGCGTGTGCCACGATCAGAAGCATTCACGAGAACAAACCGGGCGACGATTGCCCACTGCACGAACTTACCTAATGACGACTGGACTGACTCGATGACGAATACCGACCCGAACCATTGGTTCTTGCCCGCCGCATCGATCCCACGGGCGCCCGCGTTTACCTCGGGCAATCGCGTGAGCGCGCTGATCGATGGTGAGGCATATTACTCCCATCTCTCGACCCGCATCACCGGAATGGTCGCGGGAGATTTTTTTCACATCTCCGGTTGGCGCGTAACACCGACGCAGTCTCTGAGGCCAACGGTTGCCGGTTCGCCCACGTTTCTGAAGGATGTGCAAGACATGCTGGCATCCGGCGTGACCGTGCGGGCGATGATCTGGTATTTCCCGGGATCGATCCTCGGCATCGCCCCGAATCACCCTGGAGAAAACATCGACTTCGTGCGCGAAGTCATCAATGCGGGCGGCGAGGCAATCCTCGACGAGCGTTTCCCGCGCGGCGTTTTTGCGTCACATCATCAAAAGACGATCGTGCTGCAATCCGGCGGAGATCATTGGGGATACGTCGGCGGCCTCGATATTTGTGTCGATCGCTGGGATACCCCGCAACATAACAATGCCTCTCCGCCTCGCACACGCGAGTTTTTCGACGCCTGGCACGATGTTCATACCGTCACGCAGGGACCGGCTGTTGCGCAGCTCTGGGACAATTTCACTGATCGCTGGAACGATCGCACGCCGCCGCATACGGGTTCATTCGCACCGGGTGGCACTCCACCGGCACTCATCCCCACGCCCGGACCCGCTCCCGGACCAGTGGGGGGGGGTACGCATCACGTCCAGGTGCTACGCACGCTCGCCTGCGGCATCTATCCGTTCGCGACGGCGGGCGAACAAACGGTTCGTTCCGCATACGAACATGCGATCGACCGGGCGGAGCACTACATCTACATCGAGGACCAATATTTCTGGCCGTCGACGACGGTTACACGTTTGGTCGCGGCAGCGGGTCGTGGCGTCAAGATCATTCTCGTCATGTCACACAATTATGATGCGCCCGGTTTGATCTACTATCATAACCAGATGCGATTCGACGCGATCGAATCGATCCGGGCGGCTAATCCAGCAAGCCTCTTTACCTATCACCTACAGCGGCCGGCAAATGGCGCAGACATCTATTGCCATTCGAAGCTAATGATCATCGATGACTGTTACGCCGTCGTTGGCACCGCGAATGTGGGCCGGCGAAGCTACACCACCGATTCAGAGCTCGATGTTGCCGTGGTCGACTCCGACACCATCCCAAGCACGATGGACGGGGTCCCGGCGACGGTTTGCCGATATGCGGCGGAACTCCGGATCAACCTCTGGGCGGAACATCTCGGCTTGGCGGGCACGGCGGCCATTGTCGATCCCATTGCCGGGCTAGCAGCCTGGCCTGTCTGCCCTGCCGCTGCGCCGGCGGCGCCAGCGTTGCCGTCGCAAACTCACCACGCCGTCTGTCATTACGTCCCGACCCCGCGTTTCAGGTTCCCCGCATTCATCCCTAACGGGTATATGAACGTTGACACGGTGTGCGATTAGGAGGCGAATATGCCCGTCGCGCAATTCGTCCCCTTCTCAATGCTCGCTCGGTCGCTGGCGGACATCCCGTTCCTCCCGCTCGATCAGCTCATTCCCCAAACGGGTGAAGCATCGATCCTCGACCAATTTGGTTTGACGAGTGCTACCGCAGCGGAAATCGGCAACACCGTCACATATCAGGTGAACCTCGCCACGCTCAACGAAGTTGTTTTCGAGCTACCAGGTTTGTCCGGGTTTGCGGTTGTCGTCGGATTAGGCAACATCTTCACCGAATTCCAGTTCGAACTCGATATCGCCCTCGCCGACGGATCGTTCCAGGAGGCGCGCGTCACCGGTGGCCTGGGTTTGCGCTTCCCGCGCGAGATGTTGCGGCCGATGCGTCATACTGCAGATGGCATTGGATGGGAGCCTGTGCCGGATGCACATCGCGAGTTTGCCATCACGGCAACCCTCCATATCGACGCGAACTTCGACATCACGTTCAGCGGTCCGACCGTCTTCACGCTTCAACCGACGATGATCGGCGACACTGGCGTGATCGTCGAAGCGGCCAACATCGTGCCGATCCTCTCCGCCACCGCGCCGCTGCCCGCAGGGGTGCCGGCCGGCGCCGTGCCGGCGGGATTTCGTGGCGTGTACATCGGGAATGCGGGTATTCACCTGGCCGATCCCGGAGTGCCGATCACCGGTGTGAGTCTCAACAATGCGCTTATCGGATCGAGCGGTTTTTCCGGAGACGTCGCGGTCGATCTCAATTTGACCGGAAGTTTGCTCGGATTCGAGTTCCGGCTCACGCATTTCGGTCTGGATTTCGTCCAGAACTCGCTGACGGGTTCGGACATCCGCGGCGCGATTACCGTGCCGTTCTTCGAAGGTCCGCTGGCTGTTTCCATGGCGATCAACGCCGATGGCACGTTTGCCGCGAGTCTCGCCGGCGCCGGTCTGTTGGTTCGACTGGAGAAGCAGGGCCTCCTCGCGTTTGAACTCGAGGCCGTGTCGGTCGGCAATCGCGGCGGAGTGGCCGAACTTGGGCTCAGCGGCCGCCTTGCGCTCGATTTCGCTCCAGATCTCGACCTGCCGACGTTTTCGGTGCAAGACCTCACGATCAACAGCCGCGGCGAAGTCACCATCCAGGGCGGCTGGATCGACCTCGGCGATGCGTTAGGGTTCAGCCTGTATGGCTTCTCCATGGAACTCAGCCGGATCGGATTTGGGTCCGACGGCGACGGCGCGAGTCAGCGCAACTGGGTCGGGCTTTCCGGAAGTGTGCGTCTGGTCGACGGACTGGCGATTGGCGGCAGCGTCGACGGTATGCGGATCTCCTGGAACGCGAATGCGACCTCGGCGGCCGACCTCGACGTTGGACTTACGGTCGAAGGGATCGGCGTTGAACTGACGATTCCCAACGTGCTCGAGTTCACCGGGTACGTTCGCTTCATCAACGATGCCGCGAATGGGATCCAGGGCTTTGCCGGGGACATCAGTCTGAGTCTGCCGACGATCAATTTCAATGGATCGGCGTCGATCCTGGTCGGCAAACAGGGGGCGATGACGTTCTTCTACATCGCTGTTTCGGCGGATCTGCCGTTTGGCATTCCGCTGGCTCAAACCGGGGTCGCCTTCTACGGATTCCAGGGTCTGCTGGGATTCAACGTCTACCCGAACAAGACCGCCGAGGAGCATTGGTACGAGGACTGGTACCTGACGCCGCAACCGGGCGTGACGCAGGCCATGAAGTGGTATCCACCAAAGGCTGATGCCTTCGCCATTGGCCTCGGAGCGACCCTGGGAACCTTCCCGGATAACGGATACACCGTCAGCGGCAAAGTGTTGATCGTGCTCGTCATCCCGGGTCCGATCCTGATGATCGAAGGCAGAGCGAACTTCCTCGCCGCCCGTGCCGACTTGAACTCACTCGACCCGGCGAAACCACCGCTGCGCGCGTTGCTTGTCCTAGATGGCAATGACGGTACGTTCCTCTTGAATATCGGCGCTCAATACGAAATCGACGCGCTGATCAAGATCGCGGCAACTGCTGAAGCATTTTTCGACTTCAACGATCCCCTCGCTTTCCACTTCAATCTCGGCGTCGATCAACCGCGCAACAAACGGATTCGCGCTGAAATCCTCGGCTTCCTCCTGACCGAGGCGTATTTCATGCTGAACAGTAGCGATCTCCGATTCGGCGCCTGGGTCGGATACGACGAGCGCTGGGACTTCGGTCCGCTCAGCGTGGTGCTGGCGGCCTGGATGGAAGGCGGGGTCATCCTCGGCTGGAGTCCCGTTCAAATGGCGGGGTATCTGGAAGTTCATGGCGAGGTCCGCCTCCGCGCCTTTGGCATCGGGATTGGCATCTCGGTCAACGCGCGGCTGGAGGCTGAAGCGCCGAAACCGTTCCGTGTCCGTGGCGAGTTCGAGGTCGAACTGGAACTCCCATGGCCGTTGCCTGATGTCGGCGTCACCGTCGAGTTGGAATGGATTGGACCGCAAGATCCGCCGGACTTCCCCGCAGTGATCAAATCGATCGATCTCGAGCATCAATTGACGGGTGGCACCTGGCGGGGTCTCGAGGGGGCCGTCTCCGCAGCGATACCGGCTGGCACCTATGTACCGGTCGACGCCAGACCAGTGATCGCGTTTGCGCGACCGGTGGAGGACACCGTTCCCTTCGGCAGCAACGCGGCATCGACCACGCCGTACCGGCGTGAACAAGCCGGCAACCACGAGTTTGGTCATCGACTGGTGAATGTGAGCGCCGAAGACATCACCGGCTCGCCGACTCCGTTCGTCCCGCTTTCGGGTCTGTGGCGCGCGGAACTGACGGCCGACGGCGCCAAGGCCGCGAAACTCGAACTTTGGGGGCGGTCGCCGTTCTCGTACAACGGCACGACCAGCACGTCGTACGCCGAAACGATGATGACCATGTTGCCGACTTATCCCTGTGGCGAGCAGATCGTCGTTGAATACTCCTGCGTCGATTTCAGCGACCTGCAAGACCAGAGTTCGATCACGGGGACAACCAACCTGCACGGGCTGAAAATCGTGCTCGGACCGCGCGACAGGGTGTTCGTCGATCACACTCCACCCGTCGCGCCTCCGCAATCACCCTCACTCTTGCTCAATTCCGTGTACACGTTCCGCATCGCATTGGCAGGGCCCGTTTCGCGGGTCGTGCTCCTCTTTTCGACATTCGGGCGAATGGAAGTGACCGCACTCGCCGGAGGGAACGCCGTCGATTCGCGGGAAATTGATGGCAACGATCCTCGCCCGGTCGAAGTCGAACTGCGTGGCGCCAATATCGACGAACTCGCGTTCCGAGGAAATGAAACGTACCTTCACCATCTCTGCACTGAAATCGCCGATCGCTCGGACGCGCTTTCTATGGAGCAACAACGCCTGCGCACTGTCACCGCCCAGAGCGTCGAACAGTGGTACAGCGAAGAAGAGATCTTCACGCCGAATCGCACCTATCGCCTGCGGGTCCAAACCGAATCGACCCGGTACAACCCGGATGGTTCGACGGACGTACGGCTCGAAAACGCGGAATTGACCTTCCGAACGGGAGGCGCACCGGCCCTGACACCTGCCGTGACGTGGGCGGAACCGGATACCGGTAACGCGGGCGCGGGAAACCCATATCGCTCGCTCGCGTCGTATGTCTCCCGCACGGTGCCGATCGATGGTGAACGGCCGGTGTATCGCGCTTACGATGTCGGTGTCGAATTCACCAAAAACTATGTCGAGTCCCTGTACACCGGTGATGTGCGCATCCGACTGTTCGCTCCGGGGGATCGCGAGGTGAGTCCTGCCGGCGGGCTGGGAAACCAATGGGGCCGCAACCGAACCCTCATGCTTTCGCAGTCAGAAGAGCTATGGCTGCAAACGCTGACGACCATGAATTGCGTGCCCGTCAATGTCGATGCCAACAGGATCGTGACGAACACCACGCTCAGCGCGAGTTCGCCCGGGTTGGCGCTGGAACCCGAATTGCGCCACGATGCCAGGCTTTTTGCGTTCGGTGTGGAGGCATATGCCTTTTCCTTCATCACCTCCCGCTACCTCGGTTTCCGTGAGCATTTCGACTCCTTCGACGGCCGGGTCTGGAGATTGGAGACAACGGCTGCGCCCGTCGACGCCGCGATGCAGACACTCGTGGCGACGGCGCGCACAGGGGGCGCGTCATTCGATCCTGCCGAACCTGGCGCGTTCGACACCCTCTACTACGATCTCTTCGGACTGCCGGCACGAAGACTCCCAGATGCGGTCGAATGGAGTGAGATCAGTTCGCCGGCCGGCCGCCATGCCTTGTTGCTCGAGAGCCCGGAACCGATCGCCTGGGTGCGTGTGACCACGGACGCGGCAATTCGTGAAACGTTTCACACGCTCCCCGGGCGCTCGACTCGCGCCCTCCCGTTGATCCCGACGGCCGGAACCGCCACCCTGTTGCGCGAAAGTCTTCCGGGCGCGGTCCTGGATCGAATCCGCGCGATTGTGTCGTATCGAGCGGTCGAAACCGTTTGGATTCGCAATATCGATGGCACCCGGGCGCTGGTATTCTTCCCGAACGGAACGCAAGCGGCCGGACCGCTACCGATGGGCATGATCCGCGTGCACTACACGTTTGCGCGCAATGTCCCTGGTGGCCAACTGCCGATTTTGCGGCGAGCGGGCAGCGATGCCCCCGAAAACGCCACCCATTTTGTCAAGCTGCCGGCGCTGGCGTAGGCGAAAGGAGAGGGTGTCTTGACCATCCACAACCCGACGCTCTTCGCGGCGCTGGCCCTCGGTAGCGAGGGATCACCGCCGAAACCCGATGGCAATCATCTGCGCTGGGCGTTCCGCACGGACCGCGGTTTTCCACCGAAGGGTTTTTCCGTCTACCGTCGTGATGCCCGCAAAGGTGAAGATCAATGTTTGGACCTGCGGCACGCGCGAACGCGACAGCGATACCGGGGTGTTTTTCAGATTGGTGCGTTCACCTTCGATGCCCCGAGCGAGGTGATCATCGAAGATCGCATCCCCCCCAGCGGTAGATTCGAACTCAGATTGCCGAATGTCCAGCCACTCAAAATATTCCTACCCAGACCGGCCAATCGTGTCCGAATCGACTGTCTGCAACAGGCCTCCTTTCGCGCTCGCGCGTTCGCGGGACAGGTGATGGTGGCGGAGGTCGTCGTCCGGAGACAACGCGAACAATTCGATCTGATGGCGGATTTCATCGATCGTGTCGAAATCGATGGCGTCGAAAGCAGTTTGATCGACTTCTGCATCACGACTCCGGCGAAAGACGAATTCGACGATCTCCGACGGCATGGCTGGGAGTTGATCGCCGGGCCACTCGATGTGCCGGCCGCGTTCGCGGACGGTGCGGGACGGATTCTGGGTGATCCGGTTCCGATCAGCGACGCCTATGGGTCCTGGTTGGGCGAGGCAATCACCACGCTGCTCGATCCCGCCAACCCCCTGCCGCCACACGAACGGGTGCTTTATTTCATCGATGGAAAGTCGAATTCGGTACCGCCCGGCACGGATCCGGGCAAAGACGCCATGTTTACCGTGTATCCATTGAAATGGTTGTTGCTGGCAGCGCTCGATCCAGATTTCGCGCGGTTCCTCGGGCTCGGCTACATCGACGAAACCGCGAGTTCAGGCCGACCGTACGACTATTTGATCCTGGGTCAATGGAACGACGACGACTACGGGTACATCTGTTACAACGTCGTCCGCGCGCCCGCGCCCGCGCTGTCTCCGCCCACGGGCCTCGCGGCAGAGGCGTTCGCGGCTGTGCCGACTACCGGGGGCGATACGGGTCTTGCGGTAGGCTTGCGATGGACATTACCACTCACGGCCGGGGGGTATCTCCTGCCGCACAGCGCTGTTTTGTACGACGCAAGCGGCGTACGTCTTGCCAACGCGAGTGCGCCGGTTCCCGCGATTCCGGCGGCCGGCGCGTTTCCTGCGGCTCCGATCAACGGAGCCGAACGGATCGTCGTGTCACGCAGGCGCCTGAGTGATGGCACCTATCTACGGCCGATCCATTTCATCACCCATCGAAATTTGGGGGATGGGTGGTATGGCTACCGGGTTAAGGGTTACGACATTTTCGGCCGGGAGAGTGACTGGACCAATCCCGTGCTGGCGCGCGTTCTGGATACGATCCCGCCGCCCGCGCCGAGCGGGAGTCTGGACGGGGCGACCCGCATCCCGATCCAGGGCAGGTATCTTCAGCCCGGTGACCCGGACCTGACCGCCACCGACACCGCATTGATTGCCGCGAACGGCGGAGGGCCGCTGACTGTCGTCGAATGGAATTGGTTCGCCGAACAAGCGGCGATTGCCCCGGACACCCGTGAGTTCCGCATCTATCAACATCCGGCGTTCGCCACGAGACAATGTGAGATCTTGAGCGTAAGTGCACCGCTTGGCGACAGTGTCGACGTCACACTCGACGCCAACCCTGGCATCAATGTCGGGAACGGGCAGTTGAGCGCGCGTGGACAAAGCTTCTTGATCTTGACCCAATCGACTAGCGGAGAAATGTTGAAGGTCCATGTCCAGCGCCGTCACGATGCGGGAAGCGAGACTCCTGTGATCATCGTGCCGAGTACCGGGCCGGCTACCGTGGCGGAACCGACCAATCTGCCGGCGCGCTGGGATCAACGCCGATTCGTACAACCCATCAACGCGGTTCCGGTTGGACACTACCGCGCGGTGATCCCTGGGGCGGCGCTTGCGCCCACCGAGGCGAACCCGGTTGCGACGGCATGGATTGGCGTATCCGCCGCCGACGACAAGATGTACATTCCCGACGATCCAGGACGCACTGGGGCACTGGCTGGACGGACCGGCAACGAGTCGCCAATCGGTTCGCGCGCCCGAATCACGGGACGACACCTTGCGGCGCCCGGACCTGGTCCGATTCCCGCTGGACCCGTTTACGCCACCCGCGCGGATTTTTACGGCAGATCGCGGTATCGCCTCACCTGGACCGCTTCTGCGCCCTTGCGCTACCACGTTCTCCGCGCCGTGGAATCGGGCCTGACCAGCACCGATCAGCGCGCGCGACAACAACGTTCTGGATACTACGCGGGAAACGCCCCATTTGCGGACGATCCTGGATTCGCCGCCTGGTTAGCTGCCAATTTCGCCGATGTGTCGCAAGCCGACATGCTCCAGGCTGTCCTTTCCGATCGGGCAAAGGCGGCGTGGACTGCCTGGGCGAAGCGATTTTATGAGCCTGCGCAATTGTCCGATGCGTTGTTGCGACAACTGGGGGACCGAGCCGGCAACGAAGTCGCGTTCATCCAGTTGACGACGGAAGCGCAGCAAGCCGGCGTTTTCGACGATGAGTTCGACGGGCGGATCACAGGTCGGTATATGTACCGCACGCAATCCGTTGCGCCGAATGGGTTGAAAGGTCCACTCTCGCCAACCGCGCCGCCGGTTCACCTGCGAGATGTCCTCCCACCGCGTGCACCGGTGATCGAACGACTGACCGTGGCCGACCGATCGATCACGGTCTGGTGGGCCGCGAACACGGAACCGGATCTGGACCATTACGAGGTCTTCCGCGCAATGGTAAATGGTGGCCCTCCGCGAATCGATCCGCGCAGGATGGAGCGACGCGGGGCAAACGTGCCACCGGGTGGGCTAAATTACGCTGACGCAGGCATCCTGCCCGCGAAAGACTACGTCTACACCGTGGTCGCGGTGGACACAGCTGGCAATCGATCCGATCCGGCGATCGCTCGACAGGGGCGCGGCATCGCTTTGACGCCACCACCCGCGCCCGTGGTCGCTGCCAATCGAACGTCCGACCCGACCAGAGTCACCCTGACATGGACCACGCTCGAAGCGAATGCGCGTTCGCTCGTACACCGCAGGCTTGCCGCGGGTGGGAACTGGCAACTCGTTTCCGGATGGCTGGATCCAGGCGTGTTCGCCTTCACCGATGCAACGGCACCCGATTTCGCGCTCGAATACCGCGTGACCCTGCTGGACGCGGCAGGAAACCGTTCCGCCGCATCGAACGCGGCCGTGGTGCCGACGGCGCCGTAGAGGACCGACGTCGTTGCGATCGTTGCTCGGGGCTGTGGATTCGGTCGTTCTCGAATGACGAATTCATGTTTGGACTTGGAAAGCAACCAGGCTGGTCCATCGGGGTGTGCGTCAAAGTCTTGCACGGTGGGTCCGTCGCTGGCGACTGACGTCGCGCCTTGGGGGCCGTGGGCCACGAAACTCACCGGCGTGAGTTGGCCCGGTCCAGACCCAGTCCGCGACGGCGGACGTCGTGGCGCCGCAGCGCCCCGCAGGCGCGACTTCAGTCGCCGGCCAACCATGCGACGCAAGATTCTGACGCGCACCTGTCAATACCAACGCGACTTGGTTGAGTCCCACCTTGCGTGCAGGCGCCCCTTCCCGCTCCACCATCCCCGCGCTACACCTCCCGCGGCCCCGTGCCTGCGGGGCGCGTGTTCGCCGGAGGAGCGCCATGCACCAGCCCACCTGCCTCCCGCATCTCGCCGGCTTGGTCGTCGAGCGCGCCCTCGTCCTCGACGACGTCCTCCATCTTGGTGTCGCCATCCCTACCCCCGGCGCCCGCTGCCCCACCTGTGGCAGACGATCGGGGCGCGTCCACAGCAGCTACCGCCGGCGTGTCGCCGACCTGCTGATCGGCGGCCGGCGCGTCGCCATCCGTCTACGCCCAGGCCAAGCTGGCCTGGTTGCGCACCTTCCTCGCCCTGTCCAAGGGTCTCGCGTCGTACGACACCTTCGGGCGGGTCGGCGCTGTGCTCGACCCGGACCAGTGCCAGCACAGCTTTCTGAGCTGGGTCCGCGCCAGCGCCACCAGACTGGAGGGTCTCACCGAGTGCCGCTCGCACGGGCGTGGCGTCGGCAAAGCGACCCTGTACCTTGTCAGCGCCTGGGCGGCGGGCGATCGCCTCGTGTTGAGGCAAGACGCCGTCGCCGACCAGTCGAACGAGGTCACGGCTCTGCCAGCGCCGGTCCGGCTGCTGGACCTAACGGGCGGCATCGTCACGATCGACGCGATGGGCTGCCAGACCGCGATTGTCGATGCCATCGCCGAGCGGGACGGAGACGACGTGCTGGGCCTGAAGGGCAGCAGCCAGGGCACGCTGCACCAGGAGGTGGCAGCGGCCTTCTGTTAAAGCAAGAAGGTGCGCGCCATCGACCGCATGGCCGATGGCACGCTCATAACTGGAGTGGGACGACCCTCGAGAAGTCGTCGCCGCCGTGCCGTCAGTTCGGACAGGGCCGGTGACGCCAGAAGCCGCGCAGGGTAGCGACGATCTGGCGCTCTATGGCCTCCCGGTGAACTGGCGGCAGGCCGGAACCGGCCTGATAGGCGAACATGCGCCGCGCCAGCACCGGCGCGTTGCCGGCGTCGATGAGCCTGGCACACACCGGGCACGCGGCCCAGCCACCGACTGAGCAGAAGGCGTGGACGAGGCCGTCGCCCGGTGCGACCTGGTAGCGGGTGACGATGCCGCCGATTTCCTTGATCAGCAGCGTCCGGCCGCGCGCGATGAACAGCAGCGTGAACGGGTGACAGGCATAGCCGACCAGAGGCTCGCCGGCGGCGTGGCAGAAATCGCAGTGGCCGCTGCTCATACCTGACCTCCCCGACCCGCGCCGGTGGCTGCTCGCCCGACGGACCGATCGGCCCCGACCAGGTGTTGCTCGGCCACCGTCGCTGCGTGGATGGCGCGGAACTCCTGGTGCGCCCGGTAGAGCAGGCTGCGCACGGCGCTGGGCGACAGCCGCATGGCCGCGCCGACCTCGACACAGCTCAGCCTGTCGACGGTGTGCAGCAGCAGCGCCCGGCGGTGGCGCGGCGTCATCCGTGCCAGCACATCCCGCACCAGGAGACGCGCCTCACGATCGAGCGCGGCCGGCTCGGGCGCGTCGGCCGGGCCGCTGATCAGCAGGTGGTCGTGCTTTGATGCCTCCCACGGCAGCCAGCGCAGCCGCTGCTGCCGACGCAGCACATCCAGACAGGCGTTGGCGGCGATACGGTGCAGCCAGGCTGACAGGTGCAGCGCCCGGCGTACGCGCGGCAGCGCCAGGTAGGCGCGCAGGAACACCTCCTGAGTGACGTCGCGCGCGGCGTCGACATCGCCCAGCAGCCGTGTGCTGTAGGTGACGAGCGGGCGCTCGTAGCGCGCTACCAGGGCGGCGAAGGCGGCACCGTCACCGGCGCGAACGCGGGACACCAACACTGCCTCGTCCAGTGCGTCGTTGGTTCGATCACGCACAATGGGTAGACACATGGGAATCCTCTCCCTTCCGATGAGCACACCGGGACGGCACGCATGGGGCCGCTCCGGCACGCTGGTCAGCAGGACGGATCAGTCGACAGGGGCAAGCCAAGTTGCGCGCCGGTCGGTTGGCGTGACCGACGCGGCGCGGCACGGATGACCGACCGGCGTGTGGCCACGACCGATGGTGGCTCACCGAACAGCAGCAACTGCCGCAACAGGACCACCGCCGCCGGCCCGGACACGGCTGACCGGCGCCGAGCGACGGCCAGGTCGGCGAGGACCGTCCGGCGCGGCAGCCCCAGCGCCCGGGCGATGGCCGCCGGTGGCTGTCCCTGGGACTGCAGCGTCGCGACGGCCCGCCGCCGATCAGCGATCGTGCTAGCTGT
This sequence comes from Chloroflexota bacterium, assembly GCA_020849725.1. Next base: position 28,356 of record JADLAZ010000232.1, read on the forward strand.
CTTGGCGACCGTAGGCGTCGCCAGCGCCAGCCGTAACGCCTCGCGCGCCCTGACCAGCCGCGCCTGCCAGGCGACCCGCGTCATACCGCGCACGGTCGCGGCCGTGACCGGGTCGGCCGCGCGCAGGTGGAGCAGCAGGTCGTCGCGGTAGCGCGGCGGGAGCGCCAGGATCGCCGCCAGCACCCCATCGAGCGTGTCGCGCCGCTCGACCACCGCGGCTGAGTCGGTCGCCCCGGCGCCGCACCCGTCGTCTGGGGGCTCGTTTGCCGGCAGCGGCGCCCGGCTGACCCGGCGGCGCAGTTCGCTGACGGCCAGGTTGCGCGCCACCCGCGTCAGCCAGGCGTCGGGCCGGTCCAGCACGACGCCACGCCGGGCGGTCTCCCAGGCGGCAATGAGCGCCGCCTGGGCCACATCCTCCGCCGCGTCGCGGTCGCCCAGCCAGCCGGCGGCCAGCGTCACCAGCTGGGCGAAGTGGTTCCGGAAGAGCACGTCGGCATCCGCCATGCCCGCGACGGGACCGGCGGCTGAGTCCGACACGGGCGGCCGGCACCGTCCGCCAGCCACAGCCGGTCAGCCCGCCGCGACCGGCGCCGGCAGCGGCAGCATCGCGCCGGGCGGCTCCGCGGCGTCGGCCGTCGCGACATGGACGACGATCGCCCGCGCCCCGGCCGCCAGTTCGTCCAGCCCGCGCTGGAGCTGCGCCTGCTGCAACCCGAGCAGGTCGGCGAACACCTCCACCCGCGCCTTGAGCAGACGGTAGGCGGCCAGCCTTGCGGCCACCGTCGCTGCCCGCACCGTGCCGGCGGGCCTGGCCGCCAGGTCGGCCAGGTCGCGGTGGGCTGCCTCGAGCTGAGTGGTAAAGTCCTGGACGGCGGCCTGCGCCAGCTGGCGGCGAGTGGCGGCGACATCGAGTTGACCGAGTACCAGCATCCACGGCCGACCAGTCCCGACCACCGGTAGCTCCTCGATCAGCCGGCGCAGGCGCTCGAGCGCGACCTGCTGCGCCAGCGGTGCGAACCACCAGCCGCTGCCCTCGCGCACGCTGACCGCGCCGACGGCACGCAGGCAGGCACGAGTCAGCTCGCCCAGGTCGCCAGCGGTGTGCAACTGGCGATAGTGCTCCCAGTGCGGCCGCAGCTGGAGCGCGATGAGCTGGGCCTCGGCCGGCGCCAGCGCCTGGTCGTCGATGACGCCGAGCGCCTCGGTCGTGACGATCATGGCGCCGGTGCGCTTGCGGACCAGCACGCGCAGGTCGGTGCGGTAGGAGAGGCCGAGCGCGGCCAGGTCGATCGCCTCGGCGATGACGCCGAAGAGGATCCAGTCGCTGTCGCCGGCGCGGGCGACGCGCACCAGATCACGGTGGCCACGGCGGCTGCCGGGGCGGTCCTCGACCACCGCGCCGTCGCCGCGCCCCAGCCCGGCGCGCTGGCCGGCGGCGGCGCGCTCGCGGATCCAGGCGCGCAGCGCTCGGCCGAGTGTGAACTGATGCGACAGGTCCGGCGGGGCGCACGCGCCGAAGCCGGCCGCCGCCAGGCGGGGCAGCAGGACGCGGCGATCGACGGCGACACCGCGCCAGTCGACGGTGACCAGATGGCCGATGAGCGGCAGCGGGTAGCGGCTTCGAGATCATGCAGCGTGGGCATCGTCGTCTCCTTTCAGACGGGGATCGGGGCTGTGGCCGGGCAGCGCTGCCCGGCCACAGCGGTCGGTCACGTGTGAGGTGGTCGCGCCATGGCGGCCGGACCGCCCCGGCCTCAGAGGTCGGTGCAATGGCCGGGTCAAATGGCGAAGATCGTCGACAGCACCGGCAGATCGTCCTGGAGGCGGTCCAGCGACAGCAGCGCGTCGCTGATGGTCGCCAGCACGCCAGCACCCTCGTGCGTCCCGATCAGGACAGCGAAGCAGCGCATGCCACGCTCGCGCCGGCGGCGCTGCCACGCCGCATGCACGGCCGGGTCGATACCGACCAGACCATCGGAGAGGCAGACCACATCGGCCCGCTCGAAGGCGGCCTCGTCGATCAAGTCCAGGGCGGCCTGCATCCACGGTTCGAAGCGCGTCCCGCCGCCGTAGAACAGGCTGGCGCACGCCAGCAGATCCTGTGGCGTGGCCTGCCCGCGCGGGAAGCGGAACACGCGCAGCTCCTGGGGCGTGCCGCCGAAGTGGAGCACGGCCAGCTCGCGCCGCTGCTTGCCGGCGATCGCCAGCAGCGCCAGCGCCACCGCCTTCGCCCACACCTCCTTGGGGCCAGCCATGCTGCCGCTGCCGTCGACGGCCAGCACGATCGGCCCTTGGCCCTGCGGATCCTGGCCGACGAGCTCGTACTGGAGCAGGCGCTGCTCAGTAAAGCGGACGAAGAACAGGTCCTCGGTCGCCGGATCGGGGAGCAGCGCCAGCTCGGACGGCAGGACGCGAGCGAGGTCGGCGCCGGTGGTGACGGTGGTGACCTCATCCGGTGGGTGGACGACGCGCGTGGCCTGCACCTGGAGCGCGATTCGGACCAGGCGGCCGGCCAGCGCGGCGATCTGCTGCAGCGTCGGCGACTGGCCAACCTGCTGGGCCAGCGCCAGCTTGTCCTTGAGACTGAGTGGTGGGCCACCCATGCCGCCGGAGCCGGCGCCGACACCGTAGCCGCCGCCAAAGGCCTTGATCGCCGCGGTCGCCTGCTCGATCTCGGCCGCCGCCTCAGCCAGGCCGGCCCGCGCCGCCCGACGCACCGCGTCGGCGCGCGCCTCGGCCCCGGCAGCCACCTGCTCGATTAGCGTGGCGGCGCGGGTCACGGCTTCGGTTGCCTGCTGACGGGCCGCCACGGCGCGGGCGAGCAGGTCGGCCACGCGCTCGCCCACCCCCTGGGTGGCCAGGTCGTCGAGCGTCTCGGCCTGGGCTAGCAACTCCTCGGCGGCGCCCTCCAGCCTGGCCAGCTCGTTGACGTGATCGATGGTGTCCGGATCGAGCGCTGCCAGCACCTGGCCAGCCGTCCCGATCGTCGCCATGGCGCTGGTCAGCGCGTCGCCGACGGTGCCGGCCGCGCGCGCGTCGCGCCACGCGGTTGTCGTCATCAACTCTTGCAGGATCGCCCGGTTGAGCTCGTGGGCCGGCGTGAGCGGTGCCGGCGGGGCGAGGCGCGGCGCACGTTTCACGAAGGACCAGTAGAGGTCGCGCAGCAGCGCCGGGGCGGTGCGCAGCCGGGCGCCGGCCTCGTCGACCAGCCGCCCTAGCCGGCCGTAGTCGCCGGCAGCGCGCGCGAACAGGTCGACATCGTGGCCGTCGTGCGCCAACGCCTGCGACCCATCCAGAATGGCGCTGGGGCTGGGCGCGGGCTCGGCCGCCGCTGGCCTGGCGCGGGTGGCCTCGGTCGCGTCGCCCGCGTTCGGGGTCACGTCGGCCGGCTCGTCGTCCGCTGACTGGGCTGCCGGCAGCTGGCTGTCCATGCTCTTTCGTCCTACGCCACGAGGACCAGGCCGACGGCCTCGCGCGCGGTCGCCAGCGCGGCCAGGCATGCCTGGCGCTCCGCCTCGGCCAGCCGGCCGCCGTCCAGCAGCAGCTCCGCCTTGAGCCGGGTCTGGGTGAAGGCGAAGATCGCCTCTGGCAGGTACGGCCCTGCCCGCCGCAGCCGTCCCGGCACGGCCGCCAGCTCGGCCAGCACGCCCTCGAGCGTAATGCGGGCCGCGCCTGACGCGGCCGTGCCCCCGGCTGCCGTCGCGAAGCTGGGGATGGTGCCGAACCGGCGGTCGCCGAAGGGCACCGCGATGTAGCCCTTGCCCACCTTCTCGGCACGCTTGGCCCGAAACCAGCGCGCGGCCCCGGCGACGGTCGGGAAGTCCTTCGCCTGCGACTGATACGTGGTGCCACGCCGCCCCCACACGGCGAGGTAGTCGCCGCTGGCGGTGTAGGCACCGGCCCAGATCTTGTCCATGTTCACCGACGCGTCGCGTTTCGCGGCGGCCCACTCCTCGATGATCTCGACCGCGGTCGTGCTCATGGTCATCTCCTTGGTGCTGCGGTCCCGTCGTGCCTGGCACTAGAGCACCAGGCCGGTGATCTCCAGTTGCAGGTCGCGCACGTGGCCGGCGACACGCTCGATACGCGCCGTGGCCCGGCCCTGCGCGTGCGCTTGCTCCAGCGCCTGGCCGAGTTGGCTGGCAATCTGCTTGAGCTTCGTCGCCGCCTCGATGGCGGCCTGCATCCGGGCCGGCTCGTCCAGCCCGCTGTCGCGCTGCGCGGCCAGCGCCCCGTCGCGTACCGAGACCGCCTGGTCGCCCAGCTCGATCGCCCGCGCGACGAGCGGGTTGGCCAGCCGCGCCACCAGCCGGCGGATCTCCGGGCGCTGCTCGGGCAGCTGCCAGAAGGCATCCGCCAGCACGCTGAGGTCATCCTCCTCGGCCGCCAGCCGGCCCTCCAGGAGGGCGTGCGCGGTCAGCAGGTCGCCGGCCCAGCCGAAGCGGCGGTCGCTGACGACGATGCCTTTGGCCAGCAGGTCGCGGCGCACCTGCTCCAGCGCGGCCGTCAGGCTGGCGGGCAGCGGCAGCGCCGCCACCGCCGCCTGCAGCAACTGGAGGTCCGCCGCTGTCAGCACCGGCGCCGTCGACGAGACGGTAACCGGACCGGCAGGGCCACCGAGGTGCGCCAGCAGGGTCGCCAACCGGGCCTGGCGGCGCTGGTCGGCCAGCGCCAGCAGTTGGTGGAAGCCGCCGTCGCTGGTGTACTCGACCAGCACCCGCAGCGCGAAGCGGTCCCAGGCGGCCGCCAGGTCCTCGCCCTGCGGCAGCTCGTTGCTGGCGCCGTAGAGTGACAGCAGCGGCACAGCCACGCGCCGGCCGCCGTTGTCGAAACTGCGCTCGTTCATGATGGTGAGCAGCGCGTTCAGGATGCTCGACGACGCCTTCCAGACCTCGTCGAGGAAGGCGATCTCGGCCTCCGGCAGGCGGGCGGCGGTCAGGCGTCGGTACTCGTCCTGTTTGAGGCCCTGGACCGACACCGGTCCGAGCAGTTCGTCGGGCGTGGTGTAGCGCGTCATGAGGTAGCTGAAGACGGTCAGGCCGCCAGTCGGCCCCGCGATCAGGCGGGCGAGGCTGGCGATGAGGTCGCTCTTGGCGGTGCCGGGTGGGCCGAGCAGCACAGCGTGCTGGCGGGCGAGCAGCGCGACCAGCACGGCGCGCACGGCCGGCTGGCGCTCGATGAACAGCGTGTTCAACTGGCCCTCAAGTGCCTGCAGCGCCGGCAGCAGCGGCGTCAGGGCGGCGGTGAGGGCGGTCAGGTCGGGGGTGGCGCCGGCCCGCGAGGCGCCGGCAGACGGCGCGGCGGGGGTGGTGGTCATCGTCTGCTCCTCTCATGCGCATGGGCGGCAGGCAGCGATCGCCGCTCCCCGCCGGCGTCACGGTCGGTGGTCCGCGGCATCAGATGATCACGCCGGCGTCGGCCAGCGCGGCCAACAGGCGCGCGCGTCCGTCGGGCCAGGCGGCCAGGTCGCTGGCGTCCTTGACACCGGCGGGCAGGGTGGCGGCGACGGCCCGGTCGCCGAGGGCGGTCTGCAGGGCGGCGGTGGCCCGCTCACCGGCCGGGTCGCGGTCGAGCAGCAGCACCAGCCGGGAGAAGCGCGCCAGCGCCGCCACCAGTGCCGGGGGACAGGTGACCCCGCCCAGCGCCACCGCTGGCAGGCCCCAGGCGTCGAGCAGCAGCGCGTCGAAGACCCCCTCCACGACCAGCACCCACGGCGGGTCGGGCGACACCACGCCCAGGCCGACGAGCGGCCGGGGGCCGGGCAGCGCCACGTAGCGCGGCGCGTCAGGCCGGTCTGGCAGGCGGTCGGGGAGGCTGCGGCCGGTCAGCCAGGTCGGCTGGCCGGCGACCACCTCCGGGACGACGACGCGGCCGGCCAGGCGCTCGCGGCCGTCAGCGCACAGCAGGCCGGTCCAAACGAACGGCGCGCGCGGCAGGCGGCGCCGGGTCAACTCGGCTGTCAGGCCGCCGGCCAGCCCGAGCCGGCGGCGGGTGATCGTGGCGTCGTCCAGCCCCCGGCTGCGCAGGTAGGCCAGCGCGCCGGCATCGCCGGCCAGGCGGCGGGCGTACAGGTCGACCGCCAGGGCGAGCACCGCGCGGTCGGCCGGCTCGGGGGCAGCAGGCCGGCACACGGGCCGGTGCCCTGGCCGCAGCATCGTGGCTGGCCGGACGAGTGGCAGCCGGCCATCAGTCAGGCGGGCAACGGCGCCACGGAAGTCGACGCGCTCGATCGCCGCGACCAGGGTGATGACGTCGCCGCCGCGGCCCCAACCGAAGCAGAAGAACGAATTCTGGTCGGCGTAGACGACGAACGACGGCTCGCGGTCGCGCTCGTGGCCGGGCAGCGGACAGCGAGCCCGCAGCCGGCGGCCGCCGTCCGGGCGCAGCCCGACGCCGTAGCGCCGCACCAGCGTGGCCGCCAGCGGCCAGGCGCGCCGGACGGCGGCGGTGTCGACCCGGCTCACCGTGCACGCCCCCGGCCAGCCAGCGCGGCAGCCGGGTCCGGCGCCGTCAACAGGTCGCCCACCCGCCGGGCGAGGGCGCGAGCGGCGGCCAGGGCGCGCTCGTGGCCAATGGCGGCGGCGTCGAGTACTGCCTCGGCCGCCGCGCGGGCTGCCAGCGTAGTGGCCCGGTCGTAATCGCGGCGGGCCTGCGCCAGGCGGCGGGCAGTGCGGTCGGCGGCGCGGGTGCGCTCGCCGAGCTGAGCCAGCAACCGGTCGCGGCACGCCGCTGGGCCAGCGGGGCTGGCAACCTCGGCCGCGGCGGGCTGTCGGCGGCGGCGGCAGCGGGCTGCACTCGGTGGGCAATCCGATGACACAGGCGGGACCGTCGGCGCGCCGGCGCGGACCAGCGCGGCGGCGATCGCGCAGTCGGCGGCCAGATCGGCCGGGACCGGCGGCAGTGAGACATCCGAGTGATCGGCCGGAGCGCTGCCCGGCTGCGGACAAGCGGCAGTGTACGACAGCATCGCCATGATGAGCACTCCTTCTGATGTATCAGCCGGCCACTAGCTGGTCGGCCGGCAGGGTGACCAGGAAGCGCGATGGTCGGGTGGTCCGGGTGCTCCCGGCCTGCCGACGGGTCGCGCAGTGGCTCAGGTAAAGGCGGTGGCGAGCGCGGGTGACGGCGACGTACAGTACCGCCAGCTCGGCCCGCAGCGCGGCCGGGTCGGCCAGTGTCCGGCGGTCGGGCAGGACGCCCTCGTCCAGGCCGACCACGAACACGACTGGGTACTCGGCGCCCTTGACGCCGTGGATGCTGCTGACGGCGACGGCGTCCTCAGATGGGGCCGGCGCGGCCTCGTCGGCGAGCAGGTCGGCCAGCCAGCACCCGGGGTCGTCGCCGGCGTCATCGACCAGCCGGCGCACCGCGTCGATGGCCGCCAGCCGCGCGGCGGCGCATGGCTGCCGCCGCACCCAGTCGGTGTAGCCGACCGCGTCGAGCAGCGCGTCGAGCAGCCCGATCGACAGCCGCCCGGCCGGTGAGCGCAGGCGCTCGATCGGCGCCAGGAACGCCGCCAGCCGTGCAGCCTGGCTACCGGCCCCAGTGTGGCCGAACGCCGCGTCCAGTCGGGCGGCCAGCGTCTGGACGTCGGCGAGCGTCACCGCTGTCCCCTCGGCCAGCGCCGCCGCCAGCAGCCCCAGGCCACGCTCGGTGGTGGTGACGACGCGGCGCAGGGCGATGATGTCGTCGGGGTTGAGCAGCAGACGCAGGTATGCCAGGACGTCGGCCGTGTCCCGGTCGGCTGCGAGCGCCACCACCGAGCGGCGCGGCTGGCAGGGGATGGCGACCGCCCGCAGCGCGGTCACCAGCGGCCCGGCCTGGGCGTGCGTGCGGGAGAGCACGGCCGCCTCACCAAAGTGGGCGATCGCGCCGTCGGTGTGCAAGCGCCGGAGCTGGCGGGCGACCCAGGCAGCCTCATCGCCCGCGTCACGCGCCCGATAGGCGACGACCGGCGGGCCGGCGCCGACGGCCGAGGTCAGCGCGTGGCCGCCGGGCAGGCCGGCGACGAGCGCGTTGCCGACGGCAACCAGCGGTGCGGTGGCGCGGTAGCTCACGTCGAGCACGATCGTCCGGGCGTCGATGAAGATGGTCGCGAAGTCAGTCAGCAGCCGGGGATCGCCGCCGCGAAAGCCGTAGATGGCCTGCGCCGCGTCGCCGACCACGGTCAGGTGGCGATGGCCACGGGCCAGCCGCAGCAGCAGGCCGATCTGATCGGCACTCAGATCCTGGGCCTCATCGACCAGGATAGCCGCATAGGCGGCCTGCAGCAGGGCGAGCACGTCGGGCCGGGCGTCGAGCAGTCGCGGCGGCAGCGTGACCATGGCCACGAAGTCGAGGGCGTTGCGCCGGCGCAACCGATTCTCATAGTGCGCCGCCAGCGCCGTCAGATCGAGGTCGCCGAGCCAGTCGGCGTCGCATGGCGGTGGCAGGCCGAGCCGGACGGTATCGACGGCCGCCAGCAGCCGGTCGGCCTCCCCGACTAGTGGCGGCACGCCCAGGTCGCGGAGCGCTTCGTCGAGGACGAGCGCGCGGTCGGCGGGACCGTAGACGGCCAGGCGAACCGGCCGATAGCCGGCCGCCGCTGGCCAGCGGGCGATGATCCGCCGGCCGAGCGCGTGCAGCGTCGTGACCGCCACGCGCCGTCCCTGGTCGGGCAGGCGTGCCGCCAGGCGGTCGACCAGTTCCTGCCGGGCCCGCCGACTGAAGGTGACGACCAGGATGGCGCTGGGCGGCAGGCCGCAGTCAACGATCAGGTGGACGACGCGCTCGACGATGACTGTCGTCTTGCCGGTGCCGGCGCCGGCGCGGACGACGAGCGGGCCGGCGGGGGCGGTGACGGCGGCCTGCTGCTGGGCGCTGAGCGGCGGACCCGGTCGGCCCGGCATCGGCGCTGGCTAGGCGCCGCTCAGGCCGAGCGGGTCGTCGGTGGGGGCGGCGGTTGACGCCTGGTGCGATGGCTGGTCGGTCGACGACACCAGCGGCAGTGCGTGGGGCGTCGGGGAGCGCGTCGGCAGCCAGCGCAGGGTGTCGTGGGCGAGGCGGGACGATGCCGGGGCCGGGGCGGCCGGCAGCGACCAGACCATCGCGTCTTCCGGGTGGCGACCATCGAGCCAGTCGAGCGTCGCGGTCAGCGCGACGACGAGCTGGTCGGCGCTCACCGGGCGGTCGTCGGCGGTGGTCGCCAGCGTGACGATGGCACGCGGGCCACCGGACACGGCGCGCACCTGGCAGACGGCCAGGGCATGGCCGAGGTCGGCGAAGGTCGACGGCGTGCCGGCGGCGGCCAGCACCCGCAGCCGCAGCGGCACCGCCGGCGGGCGGCCGAGCACGCGCTGGGTGTCGCGCAGGGCGCGCCGCAGGACGGCGGTGGTGGCGCGGCGGGCGGCGGCATCACCGCACTGGACGGCGATCGGGGTGCGCGCCCAGGCCGGCCAGAGGACACGGCTGGCGGTGCAGATCCAGGCGACCAGCGCGACAGCGAGCCGCTGGCAGCCGCGCCAGCAACGGTGGAGCTGGCAGGGACAGGTGGCGGGCATGATGATCTCCTCCTGAGCACGATCGGGACGACCGGGCAGTGTGAGTTGGCCAGGCCGCTCGCCGACGCGGCCGGCGGGGACGGACTTCCATAGGGGACACCTCCTCACGACGACGGGGTGCAGACAACGACAAGGGCGCCGCCCGCCGATCCGGACAGCGCCCTCCAACGACCATGAACGTGACGATGTGGACGATAGGCGTCTTCTCCTGGCTGGTGCGCTGATCAGATCGTCGACGGCACGGACGGTCCCCCTCCCCACGGCGGGGCAGGTGGTCGATGGCCGACGGCGCCGTTGTTGTGGTCGGGAAGATCGTGCTCGATTCCCGCGGTCGGAGAGCGCGATGGCGCTCGTTGGGCTGGAGAGCGATGCGCTCTCTGCGGGCCTGGCCGTGTGGCCGGGGCCGATCCAGCGATCCGTCCGCGGACAGTCGAGCGTCCGCTCGCTCGGGGCGGGGAGCGAGTACCCGGCGGCTCGCTGCGGGGAGCCGCGTGCCGATCTGCCGCGCGGGAGCGAGGCAGGGCTAGCATCCCTAGTCTACGCCGGCTGGGGGACACGAAGCGGACGCGAACCGGACGCGAGGACGATCGCACGCCACCGGGCCAGTGGCGCGATGGCAACGGCGCTCGACGGTGGGCGGAGGCGGGCGACCTGTGGAATGGTGCCCTGGCTGTATCGTCAGGTCGCGGCCCGACTAGTGGCCGGCCGTTCACGTCCGGTTCGCATCCGACTGAGGGCAAGTTCGCCGGCTCGCCGCTCATGTTCAATCAGGATCGTCAGAAATTCACGCGCTCATCGGCCGAATCCGTTGCGACCATCCAGTACTTAGTGGTCCATTTCGTTATTAGTTGTCGGGTTATGCGGCCTGGAGGAGCGGCGTTTCTGGGGCAGGGAACTGGGGGAGGTGCGCGAGCCGGTCCTCCAGATCAGTGCGGGTGAAGCGCCAATCAAAGGGTACCGCCGTGTCATTGTAGAGGGTCTTAAAAGCCAGCAGTCGCGCTTCGACGGCCGCCAGATCGGGGAAGTCATTCGGGGTCAGCACCTTGCGCTGGATGATCGAGAAGTAGACCTCGATCTGGTTGAGCCAGGAGGCATGGGTCGGCAGATGGACGACGACCAGATTGGGAAAGCGCGCCTGCAACTCCGCGACCGCCTTCGCGCCGCGGTGGCTGCTGCCGTTATCGACGACCCAGAAGACCCGCCGCGCCGAGCAATAGGGCTCCCGGCTCATCACCTGCGCGACCAGGCGGCCGAAGGCGGCCTTGCCCGTCCGCCCCTCGCACCGCCCGATGACCCCACCCCGCCGCACGTCCCAGGCGGCCAGGTACGCCAGCGCCCCACCCCGCGCGTATTCGTGCTCGACGCGCATCACCTGGCCGGGGAGCGGCGCGACGCTGGCATGGCAGCGGCGGCGCGCTTGGATGCTGGTCTTCTCATCGGCGCTGAGCACATAGTCGTCAGCGGTCAAGGACTGGCCCTCCCACCAGCCGGCGTACAGGTCCAGCACCCGACCGGCCTTGCTGGCTGTCGGTGTCGGTTGTCAAGTGATCCAGGGGCCGGGATAAAAGCAGGCGCCCCGCCACTGCCACCACGTCTCGCATCTGGAGGCGAGCCAGTCGGCGCCCAGTCAACCTCCTCGATGGGGGAGCGAACGCCAGCGCGGCAGCGCTGGCGACCCGTCGTCGGCGCCGGGCTGCGGCCCGTCGTCGGCGCCGGGCTGAGGGGGTCCGGGTTCCGGGCGATCCGGGATAAGACTGATCCACCCCGGATCCGGGCCAGAAGTGATCCACCTAGCCGGCCGCCGCCGGGTCGAGTTGCCCGTCCGGCGTCCGGCCGCGGGCGCGCCACGACGGCCCTTTCAGATAGAAGACCTGCCCCCGTTCGACGAGGCGATCGACCACGGCCGCCGCCAGCGAGGCGTCTTGGACGACCAGCGACCAGTCGGTCAGGCTCTTGTTGGAGGTGATCAGCGTCGGCCGCCGACCGGCCCGCCCGGCGACCAGCTCGTAGAGCGCCGGCCCGAAGCTCGGCTCGGTCGGCAGGTAGCCCAGCTCGTCCAGCACCAGCACGTCGCAGGCCAGCAGCGGCGTGAGTACCCGGCGCCGCCCGACGGCCGTCGTCGCCCGGCCCAACTGGTAGGCCAGCTGCTGGGCGGTGACGAAGCGGGCGGTCGAGCCGAGCTGGACCTGGCGGGTGGCCACGCAGATCGAGAGCATCGTCTTGCCCAGACCCGGCGGCCCCACCAGGACGAGGTTGAGCGCCTGGGTGACGAGGCCCGAGTCGAAGTAGCGCAGCACCAGCTGGCGCTTGAGGTCGGGGCGGAAGCGGAAGTCGAACTGCTCGATGCTGGCCGCGTAGGGGAAGGCGGCCTCGCGCAGCCGGCGCTCGGTGGCGGCGGTCGTGCGCGCCACGACCTCCTCCTCCAGCAGGCCCTCGAGGAAGTCGGCGTAGCTCAACTCCTCCGCGGCGGCGCGGTCGAGCCACGGTTGGCTGACGGCGGCGGCGGTGGCCAGCCCCAGATGCTCCAGCAGGATGCTCGGGTGGACCGGCATCAGGCCACCTCCGCCCGCGCCGCGGCCCCGGCGGGCCCGGCCGCCGGCGCGTCGACCGCCTCGTCGATCAGGACCAGGGCCTCATACACGCTCAGCGGTCGGTCAAGGTCGGCCTGACTGGGGACGCCCGGCAGCACCAGCGGCGCGACCGGCCGGGCCGGCTGGGGCCGCGTCAGCAGGCCGGCGAGCGCCTCGGCACTGATGCTGGCGGCCTGGGCCGCCAGGCGCCATCGCCGCCAGCGCCATCGCCGCCAGCACCTCGCCGGCCCCATGCGCCTGGTAGAGGGCGTAGACCTGCCGGACCTGCGGCCCCAGGTGCGCGCGGTGGCGGCGCGACAGCTCGGTCAGGAAGGCTTCGGCCGGCCCGCCCAAGTCCAGCAGCGCCTGGCGGTAGAGCATCACCTGCGCGCGGGGCTTGGCGGCGAACAGCGGCGCGTAGTGCTCGACCGCGACCACGCGGCGGCGGGCGCCGTCGAGGGCGCGCGGGTGGTCGGCGACTAGGTCCGTCCCCCGGAACAGGCGGACCCGGTCGCGGTGCAGCCGGACGGTCACCGCCGTCCGGGCGTGGGCGACCGGCACCGAGTACTGGTTGCCGAGGACCGTCACCAGCGCCTCGCCCGACGCCTGCCCGGCCAGCAGCAGCCCGTAGTCGGCCGCCGTCGCCGGCAGCCGCCCACCCTGGGCCGCCTCGCGCCCCAGCGCCTCGACCGGCGGCGTCCCCGTCGCCGACGACGGGCGGGTATTGGCGTACGCCAGCCAGGCGGCGAGTTGGTCGGCCAGGTCGGCGTCGTCGGCGAACGACCGGCCGACCAGGAAATTGGTCTTCGTCCAGTTGATGAGGCGCTCGACGGCCCCCTTCTGCTGGCCCATCCCGGGCGCGCAGGCCTCGGGGTGGAAGCCGAACTCGGCCGTCAGCTGCAGCAGCGCTGGCGTCCAGATCGGTTGGTTGGCCGCGTCGCGCCCGCTGGTGACGGTGGCCATGTTGTCGAAGACGAGCACCCACGGCACGAAGCCGAGCGCCACGAAGCAGTCGACCAGCCCGCGGAACAGGGTCTCCTGGCGCATGTCCGTCGTGAAGCGCACCCAGGCCCAGCGGCTGTGCTTGAGCCGGCAGGCCAGGAAGTAGCGCGTGCCGGGCGGCGCCTGCGTGAACGGGAAGTCGCGGACCTCGCCCCAGTCGACCTGGAGGTACTCGGCCGGCAGCCCCTCGAAGCGGACCGCCACATCCGCCTCGGCGCGCTCCAACTCCAGCTGGATGCGCCGGACGTGGTCGCTGAAGACGCTCCGGCCGCCGGGGTAGGGCCGCTCGGGGTCGGCCCGGGCGAGTTCGAGCATGCGCACGATGCTCAGGCCCTCTTTCACCCACGCCGTGATCTGGGTCTGATACGCGTCCACCTTGGAGGCGCGCCGGCGGCGCGCCGGTTGCTTGTCGACCGGCTCGGCCAGCACCCGCCGGACCGTCACCCGGCTATGCCCGAGGTCCTGGGCAATCTGCCGTTGGCTCTTGCCGCGCTTGGCCAGCACCTTGATCGCACTCCGTTCCATCCGTCGCAGCACCTTTCCCCGCCACTCGGCGGCGGTTGTACTACGGCAGCGGCTGGGCTACCTGCTCCTCGGCCCCCGGATCACTTCTCCGTCGGATCTTACAGCCGGACGTGGTTGCCATTTTCCCGAACGAGGCTGCGGGCGTGCGGCTGGTCGGGGCAGTCGTGCTGGAGCAGCACGAGAAGTGGCAGGTGATCTGGCGCTATCTCTGCGTCGAGAGCCTGGTCAAGATACAGCCACAGGGGGAGGAGGCGGTCCCGGCGCTGCTGGCGGCCGGATAGCACATCCCGGCCCGGCCCCCTGATCTGGGAGGGACGGGCCGGCGCTCGCGGTCAGGCACATGAGAGAACCACGCGCCTCAGCCAAGTTTGCACATTGACGGTGACCCATACACAGCGAGGGGCCCACCGGGTCGAAACCGTGGCACCAGATAGGCCTATGGCCAATCCTGATGCAGTTGATTATCTATTTCCCAATCCGACCCGGCTGGACGGGGGCAGAACTGGTGACAAGCCGGGCGCCTCGCGCGGGATGCCGCGGTCAGCCGGCAAGCTGGGGTCCGCTCTTGTCGGATCGGTAAGGTGGACGATAAGGTGGACTCGCGCCGATGTAGCCGGCTTCGTCCATCTCCAGAAATGCGAAACTCCCTGCCGTGGCGGGGACTTCTTGCCATGAGCCCGGTGGGATTCGAACCCACGACCACCCGATTAAAAGTCGGATGCTCTGCCACTGAGCTACGGGCTCGCGCCGCCGGATGACCGGGCGTCGGCCAACCAGGGCATGGACGATTGTACCACTGGTGGCGGGCTTGGCCGGCGCGGTAGGCGTTGGCGCCGGTGGTATGATCGGCGCATGCCGACGACCGGTCCACGGGGGGTGGTTCCGCGATCGGTCGGCAGAAGGGGGCAGGGCATGGAGGGGCTGGTCGAGGGCCGGCGGGCCATCGTCACCGGTGGCGGGAGGGGGATTGGACGCGCCATTTGCCTGGAGCTGGCGCGGCACGGCGCCGATGTCGCCGTCGCCGACGTCAACGCCGATACTGCCGCCGCCGTCGCCGGCGAGGTGCGCAATCTCGGCCGGCAGGCCATCAGCGTCGCTGGCGATGTCGGGTCGGCCGCCGGCCGGCAGGCAATCCTGGATGCCGCCAGCGCCGGGCTTGGCCCGGTCGACATCCTGGTCAACAACGCCGGCATTCAGCAGATCATCGACCCGTTCAAGCTGGGCGAGGCCGACTGGGACCGCATGATGGCCATCAATGCCAAAGCCGTCTTCTTCATGTCCCAGCTCGTCTTGCCAGGTATGATCGCGCGTCGTCAGGGCGCGATCGTCAACCTCGCCTCTGCGGCCGGCAAGCTGGCCGTGACGCCCGTGACGCCACACTACAATGCCAGCAAAGCCGCCGTTATTGCCATCACCAAGACCTGGGCGCGCATTACCGCGCCGCACGGCGTGCGCGTCAACTGCGTCTGCCCCGGCATGATCGATACTGAGATGTGGCAGATGATCGACATCGAGTGGGGCGGCATGATGGGCAAGCAGCAAGGTGAGACCTGGGGCGAGCGCATCACTCAGGTGCCAATGGGGCGCGGCGGCACGCCTGACGATGTCGCCCGTGTCATCACCTTCCTTGCCTCCGACATGGCCGGCTACATGACCGGTCAGGCCGTCAATGTCACCGGCGGCTGGGTCACCTTCTAGCCACTGCGCCGTCTGATGATCGAATGGTCCCGCCCATCCGTACCACGGTTCAAGCAGGCGACACGTCGGCTGGCGCTGGCCGACCGCCAGCATTAAGGCGATTGCCCGCCCTGTAGGGGTTGGTTAAGGCGCACGTATGACCGGTGTAGGAGGTCCCTGGCATCCTGGTTCCAGCATGACACTGCGACCGTCACGATCGATGCCGTCCGTGTCGACGCCCCGCGCGCGTCCCGGCCCCGATCACCCGGTTGCGATCACATCGCTGGGCAGGAGGGACCGATGGGCATGGCACACCACATGGCAGCAGCCGGGTCCGAGGCGAACCAGGATGACAGCGCGCCCGCCGGCAGCAACCCGCCGGTCACGACGCAGCGCGCGACCGACGCCGCCATCGATGCGGCGCTCCTGGCCCGTCTGCAGCAGCACGACATGCGCGCCCTGGAGGAGTTCTACGATCGGTACAGCCGCCTCGCCTACGGCCTGGCCTATCGCATTCTGGGCGATGCCACCGCCGCCGAGGATGTCGTCCAGGAGGCATTTGTCAACGTCTGGCGGCAGGCGCCGAGCTATGATCCTCGGCGCGGCGCCGTCCGCACCTGGTTGCTGTCGATCGTCCATCACCGAGCCATCGACGTTGTGCGCAGCCGCGCCAACCGCCAGTTCGATGTCCAGATCGATCTGGTCGAGCAGCGACTGTCCGTGGCTGACACCTGGCAGACCGTCGCCGGCAATGTCGAGCGCGAAGCGATCCGGCGGGCGGTGGCGGCGCTGCCGGCCGAGCAACAGCGCACGATCGAACTGGCCTACTTCGGTGGCTACTCGCAACCGGAGATCGCGGCCGCTATGGGCGTGCCACTGAGCACCGTCAAGGGACGCATACGGATGGCAATGCACAAGCTCCGCGCCCTGCTGCAGGGTACCGAAGCCTGGGCGAGTGCCTGATGCCGGCGGCAGTCGTGCACACGGGGGAAGGCTTAACGACGCATGGCAGAGACACCTGACAACAGCAATCACACGCCACCGCCGGAGATGCCCGGCGGCCAGGCCGCAGTCCTGCCGGCCTACGCGCTCGGCATCGTCGATGACGATGAGCGCGCCGCCGTTGATGCATGGCTGGCGGCCAACCCATCGCAGCATCGAGAGCTAGCCTCTTTCCAGGCCGTTGTGGACCACCTGCTGCTGGTAGCCGACGAGCGCGAGCCGGCGATTGATCTGCGCGGCCGCGTCCTCACTGCCGCTGCCGGCGTCTCGGCGGCGGCATCTCGGCCGCCCACGCCCAGGCCAGCGCCGCTGGCCTGGCATCGGCGTCCCGCGCCCTGGGCGGCCATGGCCGCGGCGCTGCTCGTCGCCGCACTGGGTCTGGGCGCCTGGTCCGCCGTGCTGCGCGGCCAACTCGCCGAGCAGCGGTCGGCCACCCAGCAGCTCCAGGGCCAGTTGGTCGCTAGTCAGGCGCAGATAGCCCTGCTCCAGGCCCAGCCGCGCGTCACGATTTACACCGTCAGCGGCACCAGCGACGCGCCGAATGCGACCGGTGAGGTCGTCTTCGTGCCACAGCAGCAGGCCGCTTTTCTGACGATCGCCAATCTGCCGGCTGTGGCACCGGACCGCGCCTATCAGGTCTGGTTCATCCAGGATGGCCAGCCCGTCAGCGCCGGCCTGCTGCCGACCGCGCCACACCAGGCCGCCGCCCGCCTGCAGGCCGACTTGAGTCGCTACCAGGCGCTGGCTGTCAGCCTCGAGCCGCTCGGCGGCAGCCCTCGGCCGACTGGCCCCATCATGGTCCAGGCGCCACTCACCGCCGGCAACGCCTGACACATGCTCGTCCGCCAGCGGGCGGGGCGAAAACGGGTCAGGCGGCCCGGTGGCTAGCGCACTGCTCGCCAGCGCGCCGCATCCGGCGCGAAGCGGACGCGAGCATCGTGCCGGCGTACCTGCCTCGCGGTGACGAGCGGCGCGGGCGGCGCGCCGGTGGAAACCGAGGCGCCCCGAATGATCGATCGGCGATCGGCCTCCGTATTGGCGGTCGGAGCAGCACACGGCTCGGTCGCCTGGATGACCAGCGACCCATGACGCAGCAAGGAGGTGGCCACCCGACCATCACGACCCGGACCGGTCGACGCGGCCGGCCAGTTTCGCTCCCGACTCGTTGCGCTCGGTCACCGGGCCGAGCAGCGCCCGATCGAAAGGCAAGGAAGCACTCCCATGCGCAAGAACGCACTCGTCGCCTTCGGCCTCGTGGTCGCGCTCATCGCGCCACTGGCCGCCGGGCTGCTCGCGCCGCTGGTCGGCGCCTCCAGTCACCGCGAGGCGCCACTGATCGCCAATGACCCAACGGCCGACGGCACCGACCTTTATGCCTTCCGCAGTCCCGACGATCCGTCGAGCATCACCATCCTGGCCAACTACATCCCCCTCCAGGCGCGCTACGGCGGGCCGAACTTCCACCACCCCGCCGATGACGTCCTGTACTCGATCAAGATCGACAACACTGGCGACGCCGAGGCGGATATCGTCTACCAGTGGCGCTTCCGGTCCCAGCGCATCGCCGGCCTGTTCCCGGCCGGCGACACCTACCTGTACAACCAGGGACCGATCACCGGGCTGCAGTCGCCCAACCTGCTGTTCCGCCAGTACTATGACCTGTATCGCATCGACGTCGACAAGACACGCGGCGCCTGGTGGCCGGACGGGACGCGCGGCACGCGCACGCTCGTCGCCAGCGGCCAGGTCGCACCGGCTTTCGTCGGCAAGCAGTCGTACTGCGGTGGTGGCCCGGCCGACGCCAGCCCGGCCGACCCGGCACCCTGTGATGAAGCCACGGCCAACGCCAACTACGAGGCTATCGCCGCTTCGGCCATCAAGAGCACCACTGATGGCGGCAAGGTCTTCGTCGGCCCGCGCCAGGAAGGCTTCTTCGTCGACCTGTCCAAGGTGTTCGATCTTGCCCGCCTGGCAACGCTCGGTTTCGGCACGCCCGCAAACGATACCGCCGAGTTCAACGTCACGACGCTGGCGCTGCAAGCTCCCATCGGCCGCCTGGCCAACCCGAGCGGCGCCGACCCCGTGATTGGCATCTGGACCACCGCCAGTCGCCAGAACACGACCATCATCCGCCCCGGCAACGTGCGCCAGTCCACCGGCAACTTCGTGCAGGTGTCGCGGCTGGGCATGCCGCTGGTCAACGAGGTCGTCATCGGTGCGAAAGACAAGGACAAGTTCAACGCCAGCGAGCCAAAGGATGACGTCGCGAACTTCGGCGGCTACGTCCTCAAGCCGCGCCTGGCGGCGATCCTCAATTTCCTCTATGGTGTCGGCGCGCTCACCCAGCAGCGCGGCGATCTGGTGCAGATCTTCGTGACCGGCATCCCTGGTCTGACCCGGCCGGCCGCGCTCACGCGCGGCGGTGAGATGCTGCGCCTGAACACGGCCATCGACGTCACCGCGTCGCCGAACGACTTCGGCGTCCTGGGCGGCGATGTCCAGGGCTTCCCCAACGGCCGCCGCCCGGTCGACGACGTCGTCGATGTCGAGTTGTCGGCGGTCATCTTCAACAGTTGCACCGGCGCCAGTGAGGGCTTCGGGCCAACGCTGCCCTGCAACAATGCCCTCGGCTCAAGCAGCACCATCGGTCGGCTCGGCGACGGCGTCACCGCCACCACGCCCGAGGCGATCCCCTTCCTGTCGTCCTTCCCGTATCTGCCGACGCCGCACAGCGCGACCGAGGCGGACTAGCGAGCACTGGGCGGCGTGACGGGTGAGGTCGGCCCTCCGCACCATGCTGTCGCGCCGCCTGATGCCCCCAACCCGACCCACCGACACAAGCATGGAGGCCATCGACCATGATCAGACGGTTACCGCGCTCTCTGGTACTCCTGGTGTCTGGCGTCACCCTGCTGATCGTGGTCGGCGTGTCGACAACCGGAGGCCTGGCGCTGTATGAGGCGCGCCAGGCCGACCAGTTGCGCCAGCAGGACGACGCCACTCGCGTGCTGCGCGCGGCCGTGCAGGCGTCACAGTCGTCGACCGATGCGCTGGTGGCGACACTTCAGGAATACGCTCGCCAGCGGCCGAACGAGGCCCGCGTCCACAGTCTGCTCGGCGCGGCCTATCTCCAGAAGGCGCGCGAGACGGCCGACCCGAGCTGGTATAGCCGTGCCGACGGCGTCCTCCACACTGCCATCGGCCTCAATCCGGACGATACCGACGCCCTGACCAGTCTCGGCGAGTTAGCGCTGGCCCGCCACCGCTTCGCCGAGGCCATCGACTGGGGCCGGCGCTCGCTGGCGCTGAACGAGTACAAGGCCCGCACGCTCGGCGTCATCGGCGATGGCCTGGTTGAAATAGGCCGCTACGATGATGCGTTCGAAACCTTCCAGCGCATGGTCGATCTTCGTCCGGATATGTCGTCATATGCCCGCGTTGCCTATGCCCGCGAGCTGCTCGGCGACGTCGACGGCGCGATCGAGGCGATGCAGATGGCCGCCAATGCCGGCGCACCCTACGGCGAGAACACCGCCTACACCTACGTCCAGCTTGGTCACCTCGCCTTCAACGCCGGCCGATTCGACGATGCCGAGCGAGCCTACGAGGCCGCCCTCCGGTTCAGCGCCGGCTACAAGCCGGCCCAGGCCGGCATCGCCCGGGTCGCCGCCGCGCGCGGCGACAGCGCCCGGGCAATCGCTCTGCTGCGGGACGTCGTCGATGCGCTGCCCCTGCCGGAGTACGTCATCGCGCTGGCCGACCTCTACCGAGCGACCGGCCAGCCGGCCGAGGCCGACCGACAGGACGACCTTGTGCGCGCCATTGGCGCTCTCTACCAGGCCAACGGCGTCGACCTCGACCTCGACCTGGCACGCTTCGATGTCGACCGCGGTCGGAACCTGCCGGACGCCATCAGCCGCGTCCGCACCGCGCTGGCCGAGCGGCCGACGATCGGTGCCGCCGGCATTCTCGCCTGGGGCCTGTACCAGGCCGGCCAGTTCGACGAGGCGAGTGTAGCTAGCCAGCAGGCGCTGCGCCTCGGCACACGAGATGCGCGCCACCACTATCAGGCCGGCATGATCGCCCAGGCGCGCGGCGACTACGCCACCGCGATCCAGCATCTGGAGCAGGCGCTGGCGATCAACCCCGCCTTCTCGCCGCTCGACGCGCCACGCGCCCGCCAGGAACTGGCCGCGCTGCGCCAGGTCACGACCGGGCGGGCCGCGTGACCGGTATCGCCGCATTATCCCTTCACGCACGGAGGCGCCACCGCATGCTCCATCAACATGGTCGCCTGATCGCTCGCGCGGCATCGCTCATACTGGCGCTGGTCGCGGTCGCGATGACCGCGCTGCCGACCGCCGCGCACCCACTCGGCGCCTTCTCGGTCAATCGCCTCAGCCGGCTTGAGGTTGGCGCCGACCGTCTGCTCGTGCGCTACATCCTCGATGTCGCCGAAGTGCCGGCGTTTCAGGAGACCCAGGCACTCGACGTGAATGGCGACGGCACGCTCGCCGATGCCGAGCTGGCTGCCTACGCGGCCCGGCGCAGCGCCGGCATCCGCGATGGTCTTCGCGTCATAGTCAACGGCGCGCCAGTGACGCTCAGTATCGATGGACAGGTGCTGACCTTGCCTCCCGGGCAGGGCGGCCTGCGCACGCTGCGCCTCGAGGCGACCTTCATCGCGCCGCTGCCGGCCGACGAACCGGTGACGGTCGAGATCGTCGACCGCAACGAGCCAGACCGGCCCGGCTGGCGTGAGATCGTCGCCCGAGCCGGCGCCGGCCGCGCGCTCGCTGACGCGACCGTGCCGACCACTGATGCCAGCGACGACCTGCGCGCCTATCCGGACGACCTTCTTGCCAGTCCGCTTGACGTGCGCCAGGCCCGGGTCACGGCGCGGCCGGCCGCCACCACGGCGCTCGTGGACAGCGCCGCGGCGCCAGCGGTCGCCCGCGTCACGGATGCCGTCGGCGCGCTGGTGACGGCCGACCAGTTGACGCCCATGGCGATCGCCCTGGCGCTGCTGCTAGCCTTCGGCCTGGGCGCAGTTCACGCACTTTCACCAGGGCATGGGAAGACGGTCGTGGCAGCGTACCTGGTCGGGGCGCGCGGCACGGCGCGACACGCAGTCGCCCTTGGTGTGACCGTGACGATCACCCACACGATCGGTGTCTTCGCGCTCGGGCTGGTGACGCTGTTCCTGTCCCAGTATGTGCTGCCGGAACGGCTTTTTCCCTGGCTGAGCGCCGTGTCCGGGGTGCTGGTTGTCGTCATCGGCCTTGGGCTGGCCCGCGCGCGACTGGCTGACCTGCTGCGCCGGCCGCGTGGCACGGCGCGGCTCGTGCCGGCCACGGCGCCGGTGGCGGCGGCGCACCACCATGGCGACGGCGACTGGCATACCCACGACCACGATCACGATCATCACCAACACGACGACCATGGCCACGACGCCAGCCACCACCACGCGCCCCATTCCCATGGCTGGTTCGCGGCCGGCCACGACCACGGGCCAAACGGACACACCCATCAGCTACCCGAGCGGCTGAGCTGGCGCGGTCTGCTGGCGCTGGGCATCTCCGGTGGCCTGGTGCCCTGCCCGTCGGCGCTGGTCGTGCTGCTCGGCGCCATCGCGCTGCATCGCGTCGGGTTCGGCCTGCTGCTGATTGTGGCCTTCAGCGCCGGGCTGGCGGCCGTGTTGACCGGCATCGGCCTGCTGCTCGTCATGGCCGGCCAGCTCTTCGCCCGGATGCCGGTCGATAGTCGCGCCTTGCGCCTCCTGCCCGTTGGCAGCGCCCTGCTGGTCACCACCGCCGGCCTGGTGCTGGTCGCCCAGGCGCTGATCGAGGCCGGTGTTCTGCGCCTGTAGCGCAGGTCCGGCCGCCGCCGTTCAGCCGAACGCTGCCGCGGCGGCCGCGCCGGCGGCGTAGCGGCGCACGCCCGCCAGCCATGTCGCCGCCACGACCGGCCAGTCGCCGCGCACCTCGACCGCGACCAGGTCCGCCCGGAGGCCCGGCGCCAGCCGGCCGCGGTCTGGCAAGCCAGCGGCGACGGCCGGGGCGCTCGCTACCAGCCGCACCGCCGCCGGCAGGTCGCGCAGCCCCAGCGCCACGATCCGGAACACCGCTGCCAGCAGTGATGGTGGGTGATAGTCAGCGACCAGGATGTCAAGCAGGTTGTCGCTGAGCATCGCCAGTGCGCCGTTGCGGCCGGTGAGCGAGCCGCCACGCACGACATTCGGCGCTCCCATCACGATCGTCATGCCGAGTGCCCGCGCTCGCACGGCCGCCTCCGCGGCGAGCGGAAATTCGCAGATGCGGCAGCCGGCAGCGTGCAGCGCCTCGACGCGCTCAGCACTGTCGTCGTCGTGCGAGGCGAGTGTCAGCCCACTCTCGGCCCGCAGCGCTGTCAGCCGCGTCAGGCTCTCGATCACCAGCGGCTCAGTCGCCGCCGTCTCCGCTTGCACCCGCGCGACGTGCTCCTCCAACTCGTCGTCCGTCGTCTCGCGCGGCAGGTAGCGGCGCAGGTAGGCCCGGAAGATAGCCGGGTCGGCCATCTTGCCGCGTCCGGGGGCATGATCGTCGACTGACACCAGCGGCGCCGGCTCCGCCGGCAGCGCCGCCAGCAGCGCCGCCAGCGCGCCGGGCGTGCGCACCTCCAACCGGTGCAGCACGTGATGCTCGACGCAGGCCACGTCCGACGCGCGCAGCGCGTGTACCGCCGCACACACGGCTCGCGCGCCGGCCAGCGTGCGGCCGATCGCCGGCTGCTCGGCGAATGAGACGCCGTGGTACTGCGTCGTGACACCGGCTGCGGCGAGTCGGCGATCGAGGCTCAGCAGCGCCAGCACCGGGTCGAACTCGGCCCGTGGCCGCGGGTTGATCTCCATCTCCAACACGTCGTCGTGCAGATCGACCAGGCCAGGCAGCAGCCAGCGCCCACCAAGATCGACGATGCCAGGGCCGGCTGCCACAGTCGCCGGCTCGACCGCCTCGATCCACTCGCCGGTCACGACGACCGAACCGCCCTCCAGGACGCGATCACCGGTAACGACGCGCGCGTTGGTCAGGATAATCCGGCCGGTCATGGCGCCGGACGCGGGCGGCCGTCGCGAAAGCGCGACTCCGGAGAACGCGGCGGCCGGTGCGGCGGTCGTGATTGACCAGACGGGCGACCCGGCGGGCTACCGGACGGACGCGCCGCCTGACCGAGGTAATAGGTCTTCATCGCCTCCGACAGGCGGGCATAGACGTCGTAGCCCAGATCGGCGTCGACGGTTGCGCGCACGGCAGCCACGAGTCCGAATTCGTCGGCCAGGTTGAACAGCGCCACCGCTTCGCCCAGCGCCAGCGCGTGCTGCGGATCGACCGGCGGGCGGTTGCTGAAGACGCCGGCCGCCCGCCCGATCGCCTGCGTCAGGTAGACGGTCAACTGCTCGGCCGGGTCGTCCGTCGTCGCCACGAGTTCGCCCTTCCACCCGGCCCAGTGGTCCGTCCACTGATCGCCAGTCTACCACGCTCTCCCGACGCCGAACCGGAGTGGGCCGCCAATGTCGGGTGAAGATCATCGGCCTGCTGTCCCTGCTGCTGGATCAGCTTGGCGATCAGCCCGGTCCAGCCGGTCTGATGGCTGGCGCCCAGTCCCGCGCCGTTGTCGCCGTGGAAATACTCGTAGAAGAGCAGGTGGTCGCGCCAGCGCGGGTCCGTTTGAAACTTCTCGGCCCCACCGAAGACGGGTCGCCGGCCATGCTCGTCGCGCAGGAACAGATTGATCAGCCGCTGTGATAGCTCATCGGCGATCTGGCGGAGCGTCAAGAATCGCCCTGAGCCGGTCGGACACTCGACGGTGAAGTCGTCGCCGTAGTAATGGTGGAATTGCTGCAGCGACTCGATCAGCAGGAAGTTGACCGGCATCCAAACCGGACCGCGCCAGTTAGAGTTGCCGCCGAACAGGCCACTGCGCGACTCGGCCGGCTCGTAGCGCACGGTGTGGTCAGCACCATCGATGTGCAACTGATACGGCTGGTCCAGGTGCCAGCGCGACAGCGCTCGCACGCCGTGCGTCGACAGGAACTCGGTCTCATCAAGCATTCGGCGCAGGATTTGTGTCATGCGCCGGCCGCGGCAGAGCGCCAGCAGCCGCCGCTCACCCATACCGGGCTGATGCCAGCGCGAAATGAGCGCCGCCAGGTGCGGGCGATGGCGCAGAAACCACTCCAGCCGGACGCGGAATTCAGGGAGCGCCACCAGCAGCGTCGGCTCAATCGTCGTGACAGCAAACAGCGGCACGAGCCCGACCATCGACCGGACCGCCAACCGCCGGCTCTGCCCTGGTCCGAGCGATAGCACATCGTAGAAGAAGTCATCCTGGTCATCCCAGAGGGAGATGTTAGCGGTCGACACCTGATTGAGCGCGTAGGCGATGTAGAGGAAGTGCTCAAAGAATTTGGTGGCAATATCTTCGTAGACGCGGTTGTGCAGCGCCAACTCCAGCGCGATCGTCATCATGTTGAGGCAAAACATGCCCATCCAGGCTGTGCCGTCACTCTGCTCGAGGTGGCCGCCGTTGGGCAGCGGTGCGCTGCGGTCGAAGATGCCGATGTTGTCCAGGCCGAGGAACCCGCCGCCAAAGACATTGTTGCCCGCCTCGTCCTTGCGGTTGACCCACCAGGTGAAGGTCAGCAGATGCTTGTGAAACGTGCGCTCCAGGAAGGCCAGGTCGCGCCGGCCGGAGCGCCGGGCGTCGATCTTGTACACCCGCCAGGCCGCCCAGGCCAGCACCGGCGGGTTGGCATCACTGAAGTTCCACTCGTAGGCCGGCACCTCGCCATTCGGATGCTGGTACCACTCGCGTCCCAGCAGGTCGAGCTGCGTCTTGGCAAAGTCGGCGTCAACCAGCGCCAGCGCGATGCAGTGAAAGGCCAGGTCCCAGGCGGCGAACCACGGGTACTCCCAGGTGTCCGGCATGGACAGCACGTCGGCCGTGTTCAGGTGAACCCAATCGCGGTTGCGGCCCTGCCAGCGCTCGGCCGGCGGCGCCGGCTGAGCCGGATCGCCCCGCAGCCACTTGTCCACGTCGAAATGGTAGAACTGCTTCGACCAGAGCAGACCGGCGAACGCTTGCCGCTGCACACGCCGGGCGTCAGTGTCGAGCGTTGCCGGCTGAAGTTCGGTGTAGAAGGCGTCTGCCTCGGCCTGGCGTTGCGCCAGCAGGACATCGAAATCGGCGAAGGCGTCGTCCGCTGGCAGTGCGCTCTCGGCCCGTGTCAGCCGCAGGCGCACCACCACGGTATCACCTGGCGCCGCCCGCAGCACGTAGTGCGCCGCGGCCTTCGTGCCGACGCCATCCGTGCTCACGGCATCCTGCCGACCGGCGATCACTGCCTCGTGGATACCATCCTTGACGCAGGCAGTTGGATTAGGCACGCCGTAGAACCGCTCCCTATTCGTTTCATTCTCGGTCACCAGCAGCGCGGGCCGGCCATCGCACACCAGGCGGTAGCGGCCCAGTGTGGCGTGGTCGGCGATAATGACGCGCGCGTCGTCCAGCGTGCCCGCCACCGCCTGCAGGCGTGGGCGCGGCACGGCGTCCTCCACCCAGCCCCAACTCCAGGTGTTGCGGAACCAGAGCGTCGGCAGCAGATGCAGGTCGGCCACGTCGGGACCGTGATTGACAGCGCTCAGGCGGATCAGGATGTCGTCCGGCGCCGCCTTCGCGTACTCGATTGTGACGTCCCAGTAGCGGTCATCATCGAAGACACCGGTGTCGATCAGCTCAAACTCTGGCTCATCTCGCCCGCGGCGGTGGTTCTCGGTGACGAGCGCCGCGTAGGGGAAGGCGGCCTGGGGATAGCGGTAAAGGGCTCGCATAAACGAGTGGGTCGGCGTCGAGTCGAGGTAGTAGTAGTAGTCCTTGACGTCCTCGCCGTGGTTCCCCTCCTCATTCGTCAGACCGAACAGCCGCTCCTTCAAGATTGGGTCGCGACCGTTCCAGAGCGCCAGCGCAAAGCACAAGCGCTGCTGTTCGTCGCAGATGCCGAGCAGGCCGTCCTCATTCCAGCGGTAGACGCGCGAGCGAGCATGATCGTGCGTGAAAGACCCCCAGGCATCCCCGTTCTCGCTGTAGTCCTCGCGCACCGTGCCCCAGGCGCGCTCGGCCAGGTACGGCCCCCACAGCCGCCAGGCAGCGCCACCCTTCGCCAGTCGCTCCTGCTCGATCGATGGCATGCGCACTCCCTCCCACGCTCCACGCGGTCGCCATGCCCGGGGACGTGTGCCCCTCGTGGCCGCATCATGCCGCGCCAGGCGGGCGCCGGCAACTGCCGGCGCGTGTCGGCCGCGCCGGGCCTGGACGGCCGCCCCCCGATCGCGCACAATCGCGTCCTGCGGGGCACGGCGGCCGGCACGCGAGGGGGCAGCAGGCCATGGCGGAGGCGACCACGGACATTCGGCAGTGGTTGGTGGACTTTTCGGCCGCGGTGCGCGCCGTCGACTACGAGCGCGGCATGACGATGTTCGCGCCGGATGTCGTCGGCTTCGGCACCTACGCCAGCATGCTCGAGGGTTTGGAGCCACTCGTCGCCGGCCAGTGGCGCAATATCTGGGGTGTCACCCGCGGCTTCGCCTTCCGATTAGAGCAGGTGCATTGCGGCGTCGATGGCGATCTGGCCTGGGTGGCAGCGCCGTGGGACTCGCAGGGCCGCACCGCTGGAGGCGACTGGTACGACCGGCCCGGCCGGGCCACACTCGTGCTGCAGCGCCGCGATGGGCGCTGGCTGTGCATCCACTCGCACCTGTCGCTCTATCCGCGGCCCACCGACCAGCCGGGCCGGTAACCCGACGGCAACCGGCTCCAGCCGTGGCCGGACCGCAATGAGAAAGGGCGCCGACGCATGCAGGTAGGCATCGCCAGTTCCATCTGGAGAGGCATCGCCGATCTTCCGTTCCCTGAGTACCTGGCCTGGGCCAGGCAGTCAGGCGCGGAGACTATTGAAGTCTCGGCCTGGCCAACATCGTACGGCAGCACACTCGCGCTGGATGCCGCCTCGGCCCCGGCAGTGCGTGCCCAGGCGGCGGCGGCCGGTCTCGATATCGTCGCCGTCGGCGCATTCGACGACCTGGCTCAGGCCGACGAGGCCGATTGGCAAGAGCAAGTAGCGCTCGTCCGCCGGCTGATCGACGTCACGGCCAGGCTGGGGGCGCCGGTGCTGTCGCTCAAAGTCGGTTCACCGAAGGAGGGGCTGGAGCGGGACGCGGCCATCGGGCGCATCATCGCCGGGCTGCGCGCCGTCGCCGACGAGGCCACCGCGCGCCACGTGTTCCTGGGGCTGGAGAACCGCAGCACGATCACGAACGACGTCGATACGCTGCTCAGCATCCTCGAGGCCTGCAACTCGTCGCACGTCAAAGTGCTGCTCGACACCGGCAACCTGCGCCAGTTCGGCTACACGCCGGTCGAGGTGACACGCGCCTGCGAGCGGCTGGCGCCCTACGTCATCCACAGCCACCTCAAGGACGCGGTCGGCGCGAAGCGCGAGTTTCGCCCGGCCGCGCTCGGGCAGGGCGAGCTCGATCTCGACGGCATCCTGACGGTGCTGCGTCGCGCCGGCTATCGCCGGCCATTGTGCGTGCAGTATGAGGGACCGGACCAGGAGCGCACCTACGGCCAGGATGTTGCCTTCGTGCGCGCGCGCATCGACGGCTGGGACGAGGAGGCCGAGCGCTACGCTACCGGCGCCATTCCGACCCAGGTGCGCGGCGTCCATCACTTCTCGCTGGCAGTGACGAGCTTCGAGAGCGGCCACCGCTACTACGGCGAGCTGCTGGGGTTGCCGCGCGTCTCCTCGGAGGGGTTCGGCCGCTCGATGGTCGTCTTCTACCAGTTCCCGACCGGCGAGCAACTGCATCTGCACCTGGGCGGCCCGTCGACGCACACCCACATCGCCATCGATGTGGATGATTTCTCGGCCGTCGTCGGCCGGTTGCGCGCGGGCGGCGTCACCGTGCGCGAGCCGGGTCACCGGCCGGACGGCTCAGATTTCGTCTTCACGCAAGACTTCGACGGCAACACGGTCGAGCTGACCAGCCATCGCTCGTGGCGGCCGGCACGGGTCGTAAGCAACGGGTAGCGACGATGGGGCAGCACGCCGCGAGACAGCGCCGGCCATGAGCGTGACAGCCAGCCACCGACCGCTCCGGGTGGGCCTGTTCCTGCCGCTCGACGAGCGCGCCACGGCGACCGGCGCGCTCCGCTGGGCCGATGTGCTGGCGTTGGCGCGCGAGGCCGAGGCGGTCGGTTTCGACTCGCTGTGGCTGCCCGATCACCTGCTCTACCGCTTCGCCGGCGCTCCGCCAACCGGCCAGTGGGAGTGTTGGACGGTGCTGGCGGGGCTGGCCGTCGCCACATCGCGAGTGACGCTGGGAACGCTGGTCGTCGCAACGAGCTTCCGCGAGCCGGCGCTGCTGGCGAAGATGGCCGATACGGCGGACGAGATCAGCGGCGGCCGGT
The DNA here is from genome assembly GCA_020849725.1 of Chloroflexota bacterium. Next base: position 57,178 of record JADLAZ010000232.1, read on the forward strand.
TGGTGCTGGGTCTCGGCGCCGGCTACCACAAGCCAGAGTACACCTCCTTCGGTTACCCGTACGATCACCGCGCCAGCCGCTTCGAGGAGGCAATACTGATCATCACCGGCCTGTTGCGCCAGGGACACATCGACTTCGTCGGCCGTTTCTATCAGGTGCGCGACTGTGAGCTTCGCCCGCGCGGCCCCCGACCGGCCGGGCCGCCAATCGTCGTCGGCGCGCGCGGTGCGCGAATGCTCCAGGCGACAGCGCGCCTGGCAGATGGCTGGAATGCCTGGCTCGCGTTTGCCCCTGACCAACTCGCGTCGCTTCCTGTGACCATGGGGGAAGTGGATGTAGCGTGCCTCGCCGTCGGCCGCGATCCGGGGACGCTGACACGGTCGGTGACGATCTGTCTCGACCCGCTTGGCGATCAGTCGTTCGCCTTTCGCCCGGTGCGGCCGGAGATCGCCCCCGTACCGATTGTCGGCACACCGGCAGCCCTGGCCCAGACGTTGCGCGGCCTCGCTGCGGCCGGCATCGACGAGGTCCAGGTCTACCTGCCGACCTGCACACTGGCGGCCGTCGCTGCCTTCGGCGCCGTATTGGCCAACCTGGACGAGTGAGGGAGAGCGATGGAGTACACTGGCGGACCCGGCTCGGCGGTCAACCAGCTCCAGATCGGCCTGGTGCTCCCAGTGGCCGAGCAGCGCATGGGCGGCGCGACCCCACGCTGGTCCGATATCGCGACAATGGCGCGCATGGCCGAGGAGATCGGCGTCCACTCACTCTGGCTGCCCGACCATCTGCTTTTCCAGGCCGATCAGGCCGTCACCGGCCAGTGGGAGATTATGTCGATGCTTGGCGCGCTGGCGGCGGTGACGCGGCGCGCGGCGCTGGGTACACTGGTGCTCTGCACCGGCTTCCGCAACCCAGCGCTGCTGGCGAAGATGGCCGACACGCTCGATGAGATCAGCGACGGGCGGCTGATCCTGGGACTGGGCGCCGGCTGGAATGAGTTCGAGCACCGCGCCTTTGGCTTTCCGTTCGACGCCCGTGCCAGCCGCTTCGAGGAGGCGCTGGCGATCATCCGCGGGCTGCTGCGCGATGGTCGGGTTGACTTCGCTGGTCGCTTCTACCAGGCGCGCGAGTGCGAGTTGCGCCCGCGCGGCCCGCGCCCGACCGGTCCGCCGATCCTGATCGGCACGCGCGGCGAGCGGATGCTGCGCCTGACGGCCCGCCACGCCGACCTGTGGAATGTCTGGCTGGCGTTCGGCACGAATCAGCCGGCGGAGATCCCGCCGCTGCGCGACGCCGTCGATGCGGCCTGCCGCGCGGTCGGCCGTGACCCGGCGTCGCTGGCGCGCACGGCAGCGGTGATGGTCGACCCACTCGGCCATGCCGCCGGCCCGATCATCCTCGCCCGCGGCGGTATCGCGCCGACGCCAATCGCTGGCACGCCCGACGAGATCGCCCAGCGACTGCTCGCATTCGTCGGCGAGGGAATCTCGCATCTTCAGGTTCACCTCCATCCGAACGCGCCGGCCGGCGTCGCCGCCTTTGCACCGGTGCTGGCGGCGCTGCGCGCCGCGGGAGCGCTCCATGGGCATCTTTGACGACCTGGGCGTACCGACGATCATCAACGCCGCCGGCCCGCTGACCAGGCTGAGTGGTAGCCGGCTAGCGCCTGAGGTCGCTGAAGCGATGGCTGAGGCCAGCCAGGCTCACGTTCGGATCGAAGACCTTCAGGCGCGCGCCGGGGAGGTGATCGCCGAGATCACCGGCGCCGAGGCAGGCTACGTCGTGGCGGGCGCGGCAGCGGGCCTGACGCTGGCCGCCGCCGCTTGTCTGGCCGGACTGGACCCAGCGCGGATGGACCAGTTGCCAGACACCAGTGGCCTGCCGAACGAGATCGTGATCCAGAAGGCGCACCGCAACAACTATGACCACGCGCTGCGGCTAGCCGGAGCGCGCATCGTCGAGGCCGGCTATCTCGGCTATCCCGGTGCTGGTGGCACCTTCGCCTGGCAGATCGAGGCCGCGATCACGGACCGGACAGTCGCGCTCGCCCATCCGGTGATGCACAGTCCCGGCACGGTGCCGATGTCTGACGTGATCGCGCTGGCGCACCGGCGCGGCCTGCCGGTGATCGTCGACGCCGCAGCGGCGCTGCCACCGGTCGAGAACCTGCGCCGGTTCATCGAGGCGGGGGCCGACCTGGTAACCTTCAGTGGCGGCAAAGCACTCGGTGGCCCGCAGGCGAGCGGCATTCTGTGCGGGCGCCACGACCTGATCGAGTCGGTTGCCCTACAGCACCAGGACATGGATGTCCATCCGCAGACGTGGACGTTGCGGCGCGCCTACCTGGAGACGGGGCGGCTGCCTGGCCCGCCGCACCACGGGATAGGTCGCTCGATGAAGGTCGGCAAAGAGGAGATCGCCGGCCTGATGGTGGCGCTACGCCGGTTCGTGGCGCACGACCACACCGCAGATGCACGCCGATTCACGGAGTGGCTGGAAGCCATGGTGTCGGCGCTGCGGACCGTGCCCGGCCTCCGGCCCGAGCTGCGCCCGGGCGGCGTCGGCGGCCGCTTCTTTCCCCAACTCATCCTCTGGCTGGACGAGGCGGAGGTCGGAACCAATGCGATCACGCTCGTCAACACACTGGCCGAAGGCACGCCGCCCGTCCTGGTCGGCCAGGGCGCGCTCGACGAGGGTGGTATCGTCATCAACCCAAGCCAGTTGACAGACGACGATGCTGGGCTGGTACTCGACCGCCTGCTTGAGGCGCTCGGCGCGTGACCGCCGGAACCCGCTCCGGCACACGAAAAAAGCCACTCACGCGTGCGAATGGCCTCAATGTCTGGATTCAGTAACGGGGCGTGGAGCCGAGGGGATTCGAACCCCTGACCTCCGCCGTGCAAAGGCGGCGCTCTCCCGGCTAAGCTACGGCCCCGTCAAATGATGCAACGTGGGCGTACCTGGACTCGAACCAGGGACCTCAGTCTTATCAGGACTGCGCTCTAACCGGCTGAGCTATACGCCCGCGGCGCACGTTGACCGCGGAAGGGTAGAACCAGCAGCAGACACCAGTGTCGTGGTCGGTCTCGGACACCGAAACACCGTATCAATGCCCGAGTGGTGCGGAGCGCATCGGCTCCGCGTAGCTACCCGGCTCCCCCGGCGGGTCAGCTGCGCGTCTTCGGCCCGGTGAAGGGCGTACTGCGCACCTGACCGACCGGCTTCTACGCCGGGCAGTTGACCTGGAGGGAGCGTCCGCTCGCGTGAGGCGA
>JADLAZ010000233.1 GCA_020849725.1 Chloroflexota bacterium
ATGACGCGCTCGTGCAGGCGCTCCTCCATGCGCAGCAGCTTCTGGCTCTCGCCCTCCAGCATGCGCGTCACGGGGATGCCAGTCCATTTGGCGACGATCTCGGCGATGTCCTCCTCGTCGACGACCTCGTCGAAGTTCATCTCGCGCAGCCAGGTATCGCGGGCGTCGTCATACTCTCGCTGCAACGCGACCTTGTCGGCCTTGTGGCGGGCGGCGCGCTCGTAGTCCTGACTCTGGCTGGCCGACTCGATCTCCATCTCCAGCTTCGTCAGCCGCTCCTCCATCGCCTTGATGGACGGCGGCGCGGAGAAGATGTCGAGCCGGGCCTTGCTGGCGGCTTCGTCGACCAGATCGATCGCCTTGTCGGGCAGGAAGCGATCGGCGATGTAGCGGTCGGACAGCACCGCCGCCGCCCGCAGCGCCTCATCACTGATCTTGAGCTGGTGGTGTGCCTCGTAGCGCGCCCGCAGACCGTGCAGCATCGTGATCGTGTCCTCGACCGACGGCTCGCCGATCATGACCGGCGCGAAGCGGCGCTCGAGCGCGGCGTCCTTCTCGATGTGCTTGCGGTACTCGTCGAGCGTGGTTGCGCCGACCGTCTGCATCTCGCCGCGCGCCAGCGCCGGCTTGAGCATGTTGCTGGCGTCGATGGCGCCTTCAGCCGCGCCGGCGCCGACGACGGTGTGCAGCTCGTCGATGAACAGGATGATCTCGCCCTTGGCGCGCTTGATCTCATCCATGACCGCCTTGAGGCGCTCCTCGAACTCGCCGCGGAACTTGCTGCCGGCCACCAGCGCGGCCATGTCCAGCGCGATCACCCGCCGGTCCTTCAGGTTCTCCGGCACGTCGTTGCGGGCGATCTTCTGCGCCAGTCCCTCGGCGATGGCCGTCTTGCCGACGCCCGGCTCGCCGATCAGCACCGGGTTGTTCTTGGTGCGCCGGCTGAGGATCTGCATCACGCGCCGGATCTCCTCGTCCCGGCCGATGACCGGGTCGAGCTGCTCGGCGCGCGCCAGCGCCGTCAGATCGCGGCTATACTTCTCCAGCACCTGATACTTGCTCTCGGCGTTGGCGTCAGTAACGCGCTGGTTGCCGCGGATCGCCTTCAGCGCCTGGTAGATCTTCTCCTCGTCGACGCCGAACTCGCGCAGAATACGCTGCGACGGCCCCTCGCGCTCGGCGGCGATGGCCAGCAGCACGTGCTCGACGCCGATGTACTCATCGGTGAGCCGGTTGGCCTCCTCGGTCGCGCTTTGCAGCAGCCGGTGGAAGCGCGGCGTGACATAGACCTGCATCTGGCCGCCGTAGGTCTGGCTGACCTTTGGCGCGCGGTCGAGCGTCTCGCGCACGCGCCGGCGCAGCAACTCGACATCGGCGCCCAGCTTCTCCAGCACCTTCGATGTCAGCCCATCGGACTGCTGGAGCAGCGCCAGGAAGACGTGCTCGGTGTCTAACTGGTTATGGCGCAGCTCGCCGAGCAACTCCTGCGAGCGTTGCAGCGCCTCCTGCGCCTGCTGCGTGAAACGGTTCGACTGCATCGCATCCCCCTATCATGCTGGCGAGTGTCGCGCCGGCGGCCATGGACGCTGCGCCCGTTCCGCCAGTGCGACAGCCATAGTATATGATCTGCCTCGATACGTGTCAACTTTCTAGATGGAAGCGTGACGGCGCTGGCTGACCCTGGGCAGCACGCCAGCCGCGCAGCATGACGCCGGCCGGGACCCAGGTCCCGGCCGGCGTCAGATCGCATCGCGACGGTGGGTCGCTAGCGGCGGCGCTTCAGTCCCCTGGCCAGCGCCAGCAGACCCAGGCCAAGCAGCAGGTCCAGGCTGCCGCCGCCACCCTGACCCGTGCGCGGCAGCTCTGCCGGCACCTGCACCGCCGGGCCGCCGTCCAGTGGCAACGTCTCCGAGAGTACCGGTGCTTCAGTTGGCGCCGGGCTGGCCACGATCGGCAGCACCTCGGTCAGTTGCTCGTCACTCGGCGCGCTGGTTGGTGTCGGGGTCAGTTCGTTATTCGGCTCGCCCGGAGACGGGGTTGCCGCGGGCGTGCTGATTGGCGTGCTGGTCGGGGGCGCCGTCGGCGGCGTGCCGGTAGTCGTTGGCGTGGCTGTTGGAGGCGTGCCCGTCGGCGGCGGGGTGCTGGTGAACGTGCTCGTCGGCGTCGGCGTGTTGGTCGGTGTTGCCGTTGGCGGGGCGCCGGTCGTCGTGGGCGTGGCAGTCGGCGGTGTTCCTGTAGGCGTACTCGTCGGCGTATTGGTCGGAGGAAGGGTCGGTGTGGTCGTCGGGGTATTCGTTGGCGTCGCCGTGGCAGTCGCCGGGGTGTTGGTCGGGGTCGCGGTGACCGGCGTCTCCGTGGTCGTTGGTGGGGTGGTGGGTGTCTCAGTCGGAGTATGGGTCGGCGTATTGGTCGGAGTCGCCGTCGGGGGCGTGCCAGTCGTCGTTGGCGTCGCGGTCGGTGGCGTGCCGGTGGCCGTCGGCGTGTTCGTGGGCGTGTTCGTGGGCGTGTTCGTGGGCGTCGTGGTCGAGGTCGCGGTCACGTCCGGCGTTGCCGTTGCCGTCGGGGGCGTGCCAGTCGTCGTTGGCGTCTCGGTCACGTCCGGCGTCGGCGTGGCCGTCAGTTCGCCGGGCGGGGTCGCGGTACTGGTTGTCTCCGGGGTCGCCGTCGGGGTGCCAGTCGGCACCGGCGTGGTCGTCTCCGGGAGCGGTGTGCTGGTCTGTGTGGCCGTCGCCTCGGGGGTCGCCGTCGGCGTGCGCGGGGTGTCCGGGGTCGCCGTCGTGTCCGGGGTCGCCGTCGGGGTGGCCGGCGTCGCGGTCGCCGTCGTGTCCGGGGTCGCCGTCGGGGTGGCCGGCGTCGCGGTCGCCGTCGTGTCCGGGGTCGCCGTCGGGGTGGCCGGCGTCGCGGTCGCCGTGTTCTCGGGCGTGGCCGTGGGACTGCTCGGGGTGGTTGGCGTCACGGTCGCAGTCGGGGTCGCGGTCGGCGTTGCCGGTGTGACGGTCGGTGTCGATGTGCCCGGCGTCTCGGGCGTGACGGTCGGCGTTTCCGGCGTCGGCGTGGAAGTGGCCGTAGTCTCCGGCGTCGTCGTCGGTGTGCCGGTCGTGTCCGAAGTCGGGGTGACCGTCGGCGTGTCGGTTGGCGTGCTGGTGATCTCCGGCGTCACCGTCGCCGTCGACTCAGGAGTCGGCGTGACTGTCGGCTCGGGTGTGCCGGTCGGGGTCTCCGTCGCGGTCGCGGTCGGGGTGCTGGTGGGCGTGTCGGTCGGCGTGCTGGTCGGCGTGCTGGTCGGCGTCGGTGTCGGTGTCGGCACGTCCTGGGCGGACAACTGGAAGTTCGTACCGCCGCCGAGCGGGCCAGCCGACGCGCCGGTCAACTGGTGCTGACCTAGCGGCGCATTCTCATTGATGATCAGTGTCGCCCGGAAGTTGGTGTTGGTGCGGATCGTGCCGCCACCGCCGTGCTGGTCGTCACCCCACACCACCAGGTTGCTGGTGGTGCGACCGGGGGGCGCCGGGCTGATATCGCTCACGTCACCCCACTGGCCCTGGAAGCCGAGGCGAATGTAGTCGAAGCGCCAGTCACTCGGACCAGCGATGAACAGCCGCAGGCGCAGCGGGACCCCACGCTGCACGCGCACGGTCCGGTCAGAGCCGGTGATGCAGATCTCCGCCCCGCCGTTGTCGAGCGTGCCGGTGATGCACAGCGTCGGCGGCTGGGCCGGGTGCGGCGTCGGCGGGACTGTCGGCGTCCGGGTCGGCGTCGGTGCATCGGCGGCGCCCAGCCGCGCGGCCGGTGTCGCCGTCGACGTGCGCGAGGCGCTCGTCGTGGCCGTCGCGGGGCGCGGCGTAGCGGTCGAGGTCGCCCGTGGTGGCGTGGCGCCGGCCGCGAGCGTGCCGACCGCGCCACCGCCGACCGGCCCCACGACCAGCAGCGCGAGCATGATGACTACCGTCGCGGCGGCAGCCAGACGTCGATGGCGAGACATGGCGCTCCCCTCCCACGGGGTCGTGGGCACGACGAAATCGGCCAGACGTAAGCGACCCGGCGGCGCTCCCTCGTCTGCCGTGGGAGGGTCCATCCTCGACGGTCTGCACCAACATGTACGCCCGCGTTTCCGCTGCCATCACCGGCCGACCCAGCGGGCGCGCGAATTCTTACAGGTTTCCTACCCGCAGCCTACCGTTGTCTCACGCGTCGCGCCGCGCCCGTGACGGCACGGCGCGACGCGGTAGGATTGAGCAACGCCAGGCGGCTGGACAGCCGGATGGCGCCGGCGCAGGTGGAGGGATGGAGCATGCCAGGCTTGAGTGAGGCGGCTATCGCCGCGGCCCTGGCCAGCCGGCCGGGCTGGTCGCACGTGGGTGACGAGATCGTCAGGATGTTCCAGTTTCCCGATTTCGTGGCGGCATTGGCGTTTGTCGTGCGCGTCGGCGACCTGGCCGAGGCGGCTGGGCATCACCCCGACATTGACATCCGCTACAACCGGGTGCGTCTGGCGCTGACGACCCACGATCAGGGCGGCCTCACCGACCAGGACCTGACGCTGGCGGGCCAGATCGACACCGTCGCGTGAGGCTGGTGTTTCTCACCTCGACACCGCTGTCGGTGCGCGACGGCAGCGGCACCTACGTTGGCGTCACCGTGCTGCAGCAGGCGCTGATCGAGCAGGGGCACCACATCGCGCTGGTCGCGCCCGCGCCGGGACCGATGCCGCTCGGCCACGCCGTCCAGCGTCTCGCGTTCAACACCAGCGCCGGCCGGCGGCTGGCGGCGCTGCGGCCAGTGCCCGATGGTATCGTCGGCTTCGACCTGGACGGCTGCCTGCTCGACCGACGCCGCCCGTTCGTCGCCTCGATCAAAGGCGTGCTGGCCGAGGAGTTGACCTTCGAGCAGGGACCAGTGCGGTTCAGCCTGTGGGTGCAGTCGCGCTTCGAGCGGTTGAATGTGCGACGCTCGGCACTGGTGCTGACCACCAGTCAGTATGCGCGCCAGGCCATCGCCGCCAACTATCGCGTGCCGACGGCGCGCATCGCCGTCGTGCCGGAACCGATCGACCTCGGCCGCTGGCGCGTGGCGCTAGCGGATGCCGGTGACCGGGCGGCGTGGACACCGACGATCTTGACCGTCTGCCATCTCTACCCACGCAAGCGCGTCGATGTGCTGCTGCGGGCGATGCCGCGCGTGCTACGGGCCGTGCCCGATGCTCGGTTGTGCATCGTCGGCGTCGGCCCGGAGGCCGACCGGCTGCGGGCATTGCACGCCCGGCTCGGCCTGGGCGACACGACGACGTTTCTCGGCCACGTGCCGTTCGACGCGTTGACGCGCGCCTATCGCGACTGCGCCGTCTTCTGCCTACCCAGCCGCCAGGAGGGCTTCGGTATCGTCCTGCTGGAGGCGATGGCCGCCGGTCGGCCGATTGTCGCCTGCCGGGCGGCCGCCATGCCCGAGGTCGCACCCGACGGCCAGGCGAGTCGGCTGGTGCCCCCAGACGATCCGACCGCGCTGGCCGCCGCGCTGATCGACCTGCTGCTGAACCGCGACCAGGCCGAGCGCCTCGGCCGGCAGGGCGCGGCGCGCGTGGCCGCCTACGACGCTCCGCGCGTGGCCGAGCGCTTCGCCGCGACCATCGCGCCGATGATGGCGCGCGCGCCAGCCGGCAACGGCGCCATCGTCCGCTGAGCCGGTGCGGCCTCGTCCTCAGGTCAACTCGTCGAGTTGAGCGGTGAACAGTTCGAACTGTCGCTGCAACTCGTCGCCAGTCACCGCCCGCACGACACCGAAGTTCTCGACGATGAGCTGCGCGCGGGTGATCAGGCGCTGGAAGCCGGTGTCATCCTGCAACCGGTTGAGCTGGTCGGCATCACCGCGGATCAGGAGGAACCCGGATAGATCACCGCCGTGAGGCGCGAGATTGAACGGCTCGAAGCCGCTGATGGCGCCTTGCTGCTGCTGCCCGCCGAAGTACTGCAACGCCTCACCGAACACCTGGTTGGCCTGTCGCTCGCGACCACGCGTTGGCTGACCCCAGCCAATGAACAGGACTGACCCGGCCATGGTTCCCTCCTTACAGGTGAATCCTTCCGTGGCATCTCCACAGCATCAGGATAAACGCCGTTGAGCCATTGGAATCAGGCAGCTTTGCCACGGCGGATGATGCGCGACGGCTTGCGCCCAGCCATCGCCAGCCCCTACCATGCCGCCGGGGCCGGTCCGGCCAGGGGAGGATGACGAGATGAGCGCCACGGTCACACTGCACCTGCCAGATGAGGCGACGTTGCTGCCGCTGACCGGTGGGCTGCGCCTGGGCTGGGTCGAGGCGCCCGTGCCAGTGCGCTGGGGCACATCAGCGGCGGTCGAGGCGGCCGGTGGCGATGATGTGGTGCTGCTGGCCTCGCCGCTGGCCGCGGCCTGGCTGGCGGCGACGCACGTCATCGTCGCCGATATCGCGGTCACGACCGAGCCACGCGGCCTGGTGGCGCTGGCTAGCGAGCGCCGGCCGGATGAGCTGGGCGAGATCGAGATCGACGCGCGCGACGCCTCGCCGGCGGCGGCGGCGCTGGCCAGCATCCTGCGCGTGCAGCACTTCGGCGCCGGCGGCCTGTGGCAGATGACGCGCACGCCGGCGCCAGGCGCGTCGGCGCGGCTGACGGAGGGCGACGCGGCGCTGCCGCTGCTGGTGGCGGCCGAGGATGCCGCGACGGCGGCGGCGAAGGCCGAGGTGGCCGCCGAGCGAGCCGGCGCGGCCAGCGCCGTCGATGAGGCGGTCGAAGTCAAGCCGGCGCCCCCATCGGGCGCGGTGATCGAGGACCTGGCGCGGGCCTGGTTCGTGCTGACCGGCCTGCCCTGGGTCAGCCACCTGCTGCTGGCGCCGCGGGCGGTGATCGAGGGCCAGCCGGCGGTACTGGCCGCTATCATCAGCGCGCTGCGCGAGTCGGCGCGGCAGGCCAAAGAGCAGGAGGCAGCGATCGTGGCCGAGGTCGCCGCCCGGCTGGGTACGCCGACCCGGCCAGTGCGCGGCTTCCTGCGCCTGCAGCGCCACACCCTGAACGAGCGCGAGCGGGAGGCGCTGACGACTTTCTACGCGCGGGCCGTGCGCTACGGCGGGCTGGCCCAGGCGCCAGCGCCGGCAATCGTGCAGGTGTCGGCGGCGGAGTGAGCGGGAAGGGCCCTCTCCCTCACCTTCTCACACCGCAGTGCTGAGGGAACCGGCGACGCTCGATCACACACCGTCGATTTCCTCATTCATCTTCGTTGTTCGCATTCACTCGCGTCTACTCGCGTTTATTCGCGGCTGCCGGTTCGCGGCGATCCCGGGTCAGGCGCGGTAGAGCTTGTCGGCGCTGGTGAACAGGTTGGCGCCCAGGTGGTGCAGCGTGTGGCCGGCCTCCTGGTCGGGCCGCCACGTCTCGGCGAACGCTTCCTCCTCGGCCTGAGCCGCCAGCACCTCGGCGATGACGAGCGTGTG